>DATCCR010000031.1:0-9401 GCA_036511155.1 Acidimicrobiales bacterium
GGGGACCCCGGCGCCCGCTCAGAGCCGCCACACGGGTGAGACCCGGTTCGGATCGACGCTACGGGACCCTGGGGTGCCAGGCAGGATGACAGCGTGATCGAGCAGGGCCGCCACGATGGGGGCCTGTTGGCGGAGGGTGAGCGTCTCCCACTGGTCAGCCAGGACCTCGCCTTGGCCCACGTAGGCCGCCAGTGAACCGGTGTTCATGGCCCGGCGCAGGGCCCGCTCGGTTGCCTGCACCCGTTCCTCAATCGGTTTGCGTGCCGCCATCCACTCCCGCACAGTGAACTCCTTGCGCCCATAGGAAGCCGCCAGGTCGTCCAACTGCTCTCGATCGCCACTCAGGGAATCCGACAATGCATCAGTGTCGATGCTGCCGCGTGATTTGCCGGCCAGGGCGTCAGCCAACTCGGGGGTGTCCAGGCGATACAGCACAGCATCGGCAACCATCCGCTCGACCGGCTGGGCGGTGATGGTGATCTTGCCGCAGCCGCCGTGGTCGGGACCCGACATGCACACATACCGGCGCACATCGACTCGTGCCGCCGAACAGAGCATGTTTGAGCACTTGGAGCATCGCAGGAGGCCCGAGAGCAAGTAGCGACGTGGCGCACGGCGTCCCGACGTCGCCTTCGCCTCCCGAAGCGCCAGGAGCCGGTTCCGGGTCTCGATGGTGATGATCGGGTCCCATGCGGCAGGTCCGACGATGGCCCGCCGGTGCTCCCGCAGGCCAGCGATCCGAGGGGAGAGGATCTGGGTGGTGATGACGTTGGTCTTCCACGGCCCACCCCGGACCGTGCGGACCCCTTGGGCATCGAGCCACAGGGCGAGCGACCGGGAACTCTCCCCGGCCAGGTAGCGCTCGACCATGGCCCGGATGACGGCAACCTCGGTGGGCACATGGGTCATCCCATCCCGTTCGAAGCCATAGGGACGGGTGCTGCCAACGTGGGGCAGCCCAGCGGCTGCCTTCTCGTCGTTCTTGCGCCTCTGGCGGCGACTCTTGGCAGCGGACTCCTTTGCGGCGAACGCTGCCTGGATACGCCCCATCAGCAGTCCATCCTCGGTGCCGAAGTCGGCATCCCCGGTGGCGCACCGCAGCGGGATGCCCATGCGGGCGGCGATGAGGTGGAACTGCTCGAACTCGATGGGGCGGCGAGTGAGGCGGTCGATGTTGTAGATCAGGACCCCGTCGATGGTGCCGGACTCGATGTCGATCAGCATCCGTTCGTATTCGGGGCGGCGCTTGCCGGAGAAGGCCGACTCGCTGTTGTCGACGTACTCCTCGGCCACCGTCCACCCCAGGTCGGCTGCGAGCTTGCGACAGTCGGCCACCTGGCGTTTGACGCCCTTGCCCTCACCCTCGGCGTCGAGCGAGATGCGGGCGTAGATTGCGGCTGTTCGGGGGGTCGCCATGAGGGGTCAGATTAAGAAACCGTGAGATTGGCCAGTTCGGTGGGTCCACCCAGCGCCCACCCGTCGATGTGGTCGATCTCCAGTCCGTAGGGCATGGAGCAGCCCGGGACCACGCACGTCCGGTCCCGGAAGCAGAGGGCCGTCCGGAGTCGTCGGTTGATGGTCCGGCCCTGGTGGCTGACGGCGGTGATGTCGCCGGCCTGGGTGAAGATGACGCTGAGGAACGAGTCGGTGGCCAGAGCGGTGGCCAGGGGCACCGGGATGGGGCCCTGTCCGTCCAGCTCGCACAGCTCGCCGGGCCGGGTGTGGCCCCGCACGAGGGCGTCGGCGTCGACCCGGACCATGACCGTCGCCGGCACCGGTCGGTCGATGAGGTCCTCCGCGGTGGGCAGCGTGGGCTGCGTGGGCTCGATGGTGGCTGGACTGCCGGTCGTGGTGCCGGTCGTGGTGGCTGGGCTGCCGGTCGTGGTGCCTGTCGTGGTGGCTGGACTGCCGGTCGTGCGTCCCCCGGTCACCAGGAGGAACAGGGCATCGGCCCGGAGGGCCGCTTCGGGCTCGTGTGGCCCCTCGGGTGTCGGATCGGTGGCTGCCGCCCGCCTGGCACTGCGCAGGCGGTTGGCTGCCGGGACCAGGCGGGCCAGGAGTGCCGCTCCCCGTTCGGGGGTGTCCTGGCCCGTGTAGTGGAACGTGCCGTCGGTAGCGGTCCAGTGGGTGAACGAACGGTGGGCGTGGATGCGCTGGGCGGCGGCCAACGGGTCGTGCCGGGACGAGGTGGCCTTCACCCGTTGGCACCGCTCCTTGGTGGCCCGCAGCGGCTCGTCCTCGGAGCCGGCCAGGAGCAGGGTCTCGACCCGGGGGTCCAAGGTTGCCGCATCGGTGAGCTCGGCGGCCTTCGGGCCCGAGAGACGACCCTGGCGGACGGCTGCTTCGATGGAGGGCAGCGAGGCGAGGCGTTGGCCGGTCTCGAGCGTCCGTCTGGCCTGACCGGCCGAGCCTCCCTCGAGGTCGGCCAGCAGGCTGGCCGGGGAGCGGTGGCCCTCGGCCTCCCAGTGGCCCGAGGTGGCGATGCGGGGGGCCAGCAGCGTCTTGGCGGCCACGACCAGGCGCTCCATGCGGGCGAAGTCGGCATACAGCGAGACGGCATCCGACCCCAACAGGGTGTCGGGGTCGAGGTCGGCCAGCAGCGAACCCAGCGCATCGGAGACGGACGCCATGCGGGTCGAGAGACCGGGTCCGGTGGTGGTGGCCAACGCCATGGGGCCATCGTTGCCGGAGGGTGTGACGGTGCGACAACGGACCCCTGCGTACCCGATCGCGCCGATTGCCTGTAGGGTAGGCGAGTCCACCCGCGCCGTAGCAACTGCGCCTGGTGGTTCCCGAGGCACACTCCGGTGCTTCCCCTGTAGCCCGAAAGTGTCTCCATGCCTGTCTCTGCCCCTGCCTCTTCCTTCGCCGTGCTCGGCGTGCCCTCGGACATCGTGTCCGCACTCGATGCCAACGGCATCACATCCCCCTTCCCCATCCAGGCGATGACCCTGCCCGACGCACTGGCCGGCCGTGACGTCTGCGGCAAGGCCCCCACCGGGTCGGGCAAGACGATCGCCTTCGGGATCGGCGCCATCGCCAACCTGAAGGGCAAGTCCTCCCGGCCGAAGTACCCACGCGTGCTGGTGCTCACCCCCACCCGTGAACTGGCCGCCCAGGTCGCCTCCGAGCTCCAGGTCCTCGCCGACCCCCGCGGCCTGCGGGTGGAGTGCTTCTATGGCGGCGTCGGCTACGGCCCGCAGCTGAAGGCGCTCTCACGCGGCGTCGACGTGGCCGTGGCCTGCCCGGGTCGCCTGGGTGACCTCCTCGAGCGGGGCAGCATCCGCCTCGATGACGTGGAGATCGTGGTCATCGACGAGGCCGACCGCATGGCCGACATGGGCTTCCTGCCCGATGTGCGCCGGATCCTCGACCTGACCCCGAAGGGTCGTCAGACGCTCCTCTTCTCTGCCACCCTCGACGGCGACATCGACGTCCTGGTGAAGCGCTACCAGCACGACCCGGCACGTCACGAGATCGAGGTCGACGAGAACGACGCCAGCGCGGCCGTCCACCTGTTCTGGCGTGTGTCGTCGGGTGACCGCGTCGAGCGGACCGCCGAGGTCGTGACGGCCGCCGGCCCGACCATCGTCTTCTCGCGCACCAAGCACGGCGCCGATCGCATCGCCCGCCAGCTCGAGCAGCGGGGCATCCGGTCCGCGGCCATCCACGGCGACCGTAGCCAGAAGCAGCGGGAGAAGGCCCTCGACTCCTTCGTCCGCGGCGCTGTCGACTGCCTGGTGGCCACCGACGTCGCCGCCCGGGGCATCCACGTGGACGGCGTCAACGCCGTGGTCCACTTCGACCCCTCGGCCGACCCCAAGGACTATGTGCACCGCTCCGGCCGCACCGCCCGCGCCGGCGCCACCGGCGTGGTCGTGAGCTACGTCACCCCTGACAAGACCGGCGCGGTCAAGAAGCTCCAGCGCGAACTCCACGTGCCCATCGGCACCACCGAATTCGACGTCGCCGCCATCGAGAAGGTCCTCGGCCCCCCGCCCCCCCGTCGGGTGGTCAAGGAGCGGGAGCCCGACCGCCACCGCGAGTCGTCCCCCAACGCCAACCGCGGCGGCGTCCGCGCCTCGCGTCCCTACAAGACGCGCAAGCCGGGGCAAGGCGGCAACGGCAACGGCAACGGCAACGGCAGTGGCCCCCGGAACGGGAGCGGCCCGCGTGAGGACGGCGGCAAGCCGTCCGGGTTCTCGAAGCCCGGGAAGCCGGCCCGTCCGGGCAAGCCCGGCAAGCCCGGACGCACCACCAAGCCGGGCGGTGCGGGCAAGCCGGGGGCGCCGTCGACCCACGGGTCGGCCCCCTCCGGCCACAAGCCGCGCGGTGCAGGCGCCGGCCCGCCGTCCGGCTTGCGCCGCGGCGGTGCCGCGGGTGCCCGCCCGACGAGCGGCGGCGCGGGGCGGTCGCAGCGGGGTCGGTAGGCGCCGCGCATGCGATCAGTGATCGCGACGTGACCTGCCTGCGACCCTCTACAGTCGCAGGATGCCTTCCGACACGAAACCGACCGTGACCGTCCCTGACGGCCCGCCTCCCACCGACCTGGTGCTCGAGGACCTCGAGGTGGGGACCGGTGCCGAAGCCGTGGCCGGCAAGCCGGTCACCGTGCACTACGTGGGTGTCTCCTGGTCGACCGGCGGCGAGTTCGACTCGTCGTGGAGCCGTGACGAGCTGTTCAGCTTCCCCCTCGGTGCCGGCCACGTGATCCAGGGGTGGGACGAGGGCGTCGCCGGCATGTTGGTCGGCGGCCGCCGTCGCATCACCATCCCGCCCGAGCTCGGCTACGGCAGCCGGGGCGCCGGCGGGGTCATCGGCCCCAACGAGACCCTGGTCTTCGTGGTCGACCTCTTCGACGTCGGCTAACTAGCGGAACAGGTCGCCGGCCGGGTCGCGCACGATCTCGGCGGCGACCGAACCAGGACGGAGCCAGGCCGGGTCGACCCCCCGCACCACCGCAGCCGGGACCGACCGGTCCTTGCCCATCACCAACTCGGCCGCACCGGCCACCTCGTCGGCGACGCACACCTCGGTGGCCTCGAGTACCCGTCCGGTGGCGTCTGGCGTGCCCCGCAGGTCGACGACCCCGGCGATACCGGCGATGCCGATGGCGACATCGGTCACACCGTTGCGCCACGTCCGTCCGAACGTGTCGGAGACGACCACGCCGATGGTGACGCCGAGGCGGTGGGCCAGCACCTCGCGGATCCGGCGGGCCGACTTGTCCGGGTCGACCGGCAGCAGCGCGGCGGTGCCGGTCTCCACGTTGGACAGGTCGATGCCGGCGTTGGCGCACACGAACCCGTGGCGGGTCTCGGTGATGAGCAGCTCGCCTCGCCGCCGCAGCACCCGGGTCGACTCCGACTCGACCAGACGTCTCTTGGCGTCCGGGTCGTCGGCGTCGAAGGGCACGATCCGGCCCTCGGCCTTGGAGACCACCTTCTGGGTCACCACGAGGACATCGTGATCGAGGATCCAGGGGACGGGAGTGCCGTCGGGACCCGGGGCGCTGAGCGCGTCGGCCAGCAGCCCGGCCAGGTCGTCGCCGGGCCGGACCTCGCCCATCCCGTGGACCGGGAGCACGGCCAGGGCTCCGTCGGGCACCCCGGTCCCGGAGGCGGCCGACCGGTCAGGCACCGGCATCCAGGATCACCTGGGCCAGCGCGGCCGAGCGGGAGATGTCGGACATGATCGTCGGCGCCACGATGCACCGCACGCCCTCGGCCTCGACGGCCGGGGCCATTGCCGCGTCGGCCTCGTCCACCACGAGAGTGGACACCCACGGCGCATACCAGCGGGCCACGCCCACCACCGACGACTCGGAGCCCATTTCCACCAGCAGGCGGCCGGCCGGTCCCTTCAGCGCCGCCCCGGCGACGATAGGGGAGACGGCCACGATCGAGTCCCGCCGGGCGGCCAGCGCCTCGGGGAGACCCGGCACGGCCAGGACCGGGTCGATGGACACCACGGGATTGGACGGGCAGACCACGATGGTGTCGGCATTGCCGATGGCCTCGAGGACGCCGGGCCCGGGGCGGGCGTCGGCGGCGCCGACGAACCGGACCTCGCGCACGGCCACGTCGTGGTGGAGCTTCACGAAGTACTCCTGGAACCCGACCTCGTTCCCGCCCTCGAGAAGGAGCCGGGTGCGGAGTGGGTCGTCGGTGGCCGGCACGAGGCGGACGCTCACGCCGAATCGCTCGGTGAGCTCGGCGGTGACGGTGCCGAGCGGGGCGCCCTCCGACAGCCGCTGGGTCCGGTAGAGGTGGGTGGCCAGGTCCCGGTCGCCCAAGTTGAACCAGGTGACGCCGCCGAGCCTGCCGAGGGACTCCATGACCCGCCACGTCTCGCCCGCCAGTCCCCAGCCGGTCTCCGGATTGATGGCGTCGGCCAGGGTGTACAGGACGGTGTCGAGATCGGGGGAGATGTGCAGCCCGTGGAGGTCGGTGTCGTCGCCCACGTTGACGATGGCGGTGATGTCCCCGGGCGGCACCACCTCGACCATCCCCCGCAGGAGGCGGGCGGCGCCGACCCCTCCGGCCAGAGCGGTGATCACGGGACGGTCCGTTCCGGGGCGCACGGGGTGGGCATCCGCGCAGGCTACCCGGACCAGTGACTGGGCCCGGGCGGACGGCGGATGTTTCCCGGGCGGCCGGCGGGCGCGGCCCGGGCGGCCGAGGTCGGCGTCACGGGCGGGTGACCGGGATGTGCAAGGCTCGCAGCGTGCCGCCGGAGCGACCAGCGACCGCCGCGAACCACCGGCTGTCCGTCGGATTCGACGCGACCCCCCTGCTCGGACGTCCCACCGGGGTCGGCGTGTTCTGCGCAGGGGCGTTGTCGGGCCTGGCCGCCCGGGACGACCTCGACGTGTCGGCCTTCGCGGTGAGTTGGCGCCGCCGGCAGGGGATCGCCGGGCGGCTGCCGGCGGAGATCGCCTGCGACCAGCGCCCCATGCCGGCCCGGCCGCTGCACGCCGCCTGGGCCCACTCGTCGCTGCCTCCGGTCGAGTGGTTCGTCGGCCGGCACGACGTCGTGCACGGGTCCAACTTCGTGGTGCCGCCCACCCGGTCGGCTGCCCGGGTGGTCACCGTCCACGACATGACAGTGGTCCGTTTTCCGGAGCTGTGCGACACCCCCACTCTGGCCTACCCGGGCCTCATCCGGCGGGCCGTCGCCGAAGGCGCGTGGGTGCACACGCCGTCGTCGTTCGTGGCCGAGGAGGTGGTTGCCGAGTTCGGCGTCGACCCGGCCCGCGTCCGGGCCGTCCATCATGGGGTACCGGAGCTTCCCGCGGGCGGCGGTGATCCCGGTGTGGCGCTGCCCGACGGGTGCCACCGCTACGTGCTGGCCGTCGGGACGATCGAGCCCCGCAAGGACTACCCCCTCCTGGTCCGGTCGTTCGACGAGGTGGCGGCGGCCCATCCCGACGTGGCCCTGGTCGTCGTGGGGGGCGACGGTTGGGGCGCCGCGGCCTTCGGCGACGCAGTCGCTGCAGCCGCAGCTAGGAACCGGATCGTCCGGCCCGGGTACGTCGACGACGCCGGCTTGGCCGCCGCCCTGCGCGGAGCGGCCGTGCTGGCCTACCCGTCGCGGTACGAGGGATTCGGCTTCCCTCCGCTGCAAGCCATGGCCGCCGGCGTGCCGGTGGTGGCCACGGCGACCGGTGCAGTTCCCGAGGTGGTGGGCGACGGCGCCTGGCTGGTGCCGGCCGGTGACGGTGACGCCCTGGCCGCCCGCTTGGTCGAGGCCCTGTCCGGCGGGGACACCGTCGACGCCCTGGTGGCCCGGGGACGGGCCCGCGCCTCCCACTTCAGCTGGGAGCGGTGCGCCGACGGGCTGGCCGGCCTCTACCGGGACGCCGCCGCAGCGCGGGGCGCGTCGGCGGGTGCGGGTCGGGGCGGCGGCCGGTGAGCCGGCTCCGCGTGCTCGTGCTGGTCGAGCAGCTGCGCCGTTCGGCGGCCGGGGGGATCGGCACCTATGTGCTCGGCCTCCTGCAGGGTCTCGACGAGCTGGCTCTGGCCGACGCCGGTGACGCACCGGAGCTGACGCTGACGGCCAGCCGGGCCCCACGGGGAACGACGGGTGACCCGTTGGCCGGGCTCGGACATGCGCTGCACACGTCGGCGTTGCCCGGGCCGCTCCTGACCCGGGCCTGGGACCATGGCCTGGTGCGGGCCCCATCAGGAGTCGACGTGGTGCACGCCGCGTCGCTGGCCACACTGGAGCCGGGACCGGCGCCCCTCGTGGTCACCGTCCACGACCTGCTGTGGCGCCGGGTGCCCGATGCCTATCCGCCCCGCGGACGGCGCTGGCACGAGGCCGCCCTGGCCCGGGCGCTGAAGCGGGCCGACCACTTCGTGGTGCCCGCAGAAGTGGTGGCCGGCGACCTGGTGGAGGCCGGTGCCTCGCCGGAAGCGATCACCGTGATCCCGATGGGTTCCGACCACATGCCGCCTCCCGATATCGCCGGGGCGGCGTCGCACCTCGCCTCCCTCGGAGTCAACGGCCCGTTCCTCCTGAGCGTGGGGACCCTGGAGCCCCGGAAGAACCTCCAGCGGCTGATCGAGGCCTACGAATCCATCCGCGAGGAACTGCCCGAGCCCTGGCCTCTGGTCATGGTCGGGCCGTCGGGCTGGGGCGAGCAGGTGACGGCCGGCCCCGGGGTGGTACTGGCCGGCACGGTGTCGGCCACCGAGCTGTCCGGCCTGTACGCGTCGGCCCTCCTCCTGGCCTACGTTCCCTTCATCGAGGGCTTCGGGCTGCCGCCGGTCGAGGCCATGGCGGTGGGCACGCCGGTGGTGGCCAGTCCGCTCCCGAGTACCGGTGGCGCGGCCCGGGAGGTGGACCCGCACGACACGGCGTCGATCGCCGCCGGGCTCCTCGACGTGGCCACCGACGAGGCCGTCCGGACCGAGTTGATCCGTCTGGGTTCGGACCGGGCCGCGGAACTGTCGTGGTCGTCCATCGCCCGTCGCCACCGCGAGGTGTGGGACCTGGCGGCCGGCCGACGGGGCGGGCCGTGAACGCGGGGCCGTGGGCGACGCTATCGGCGGCGACGTGAGCGATCACGCTGCCGGCGCGGGCGGGGGGACCGTACCGCTGCGGGTCTCGCTCGACGTCAGCGCCGTCCCCGACCGTCCGGTGGGCGCCGGGCACTACATCCTGCAGCTGGCAGGCCAGCTGGCCGTCCGACCCGACATCGACCTGGTGCTGTGCAGCCGGACCTCCGACCGGGCCCGCTGGGCGCCGATGGTGCCAGCGGCCAACCTCCTGGCCGTGGCGCCCGGCCCGCGCCCGCTCCGGTTGGCCTGGGAACAGCTACGGCTCGGTCCGCTGCTCGCCACGTCCGGGGTCACCGTCCATCACGGTCCCCACTACACGATGCCCCGCCGCCCCCC
>DATCCR010000032.1:0-9895 GCA_036511155.1 Acidimicrobiales bacterium
GGTCACGCGCCGGCTGCTCGGGGCCGTGCCCCCGTCGGCCCAGCGCCTCCTGCCCGTCGAGCTGCAGGCCGACGCACGGGGCTGGCTCGGCCGGTGGGAGCCGGGCGACATCGGCTACGTGCCCGTGCCCCCGCACCCGGCCGCGGGGGAGCGGACCGGCCCACCCGACTTCGTGGCGCTCGGAAGCGCCGACGCCGGTGGCGAGTGGTGGATGTCCCGCATCGCCGACCACCCCGAGGTGGCGCCCAACCGGACCCTCGTCGAGGCCGCCCACTTCTTCGCCCCCTACTGCACCGACGCGTTCGGCCCCGGCGAGGTGGCCCGGTTCCACGCCCTGTTCCCCCGACGGCCGGGCCGGGTCATCGGCCACTGGTCGCCCGACGCCCTGTCCTACCCGTGGGTGGCCCCGCTGCTGGTCGAGGCCGCCCCCCGGGCCCACCTGCTGGTGCTGGTGCGCGACCCCGTCGAACGGCTCCGTGCCGGCCTGGAGCGCACGGCGGCCACCCGGGCGCCCCACGTGGGCTCCGACCTAGCCGACGCCGTCGACCGCGGCTACTACGCCGACCAGCTGGTCCGGCTGCTGCGGTGGTTCCCGGAGGACCAGGTCCGGGTCCTCCAGATGGAGCGGTGCCTGGCCGACCCCGAGGGGGCGCTGGCGCAGACCTACGCCTTCCTGGGGGTGGACGACACCTACCGGGCCCGTCCGCTCAAGCCGCCGCCCGAGCCGGTCCGGGACCCGTTGGCCCCGGCCACCCGCCGGCGCCTGGTGGATCTGTACGCGGCCGACGTGGCCGCCCTCGGCGAGCTGCTGCCCGACTTCGACCTGTCGCTGTGGCCCAATTTCGCACCCCGGCGCGATCGGTGACCGGCCACCGGACGTCACCAGAAATTCGCCGGGAGGACAGCTACCGAGGGTCTAGGGTGTCGGCGTGGACAACCGGGGGGTCGGACGCATGAACGAGCAGGGCGCGCTCCCGGGCCAGGTCGTGGAGCGCCTGCGATGCCCGGTGTGCGGCGCGGCGGTCACGGCCATGCCGGAGGGTGCCGGCGTCGAATGCGCCTCGGGCCACCGCTTCGACCGGACCGACGGGGTGCTCGACTTCTCGAAGGGGGCGAAACCCAAGGGCTCGACCGAGCGCACGTTCGCCAGTTTCGGCTACGAGTGGAACCACTTCGACGAGGTCCGGGGCGAGGACGAGTCGTTCGCCAAGGTCTACTTCCGTGACGTCGACCTCGACGGCCTGAAGGGCAAGGTGGGCCTCGACGCCGGGTGCGGCAAGGGCCGCTACACCCGCTTCCTGGCCCAGCACCTCGAGGCCGAGGTGGCGCTCGACGGGTCGTCGGCCGCCGAGGCGGCGGCCCGCAACCTGGCCGACATCGAGGGGGCGACGGTCATCCGCTCCGACCTGCGCGACGCCCCGTTCGCCCCCGAGTCGTTCGACTTCATCTCCAGCCTGGGCGTCCTCCACCACCTCGACGACCCGTTCGCCGGCTTCCAGGGCCTGGTGGACCTCCTCGCCCCGGAAGGCCAGATCCTGCTCTACCTCTACAGCCGGCCCGGCGAGCGCAACGTGCGCTCTGCGGCCATCGCGGCGGCGACCGCGGTCCGCAAGGTCACCACCCGGCTCTCCCACCCGCTGCTGAAGACGCTGTCCACCCCGATCGCCGCCGTGCTGTGGTGGGCCTTCGTGGTGCCCGGGGCGTGGGGGGAGAAGCGGGGGATCGCCGCGTTGGCCAACCTGCCCATGCCCGCCTACCGCGGCAAGCCGTTCCGGAGCCTGGTGCTCGACACCTTCGACCGCCTCAGCGCCCCCGTCGAGTACCGCTACGTGTGGAGCGACCTCCAGCCCTGGTTCGACCGGACCGGCCTGGTGGTCGACGCCGCCCGTGACGAGACGGGCTGGTTCGTCCTCGCCCACCGGCCCTGATCGGGTACGGGATGAGCGCCCTCGAGGATCCCGAGCCGTCGGTCATGGCCGTCGTGCTCACCTACAACGCCCCGGCATCCCTCGAGCGCTGCCTGCTGTCGATCGCCGCCCAGACCACCCCGCCCCAGGGCATCCTGGTGGTCGACAACGCCAGCATCCCGCCCGTCGACCCGGCCGACTTCCCCCCGGGATGCCCGCCGATCACGCTCGTCCACTCCGACCACAACGGCGGGCCGGCCGGCGGCTACGCCCTGGCCCTCGAGCACTTCCTCAAGTCCGAACACCGCCACGCCTGGGTCATCGACGACGACATGCGCCCCGACCCCGACTGCCTGGAGCGGCTGTGGGTGGTGGCGGCCAAGGACCCGGCCCGGGCCTTCGTGTTCCCCATCAGCTACCAGCTCGACGGGACGTTCGGGGCCTGGCCCTCGTGGTGCGGTTTCGTGGTGGCCCGCGAGATCATCGAGCAGGTGGGCCTGCCCATGGCCGAGCTCTTCTGGTGGGCCGAGGACACCGAGTACCTGCAGTGGCGCATCCCCCAGGCCGGCTACCCGATGCGGGTGGTGGGTGACGCCTTCGTGCGCCACGACGCCATCCGCCACGGCGAGGGCGTGCCGGTGTGGAAGTACTACTACGAGGCCCGCAACATGCTCTACGTGCACCTCTACGTGAAGAAGCGGGTGGGCTACTACCCGCGCAACATCACCAAACTGGTCGGCCGGGCCCTGCTGCGCGAGCCCGAGGGCCGGTGGGTCCGCCTGAAGGCCATGGGCAAGGGCCTCGTCGACGGGGCCCGGGGCCGCCTCGGCACCCAGTTCCCGATCGAGTCGATGCAGGAGCGGTCGAGCGCTTGACGAGGTAAGGAGCCACTCGCCGTGTCGTCGGCGGGTCCTCGAACGCTCAGGCCTCGGGTTCGAGCGCGTACGGGTTGAGGATCTGCACTCCCCACAGTGACTCCCGCTCGAGCTTGGTCAGTCGGGCGACGTCGGCTGCGTCCTCCCATTCGGACCTGATCACCCCGACCTGGTGATCGACGATCTGGCGAGCCTCCGCAGCCGAGAGCTGGTAGGTGGGAGCAGCGGATACGGCGCCCGCAAGGCGGCTGAATCTGTAACCATCGGCGCGCAGCTCCATGGCCTGGACAGCTTCGCCGCCACGGCGCGACTGCGGACACACGTCAAATGCCGGCGTCAGGGTCAGCTGGCCACCCTCCACGAAGGCGGCGTGGTTGCGCGCGTGGTCGTCGGTATTGCTCACGCAGATGTTGAACACGATCCGGCTGAACAGCTCGCGCAGGGTCCGCTGGGGGTTGCTGAATCGCTTGCGGACCTGTTCGGCGAGGCTCGGGTAGGTGGCATATCGAGCCCATCGCTCGTCGAGCTCGAGGATGGTGAGTGCGGAGACGACCATTCGGCGTTCACCAGGGACCTCGGTTCGGTCGAATCGATCCACCAGCAAGACATCGCGTCCGGAGACATCGATGACGGCGACGGGTGCAACGTCCAACCCGCAGCGGCGGGCCAGCTCCATCGCCACCCCCTCGGCCTTGACCATCGGGTAGGTGTCCGAGGCCCGGGAGAATTTCGCGATCAATTTGCGACCTTGGTCGTCGATGAGGACCTTGGGGCGTGCGCCACCCAGTGATGATCCGTGAAGCAGTGCTTGGAGCAGTTCCGGCGACGAAACCTCTCCTGCGTCAAGTGCAGTTGCGGCGTCTTGAAGTTGTCGGAGCTCGTCGAGAGTGGCATGGGAGGTTCGTGCCACGTACCGGGTGGAGCTCGCCTGGAAATCGAGCGCTCCGATTCGGTCAGACCCCGACTCGAGCAGGAACGTGAGCGGGCCGAGGTCGAGGTGATCGATCCTGTGTGACCGGCCGGCTGCGTGCTTGGCCATGATGACCCGCTGACCCCACGCGTCCGGCCCGGAGTCGGCGATGCAGCCTGCGATGCTCATCCCGCTGAGCGGCATGAGCACTCGATCCTCCAGCGGTAGCTCTGGCAGGTAGAGGGGCACCGCTTCGGCCTGCCCGAGGTAGTTGCGTCCGTAGGTGAAGCTCGTCACCTCGCCCGAGCGGTCCAAACGGCCGACAACGACGGGCTCTGTTGCTCCCGGCATCCAGAACCAGACAAATGCTTGGCTCGATTCAGAAGTCATTGTCGAGCGACGTCCTCTCGGAAGCACGCACCCGTGACGGCAGGAGAGCCAAGCGGTCCTCACCGCGGCGCACCAGTGGCGGGAGGTCCGCGGGGCTGACGCCGAAGAGGTCGATACCTACGAGCCCCGCCAACTCGAACACGGTGCCGATGGCGACAGTGGGGTCTCCACGCTCGGCCTTGCGGAGCGTGTCGGTGGTGATCCCCGCCCGTTCGGCCAAGTCCGTGGCTGTCATCCGCCGACCCCTGCGCATCGACGCGATCTCCAGGCCGAGGACCTTGGTGGCCTGGGTCGTCTGAGGTAGGTAGCTGCGTGTCCGTTTCATGGCTTCATCTCCTAAACAACGATTATAGACTCGTTTAGAGATCTAAAACAGTGTTTACTCGTTGTAGTGTCGGATTCGAAGCCTGCCGCACCCGGATGGCAGCACCACCCGGCGAAGCTGAGCCCAAGGGGTCGATCACGCCGACGTTCTGGCGGCACCCCGCCTCCCCATGGCGATGGCGGGTGCCGCAGCACGGCCCGAGCCGCCGGCACGCCTCCCGGGCCGCTGCGGATCCCCACGGCCCGATCCGGGTGGCCCCGATGCGGTCAGACCCGGACGAGCCCCCGGACCACGTCGACCACCCGGTCGAGGTCGACATCGGACAGGGCCGAACCGGTGGGCAGACACAGCCCGTGGTCGAAGATCCGGGCGCACACCGCCCCGCCGATGACCGGGTTCGATGCGAACACCGGCTGGAGGTGCAGTGGCTTCCACGTCGGACGTGCCTCGATGTCGTGCCCCTCGAGGGCCATCCGGATCGCCTCGCGGTCGGTGCCGGCCACGTCCGGGTCCACGGTGATGCAGGTCAGCCAGTAGTTGGGCTCGCCGTAGGGGGCGATCGGCAGGAAGTCGACGCCGGGCAGGTCCGAGAGCGCCTCCCGGTAGCGGCCGTTGATGCGCTTGCGGCGGGTCACCCTGCTGTCCAGCCCGGCCAACTGGGCCCGGCCCAGGGCGGCCAGCAGATTGGAGAGCCGGTAGTTGTAGCCGAGCGTCACGTGCTCGTAGTGGGGGAACGGCTCACGGGCCTGGGTAGCCAGGTAGCGGGCCCGCTCCGCCTCCTCGGCCGACTCCGTCACCAGCATCCCGCCGCCGCTGGTGGTGATGATCTTGTTGCCGTTGAACGAGAACACGCCCATCCGGCCGAACGACCCGACCGGTCGGCCCCGGTAGGTGGCGCCCAGCCCTTCGGCGGCGTCCTCCACCAGCGGCACCCCGTAGCGGTCGCACGACGCCAGCAGTCGGTCGTAGTCGCACGACTGCCCGTAGAGGTCGACGGTGACCACGGCGGCGGGCAGGCGGCCGGCCGCGGCCCGGCGGTCGAGTTCGTCGGCCACCAGATCGGGGTCCATGGTCCAGGTGTCGGGCGAGCAGTCGACGAACACCGGGACGGCCCCCTGGTAGACGACGGCGTTGGCCGTGGCCACGAAGGTGAACGACGGGACCAGCACCTCGTCGCCCGGTCCCACCCCGACCAGCAGCAGGGCCAGGTGGAGGGCGGCCGTGCCACTCGACAGGGCGACCCCGTAGGCCACCCCGACCCGCTCGGCGAACTCCGCCTCAAAGGCGTCGACGTCGGGGCCGAGGGGGGCGATCCAATTGGAGTCGAACGCCTCGAGCAGCATGCGGCGCTCCTCGGGCCCCACCTCGGGCGGCGACAGGTAGACACGGGTCATGGGGCGACCTCCTGGTCGGGGGTGAGGGCACCGACGAGGCCGGCGGCGACGACGAGGGCCACCCCGCCGACCACGTCGACGGCGATGGCCAGGGCGAGCGAGGTCTGACGGAAGGCCAGGACGGCACCCACGGTCAGGATGCCCTGGGCGGCGATGTAGGCGGCGCTGGCCGACGGACGGGTCCAGCCACCCTGCACCAGCCGGTCGTACGGGTGGCCCCGGTCGCCGGTCGTCAGCGACTGGCGCCCCCGGAGCCGGCGGACCACGGCGAAGGCGACCTCGGCGGCCGGCAGGGCCACCAGGGCGAACGCGGCCACCCCGACGGTGGTCGAGAAGTACGGGTCCCAGGCCAGGGCCAGGAGGACGGCCAGGGTGGTGCCGAGCAGGTAGGCCCCGCCGTCGCCCAGGTAGATCCGGGCCGGGGGCCGGTTGAAGACCAGGAACCCGATCAGGGCGGCGGCCAGCGCCACCCCGACCTGGCGGCCGGTCGCCACCAGCAGGACGGCGAAGCCGACCCCGGCCACGGCCACGGTGCCGCCGGCCAGCATGTCGAGCCCGTCGATCAGGTTGACCCCGTTGATCAACAGCAGGGTGATGGCCACCAGAGCGACGGCGGCCACCCATCCGGGCAGGTGGACCGGGCAGGTCACCACCACGGCCACGCCGATGGCCACCTCGCCGACCACCCGGACCAGGGGCGGCAGGTCGAACCGGTCGTCGGCGACCCCGAGCGCGGTGGCGGCCACCAGGGGGACGGCCAGCGACGGGCGGTCGGACAGCACGGCCACCAGCACGCCGGCCAGTACGGCCACCCCGCCGAGGTACGGGACGGGCCTGGCCTGCTCCTTCAGCTCGCCCGGCCGGTCCATGATGCCGGTGCGGGTGGCCACCACGATGGCGAGCGGGGTCAGCGCCAAGGTGACGAGGAAGGCCACGACGCCCAGGGCGGCCACCGTCACGAGTCGGCGCCGTCCCCGACGGCCGCCCGGTCCCACTGCATGACCAGCGACCGGGTGCCGGCGTGGAGCTCGAACTCCTCGCCGGCGACGAACCCGGCCCGGCCGTAGAGCCCGATGGCACCGGCGTTGTCGGCCCCGACCACCACGTAGGCCTCGGTGGCCCCCGACGCGGCCACCCGGTCGAGGAAGGCCCCGACCAGGGCCTTGCCCACGCCCCGGCCCTCGTGGGCGGGATCCACGGCGATGGCCAGGAGCTCGGTGCCCCGCCCCGAGCCCGCCCCGTCGCCCGAGCCGTGGCGGAGGGTCTCGAGTACCCGACGCCAGCCTCGGACCAGGCGGGGGGCGGCGGCCAGCCCGGCGGCCACCCCGTCCCTGACCAGGAACGACTTGTACAGCCCACCCAGGTCGGCCGACCCGGCGATGAACCCGACCACGTCGCCCGAGGCGTCGGCGACCAGCAGGAACGACGACGGGGTGCGGGTGATCCGGCGGTACAGGCGGGTGAGGAAGCCGGGCCCGAGGAACGACAGGAAACCCTCGGTGATGCGGCCGGCGTGGAGCTGGGCCGCGGCCGGCGCGTCGGCTGCGGCGCCGGGGCGGACGGTCACGACGGGGGCGCCGTCGGCGGCCGCCCCGTGTCCGTACCGTGACCCGTCGGTCCCCATCCCGTGTCTCCTCCGACGGCCCCCGTGTGGTCGGGGTGACCCTCTGCCCTGCGATGCGCCCCACACACTACGGCCACCGCGCCGCGGGCCGGCACGATCCGGGACCGGGTCGGTCAGGCCCCGACGGTCAGGGACACGGCCCCGGTGGCCCGATGGACCGCCGGGTGGTGGGCGACGGGGAGTCGGGTGTCGGCCACCTGGACGGTGAGGGTCACCGTGCCGGTCGCGGTCGCCCTGCCGGTGATGGTCCCGTCAGCGTGCAGCCTCAGGCCGGCCGGCAGTGGGGTCGATCCGGCGGCCAGCGTCCACCGGTAGCGGGTGTGCCCACCGACGGCCGTCAGGGCGCCGGCGTACGCGACGCCCACCGTGGCCTCGGGCAGGACCGTGGTGGAGACGGCCACGCCGTCCAGCACCGTGGCGAATGCCCCGGCGACCAGGCCGTGCCCGATGTCGTTGGCGTGGATGTTCCCGCCTCCGGAGCAGAACAGGGTCCAGTTGCAGACATCGGCCACGTTCTGCGGCTCGGGTGTCCCGAGGTAGGAACCGGTGAGGGCGAAGTCGGTCGTCTGGAAGGCCGAGGCCACGTCGGCCGTGGACGCGCCGGCGGTCGCGTAGAGCTGGGCCAGCGAGGTGTTGAGCGTGCCGGCCAGGACCTCCGACTGCTGGGCGGCGGTCTGGCCGGACGGGCCGGTCAGCCACAGCCCGAGGAACGGGTCGTAGTAGTTCATGCCGTAGACGGCCACCCCCGGGTAGGCGGAGGCCAGTCCGGCCAGGATCACCGGGAGGTTCGTGGTGATGTGGGTAAGTCCGCTCTGCACACAGCCCACGTTGACCGTTCCGCCGACCAGGCAGCCGTCCACGTCGTTGGCGCCGATGTCGATGGTCACCATCGCCACCTGGCGGGGGTGGGCCCGCAGGAACGCCTCGGCGTCGCCCAACTGGGTCCCGGAGGCGTACGAGCACCCGCCGCCGTTGATGACCGAGGATGTGGTGGCCCCGGAGCAGGCCAGGTTGACCAGCTGCAGCGTCGGGAACCGGGCCAACTCGTGCTGGTAGAGGACGTTCGCGTACCGGGTCGCCGTGGTGCCGGCCCCGACGCCGGCGGCCAGCGAGTCGCCGAGGGCCAGGTCGTAGACCGGCGCAGGCGCAGGTGCGGCCGATGCCGCGGTCGCCGGCACGGCGGCTCCGACACCGCCCAGACCGGCCACGGCGAGCCCGAGGGCCACCCACGGACGGATGGCGACGCCGCGGCGCCCCCGGTGGTGGAACCTGCGCACACCTACGGGACCCATGGAACCCCTCCCCCCTGGTCGGCGGGTCGCGAGGACCCGTGGCCGCGATCGTACTCTCGTGGTCACGCTCTGCCTTGACCCGGTGACCGGGATGACAACGATGGTTGCAAAGTGCCCGAGTTGCGCCGTTACGCGGGACCCCCTCTTTTCGTTAGGTTCCCCATCAGGTAAGTTGGTCAACCATGGATACGAGCCACGAGAGCGCAGCCACGGGGCAATACCAGCTCTCCCACCTGCGCGCCATCGAAGCCCAGTCGATCCACATCATCCGTGAGGTGGCCGCCGAATTCGAGCGTCCGGTGCTGTTGTTCTCGGGTGGCAAGGACTCGGTCATCATGCTCCGGGCGGCCCAGAAGGCCTTCCATCCGGGCCGGATCCCGTTCCCGGTGATGCACATCGACACCGGTCACAACTTCCCCGAGGTCATCGACTTCCGCGACCGGATCGTGGCCGAGCTGGAGGCCACCCTGATCGTCGCCTCCGTGCAGGACTCCATCGACCAGGGGCGGTCCACCGAGGAGTCGGGCAACGACCCCTCCCGCAACCGCCTCCAGACCCGGACCCTGCTCGACGCCATCAACGAGTACAAGTTCGACGCCGTGTTCGGCGGCGCCCGCCGCGACGAGGAGAAGGCCCGGGCCAAGGAGCGGGTGTACTCCTTCCGTGACGAGTTCGGCCAGTGGGACCCGAAGAACCAGCGTCCCGAGCTGTGGTCGCTCTACAACGGCCGCCACGGTGCGGGCGAGCACATCCGGGTCTTCCCGATCTCGGACTGGACCGAGCTCGACGTGTGGCAGTACATCGGCGAGGAGGGCCTCGAGCTCCCCTCCATCTACTACTCCCACCGCCGCAACGTGTTCCGCCGTGACGGCATGCTGCTGTCCGAGGGCCCCAACGTCACCCCCCGGGGCGACGAGGAGCTGTTCGAGGCCACGGTCCGCTACCGCACGGTGGGCGACATGACCTGCACGGGCGCCGTCGAGTCGGCCGCCGCCACCGTGGACGAGATCATCCTCGAGGTGGCCGCCTCGAGACTGACCGAGCGTGGCGCCACCCGCGCCGACGACCGGGTCAGCGAGGCCGCCATGGAGGACCGCAAGCGCGAGGGGTATTTCTGATGAGCACCGTTGTTCCCCTCGATCCGGCTGTTGACCCGGTACGCATCGACGTGCACGAGC
>DATCCR010000033.1:0-13329 GCA_036511155.1 Acidimicrobiales bacterium
TGGCCGGATGACCATGCCGCCGGTGACCGCCGCGCCTCTCGATGCCGGGCGCCAGGGGAACTACGCCGGTGGCGTGACCCGCCTGGCGGCCTTCGCCGCCGACGTCGGCGCCTCGTGGGGCCTCTTCACGGTCGGGGTGGCCGGGATCGGTTTCGCCATCAATCTGGTGACCGGCAAACAGGTCGACCTGGCCAGCCGCCAGATCCTCGCTCTGATCGCCATCATCATCTGGGAGTTCATCTACTTCGCCTACCAGTGGTCGCTCGGGGGAAAGACCATCGGCATGGCCCTGCTGGGCATCAAGGTCGTCGCCACCGATGGCGACCCGATCACCCCCCGCCAGGCCGTCGTCCGTACGATCGCCCTGCCCCTCAGCTTCCTCATCCTCGGCCTCGGGTTCATCGGCATCCTGCTCAACAAGGACCGCCACGCCCTCCACGACCGGCTGGCCAAGACCGTCGTCGTCTACTCCTGGGACGCCCGTGCCGCCCGCCTGCGGTGGCTGGCCAAGCAGGAGCCGACCGCACCCGTCTGATCCGGTGGCCGACCGACTGCTGCCCCGACGGAGCGAGGCACCCGTGCCCGGCGTGGTACTCCTGCCCGGCTGGCTGGCCACCGAGTCACGGGTCGACCTGGTCGCCCGGTGCCGGTCCTGGGGCGAGGCATCCGGCGGCCCCCGGTCCCCACGGATGCGCAACGGGTCCCCGATGTCGGTGGCCATGGTCGGACTCGGCTGGCACTGGTATCCGTACCGCTACTCGCGGACCCGTGACGACGGCGACGGCGGCCGGGCCCTCCCGTTCCCGCCGTGGTTGGGCGACCTGGCCCGACGGGCCGTGGCCGAGGCGTCCGCCGTCGACCCGACAGTGGCCGACGATCCCGACGGATTCACCCCCGACGTGGCCCTGGTCAACTGGTACGGACCGGGGGCGAAGATGGGGATGCACGTCGACGGCGACGAGGTGGTGCCGGCGCCGGTGGTCTCGTTCAGCGTCGGCACGACCGGGCTCTTCCGGTTCGCCAACACGGAGGGACGGGGACGGCCGTGGGTCGACCTGCCCCTCGAGTCGGGCGACGTCGTGGTGTTCGGCGGCCCGGCCCGGCTGGCCTACCACGGCGTGCCCCGACTGGTCCCGGGCACCGGTGACCCGGTCGTCGGCGACCTGCCCGGCCGCCTCAACGTCACGGTCCGCCAGACCGGCCTGCCCGGCTGACCCGTCCCCGGGGCCGCCGAGGCCGGTCACCCGGCGTGACCGGGGAATGCGTCCTGGTCGGCGAATCCTGGTGGGTCACCGCGACCGCCGCCCACTCTCCGTAGCGGCGACGGCCTCGAACCCCCGTGGCAAACGGGGTGTCCACTAGGTTCGCCCGGTATGGGACGGGGTCGCCTGCGGGTACGGAGCGCGGCCTGGGGTGGGGTCTCGCTCGGAATCGGCACCCTCGCCTACGCCCTGTGCAGCCCGTCGAGCGCCGGGTGCTCCACCAACTTGATCGTCCTCACCCACAGCTCGGTCACGGCTCGGGGGTGTGCGGCGTTCTCGGTGGTCGCCCGCATCGGTGTGGGCCTGATGGTGCTCGGCGCCGTGCTCCTGCTCGGCTCGTTCATCCTGACGGTGCGGACCCGTCGTCAGGCGACCGCTGCGACCGGGACGGCGGAGTCTGTTCCCGCTCGGTCCGTCGCATCGGAGGCCCTGGCCCCACCCGCTGCTCCGACCGAGGTCGTCACCACTGCGACCACACCCGTCGGTCGGGAGGCGCCGAGGCGGCGCGCCGCCGAACGGGTGGGGCCGATCCCGCCGGGAGAGGACGGACCCGAGTGGGATCGGCCGACTCCCGAGGTCCCGGTACCGCTCCCGCCCGGCTGGTACGGCAATCCGAACAACCCGGACAAGCCGGTGCAGTGGTGGGACGGGACCCGGCTCACCGACCGACCCACGCGCCCCGGACGCTGAGTCCGGCGGTCACGCGGCGGTGCGCCCGGCGGGCCACCGGTCGGTTACGGACCGGTGATGGTGAAGTTGGCCTTTGTCTGCGACCCGTCCGTCACGGTGACCTGCTTGGGCGTCGTCACGATCGTCTGGACGGTCGGCCCGCCGTAGCTGTAGGCGACACCCTGGACCCACCAGGTGCCGGGAGCCAGCTGGAGCTGGTAGGGGCCGGCACCGTACAGGTACGCATCGACCTCGTTGGTGCAGGTCCCCGCCGACGGGTCGGAGCTGCAGGCCCGGACCGTGGTGCTCGTCGGCCCGGCCAGGTTCACGACCGCCAGCTTGCCCTTCACGATGCCGAACGTCGGGACCTCGTAGGGGACCTTCACCTTCGTCGTCGTGGTCTTGCTGGCGGCCACGTTCACGATGGTGTCGTTCTGCGGTGAGAAGTACCCGAACGGCGTCTGGTAACTCACCTGGATGTCCCACAGCCCGGGGGTGAGCGTGGTGAGGTCGAAAGTGTTGATCTTGACGCCGGCCGCCTTGGGCAGCGTGCCCCGGTGGGCGCTCCTGCCCAGGCGCTTGGTGTCGGCCGCTCCGTAGGAGTAGTTGCCCGTGCTCGAGTACTCATAGACGCACGAGAAGAAGTTGAGCGGGTTGCCGCCACCCACGGGGCATGCCGAGATCGAGTAGCTCGTCGGGTGCACGTTGGCCGGGATCCCCGAGATCTTGATCGTCCCGGAGGCGGCACCGAGCACCTGGTAGGGGACGTCGAGTGCGAGGCTGGTGGTCTGGCCGCCCTGGATCAGGATGTTCTGCGCCGGCCCCGTCACGTAGTTGCCGAAGGGGGAGACGGCGTAGAAGCCGCTGACCGTCCAGATCCCGTCACCGAGGATCACCGAGTCCGGTCCGCCGGTTCCGCCCCCGCTGTAACAGGTGGAGAAGTACGAGCTGGTCTGGCAGGCGATGAAGCCGACGGTGTCGTTGAACCCGGCCGGAGCGCCGCTGACCGACACGGTGGTGGTCAGCTGCCCGTTCGGGGGCACGAGGTAGGGCGTCGTCAGGTGGACCCGCGCCGTCCGGCCGGCGACGGTGGTGACCGACTTGGAGACCTTGGGGTTCACCGCGCATCCATACAGGGTGCAGTAGCCCGGGTAGGCGGTCCACTGTCCGGCCGGCAGGTTGGAGATGGTGAAGACACCGGGCGTGGGCGACGGCGGGTAGTTGCCCGAGTTGCCCTGGACGCAGTTGTTCGAGAGGACGACCCCGTCGTAGGGGACCCCCGCCGGGCACAGGACGACCGACGATGCGGTCACGGTGATGCCGGCGGGCAGCCCCGTCACGCCGACGGTCACGTTGACGGATGCCGGCTTGGCATAGGGGACCGTCGCGAAGAGCGTGAGATTGTCACCCGAACCGACGGTCTCCACATGGGGTGCGCCCAGGAACACCCCCGAGAAGTAGTTGGTCTCGTAGAAGCCGTAGACGACCCAGGTGCCCGGGTCGAGCGACAGCGAGAAGCTGCCGTAGTTGGCGAAGCTGAACTGCGGGTAGGTGCAGAGCGGCTGGTTGGCCGAGACGTACGGGCAGGCCAGGCCACCGAGGATGCCCGGGTAGAAGCCCGCCGGCGCGCCGGTCACCGACACCCCGCCCGAGACGGTGCCCGGGCCGGAGTTGCACCCGCTGGAGCCGGAGCTGTCGGACGATCCCGAGCTGCCCGATGACCCCGAGCTGCCGGAGCAGCACGAGCTGTCCGACGATCCCGAGCTGCCGCTGGAGCCCGAGCTGCCGGAGCAGGTGGTTGTGGCGTCGAGCCGGTTGGCCAGACTGCCGAGGCCGATGCCCGAGGCCACCTGGGGGAGGACGGTGACCAGGAGCACGAAGCCCGCCACCGCGATCATCACCAATCGGAACTGCTTGAACCAGCGAGCCATGGGTCGTCCCCCGTTCGGGGCGGGCGCCGCTGCCCCCGCCTGCCGGCAGACGCTACCCAAGGTGGCCGTCCGGTGCCCGGACCGGTGCACCAGGGGTTGCGTCCCAGGTCGGGGCCCTGGCTCCGTCAGCCTTTGGCCAGGTAGGGGCCCTGGGCGGTGAACCCGAGGCGGGCCATGACCACCGGCCGGGGGATCACCGGGCCCGGGTCGTTGGCGTGGAACGGGTTGTAGAGGAGTGAGACGGCTCCGGCGTCGTCGAAGAGCGAGGCCTCGCCGGGGCCGGGACCCTGTGGATTGGAGCCGAGGAACGGGGCGGGGTTCGGGTCGATGCATGGCCCGAACGGGCTCTGACAGGCGGCCACGCCGATCCCGTAGGACGGCGAGGAGTACCAGTTCCCGCTGAAGAAGAGCCACCAGGTGCCCCAGGCCTGGATCATGTCGGGAGCCTCCACGATGGTCCCCTCCCACGCCTCGGACGGCCCGAGGATCTTGGTGGGCTGCCCGAGCAGGGTCCGGCCGTCGGCGCTCAGGTGCTGGGCGTAGATCCCGGTGGGGCCGTCCTGGTCGGGGCCGGGCACCGACGGGTTGGCGTTGTCCTCGGACTTGAAGAGGATGGCCAGGTGGCCGCCCGGTGTGTCGATCACCCGTGCGTCGATGGTGCCCCGGTGGTCCAGCTGGCAGATGAACGGCGCTCTGGTGGCCACGAAGGGACCCGACGGGCTCCGGGAGTAGGCCGCGCCGATGCAGTGCGTCGGGGGGTCGATGCCCCGGACCAGGGCGGTGAAGTACAGGGCCCAGCCCCCGGACACCCGGTGGACGTCGGGTGCCCACGTGCGCCCGCCCTGGGCCCAGGCCGGGAGCACCGGTAGCGCGTCGGTCGGTGCGCTCCACTTGCCCGGTCGGGGGCCGGTCCGGAGCGGGACGTTCAGCGTGCTCGTCCCCTCACTCGTGTAGAGGAAGTAGCGCCCCTCGACGTCGAGCATGATCGGGTCGGTCGGGTCCGGGCCCGTCAGGATCTGGCGCCCCGGGGCTGACGTGTCGAGGAGGTGCGGGGGCTCGGTCAGGGCGGCCCGGGCCGTCCCGCCCGCGGCCCGGGAGTTCCCGACCAGCCCTTGGGTGGCCACCACGGCGACCACGACCAGCATCCACGCCACAGCTGCCAGCACCTGGGCCCGAGTGCCGTGGTGCGGGGCGACCGACCCGGTGGTCCCGACCGCCCCGCCGTGAGCAGGATCGGCTGTGGTGTCCCCGGCGTGATCTGCTTCGGGTCGGGGCACCCTCCGGGCGACCGGCACGGCGGCCAGGCCGGCGACGCAGCCGCCGAGCAGGGCGACGGCCGGCAGTTGCCAGGCGAAGTCCACACACCCGGCCACGGCGAACGCCACGGTGGCCGCAGCCGCGCATGAGGTCAGCCGGTCGCGCCTGCGGATCGAGGCGGCCACGACGGCACCGGACGCAAGGAGCAGGACGGCGGCGACCACCCCGCCGTCGGCCCCGGCCGCCAGGTACGTGTCGGGTACCAGGCCGGGGTAGGTCCCGACCGCCCCGCCGGTGGTGTGGATGCGGGGTGGCCCGTTCCCGGTCACGGCCGACGACCGCCACGTGTCGACCGAGGACGACCAGGCCACCGTCTGGCTCTGCCCCGCCGGCTGGTGCGGCCCTGTGGCCGGAAGGTTGAGCACGGCCACCGCCGTACCGGCGGCAAGCACCACCACGGCGGCGCCGGCCGCGTTGCGGGCCCACCGGGCATCGGGCAGGCGGACCGGGGCCACCGACGCGGTCAGTGCGCCGAGGGTCACCGCCCACGCCACGATGCCCGCCGTCGATCCGGACGACGAGGTGACCACGGTCGTCCCCGCTACGGCACCGCAGAGGAGTGGCCAGAGGGCGTCGGCCCACCGCTGGCGGGGCACGACCAGGGCGCCGGCGGCCAGGGCGACCAGTTCCCAGTGGCTCTGGGTGGCGAGCAGCCCGGCCACCGCGGTGCCGGCGGCGAGGCGGACCAGAGGGGAGCGCAGGTCGCAGGCGAGGGACAGGAGGACGGCCAGGACGCACACCACAGCGGTCGCAGCCGGGTACGTCAGGGTCGTCGACGCCCGCCAGGTGCCTCCCACGTGCTGGGCCAGCGACGCCCACCGCCCGAGCACCCCGGCCACGCCGGCCCCGGCCAGCAACGCGCCCACGGCCACCAGGGCCTGCGCCACCCGGGCCCGGTCGCGGTCGACCAGTGCCCGCAGGACCAGGAAGGCTGCCAGGAAGGCGAGGACGGACGCCCCGAACGGAAAGAAGGCGCCCGGGGTGTGCTCGGACACCGCCCGGGCGAACCACCAGGCGGCCAGGCCGCCGAGGGCCACGGCCACCGACAGGCCGTGCCGGTCGCGGTTCCACGACACGCCGGCGGCGACCAGTCCCAGGGCCAGCACCGACATTCCGAAGGCGTCCACCGGGTAGAAGGTGCCCTGCAGGTAGAGGGCGCCGGCCAGGACTCCGACGACCACGGCGGACAGGCCGGCCACCATCGGCGGCGACGCCGGCGCCCTGGTGGAGGGATCGGCGACCGTCGGTGGGGCGGCGTCGAGCTCGTCGGTCTCCGTCATCGGTCGGCCACTGCCCGGGGGGCGGCAGCGGTGGTCACAGTCGGCGCGTGGCGGCACCGGCAGCGGTCAATGGTGGTGTGCACGGCGCCTCCTCGCCGGAAAGCTTGGCACATGCCCCCGCCCGGGCGTCCCCGCCACCGGTAGGGTGACCCGTCGGACCCGAGGCGCGGAGGAGGGCGATGGGGGAGACCCCGGAGCGGACGGACGACGACGGCCCGGGTCCAAGCGATGGCGCCGCCGCGCCTCGTGCCGACCGACCTCGGCTGATCGTCACGCTGGTGCTGCTGGCGGCCGCTGCCGCCTGCTACGTCGGCATCGTGGCCGTGCGCCACGGACCGCCGTCCGGTGGGGACACCGTGCCCCTGACCGCCGTCACCACGGCCCTGGCCGACGGCGACCTGCATGCGGCCGCCTCGGCGGCGTCGCTGCCCAACCCGCCGGGCTTCCCGTTGCTCGCCGCCCCGTTCGTGGCCGCCTTCCCCTCGGCTGTGGGATCGCCGAACTGGTGCACCCCGAACGCCCGGCTCCGTCCGCCGGCGGTCGGCCATCCGTCTGTGGGGTCGCCGCCGGCCGGCGTGGTCGAGTGCGATCCGCCGGTCGCACTCGCATCCGGCACCCTGCCGCCCTGGTATCGGGCCCAGGGTCTGCTGGGCGTGGCCTCGTGGCTGGCACTGGCCGTGGGCGCCCTGGCCCTGCTGCGGGCGGCCCGGGCCGACACGCTCGCCCGCCAGGCCGGCCTGCTGGCATTCCTGGCCTTCCTGCCGGCGGCCAGCAGCGCCATCGTGCAGCTCTACCACCCCCAGGACGTGGTCAGCCTCGGCCTGGCGCTGGCCGCTCTGGCCCAGGCGTTGCAGCGCCGGTGGCTGCTGGCCGGCGTCCTCTTCGGCGCGGCCGTCCTGACCAAGCAGTTCGCCGTCCTTCTCCTCCTGCCGGCCCTGGTGGCCGCTCCTGACCGGCGGTCCCGCCTGACACTGGCAGGGGCGGCGGCCGCAGCGTTCGGCGCCGGGATCCTCCCGTTCCTGGTGGTCGACCCCCGGGCCACCCTCGAGAATCTGACCGGGTTCAGCGCCGGGGGCGCGGCGGCCGGGCAGACGGTGCTGTCGCTGGCCGGGGTGCACGGCACGGTGGCCTCGGCGGTGGCCCGGGACGCGCCCGTGGTGTTCGCCTTGGCGGTGTGCGTCTGGGCGGCCCGACGGCCGGGCCTGCACGCCGGCCGGCCGACCACCCTGGTGGCCCTGTCCCTGGTCTGCACCGGGAGCCGGTTGGTCTTCGAGTCCGTGGTGTTCCCCTACTACCTGTTGGCCGCCAGCGTCCTGGTCCTCCTCCTCGACCTGGTGGCCCGACGCTCGCCGCACTGGTCGCTGACCTGGTGCGCGGCCGCGGCCTTCTTCGTGGCGGTGCACCCCGGCAACCGTGTGGTGGCCGCCCTGGGGACCCTCGTGTTGGCCGTGGCCGTGGTGTCCCTCGGTGTCACGGAGCTGCTGTCGGGCGACCGGTCGCCGGCCGACGGAGGCCTGGCGGTCGCCGCCTGAACCGAGGGTGGGACGGAGGTGCAGGCCGGGCCGGGGTTGGGAGCGGGACCGGGCCCGAGGACCGGATTCCTGGGGATCCAGGTACGATCGGGGCACCGGACCAGTGAGGACGTGCACCATGCTCCACCGCCACAAGACCGACGAGCGCTTCGCCGCAGCCAAGGCCGATGTGGACTCGTTGCTCCAGCGCCTGGGCCGTGACGTGTCGACCCTCGACGACGGGGGTGACCCGGTCAACCGCCAGGCCCTGGCAGACGCCGGCGAGCGCTACGAGACCGCCCAGGTCCAGTTCGGCAAGTCCGAGAGCGTGTCCGAGCTGCTGGTTGCCCGCTCCATCGCCGTCGAGGGGATCCTGTCCACCCGTGCCGTGCGCACCCGCCTCGGCTTCGACCCGGGTCCCGACCCGACCCCCGCCCCGGTGGCCGAGGCCCCGGTCGAGGAGCACCACTCCTGGACGCAGGGCCTCATGGGTGGCCAAGGCGGCAGCTCGGCGCTGGCCGCCGGTGCGGCCGGCGGGCTCCTCGGCCTGCTCGGCGGCAGCCTCCTGGGCGACGCCATGGGGGGCGGCGGCTTCGACGGTGGTGACGGCGACTGGGGCGGCGGCGGCGACTGGGGCTGATCCCGTCTGCGCCGTCCGAGCGGCGGCACGTCCGCGAGTGCCCCTGGCAGGAATCGAACCTGCGCTTTCGCCTCCGGAGGGCGACGCTCTATCCGCTGAGCTACAGGGGCGTATGTGGGCCGGGCCCGAACGATGCGGCCGGTCACCCGTTCCGCCGAGGAGGCAACTCTAGTGCCAACGCCGGGCGCCGGAGTCCGGCCCTCACTTGGGGCGGGCCGGGACCGCGTATCCTCACGTCACGATGTCCGCGCAACGTAAGCACGCCGCCACGGTGACCACCACCGACCACCGGCCCATCCGTGACCGCCTGGCCGATGCGGTAGCCGGTGCTGTCGCCAGGGTCGCCGCCGAGCAGGGCCTCGAACTGGTCGTCGACCCGTCCACGGTGCACCTGGAGCGACCGGCGCGGCGCGAGCACGGCGACTGGTCGACCAACATCGCCATGGTCACGGCCAAGAGGGCCGGCACCAATCCCCGGGCGCTGGCGACATCGGTGGTCGAGGTCCTGGAGCGCTCGCTCCCCGCCCACGTGGTCTCCGTCGAGCTGGCCGGCCCCGGCTTCGTCAACTTCCGCCTCGACGACGGTTGGCTGCACGAGGCCATGGCCGCTGTGCTGGCCGAGGGCGAGGACGGCTACGCCCGCCCCGACATCGGCCACGGCGAGCGGGTCCAGGTCGAGTTCATCTCCGCCAACCCGACCGGGCCGATCCACGTCGGCAACGGCTGGTGGGGCAGCTACGGCGACGCCCTGGCCCGGGTGCTGGCCCGCAGCGGCCACGTGGTGTCCCGTGAGTACTACGTCAACGACACCGGCGGGCAGATCCGCACCCTCGGCATGAGCCTGCTGGCCCGCGCCCAGGGCGCGGACGTGCCCGAGGGCGGGTACCAGGGCCAGTACGTGACCGATCTGGCCGCCGAGTACGACGGCCCCGACGACGTCACGGCCGCCGGACGGTGGGCCGCCGACCGCATCCTCGACAAGATCAAGGCCACGCTCGCGTCCGTGGGCATCGTCTTCGACGAGTGGTACTCCCAGGCCTCCATCGAGGAGAGCGGTGCGGTCGACGAGACCGTCGCGCTCCTGGAGGCCAAGGGACTGGTCTACGAGCAGGACGGCGCCACCTGGTTCCGGTCCGAGCAGCTCGGTGACGTGCGTGACCGGGTGCTCCGCAAGGCCAACGGGGACGCCACGTACCTGGCCGGCGACCTCGCCTACCACCGCGACAAGTTCCTGGTCCGTGGCTTCGACCGGGTCATCGACGTGTTCGGCGCCGACCACCACGGCCAGGTGGCCAGCCTGATGGCCGGTGTGGAGGCCCTCGGCGTCGACCCCGGCCGCCTCGAGGTCAAGCTCGGCCAGATGGTCTCCCTCGTCGACGGCGACGAGACCGTCAAGATGGGCAAGCGGGCGGGCAACGCCATCGACCTCGACACCGTGATCAGCGACATCGGCCCGGACGCCACACGGATCCTCAGCCTCATGAGCTCGCTCGACCAGGCCGCCACCTTCGACCTGGCCAGCGTGCGAGAGCAGTCGGCCGAGAACCCGGTGTTCTACGTGCAGATGGCCAGCGCCCGGATCGGCGGGGTGGGCCGCAAGGCCGCCGAGCGCGGGGTGGCGCGGGCTCCTCTGGCCGAGGTCGACCTGTCGTTGCTCACCCACCCCCGCGAGCTCGAGGTACTGCGCTGCCTGGAGGAGCTACCCGAGGTGGTGGCCGATGCCGCGGTGGACCGGGCCCCGACCAAGGTGACCACCTGGGTGCGCAAGCTGGCCTCGAACTTCCACGGCTTCTACCACGACTGTCCGATCCTGGCCGACGACGTCGACCCGGCCCTGGCCCAGGCCCGTCTGTGGCTGGTCGAGGCGTCGCGCATCGGCCTGGCCATCGGTCTCGGCCTGCTCGGGGTGTCCGCCCCGGAGGCGATGTGAGCCCGGTCCCCACCGGCCCGGTCGACCGTTCGCTCCTGCCCCGGACCGCCCGCATCGCCGACGACGGGCGCCTGTCCATCGGCGGTTGCGATCTCCTCGACCTGGTCGCGGCCCACGGCACCCCGCTGTTCGTCTACGACGAGGCCCACCTCCGGTCCGCCTGTCGGGAGGCCGTCGAGGCCTGGGGCGACGGGGTGGCCTACGCCACCAAGGCCTTCCTCTGCGTAGCCATGGCCCGCCTGGCCCACGAAGAGGGGATGTGCCTGGACGTCTCCACCGGGGGCGAGCTGCACGTGGCCCTGACCGCCGGGGTGCCGGCCGACCGGCTGGTGCTCCACGGCAACAACAAGTCGACCGAGGAGCTGGCCGCCGCCCTGTCGGTGGGGGTGGGGCGGATCGTGGTCGACTCGTTCGACGAGATCGACCGGATCGAGCGCCTGGTGGCCGACCCGCCGGCTCTCGAGGGCGGCCCCGAGGACGCCGAGCCGCCCGTGCGGTGGCGGCCGAAGGTGCTGGTCCGGATCACCCCGGGCGTCGAGGTCCACACCCACGAATTCGTCCGCACCGGCCAGGAGGACTCCAAGTTCGGCTTCGGCCTGGCCTCGGGCGCCGCCGCACGCGCCGTCGAGCGGCTGGCCGTCCTCGACGCGGCGGGCGTCGTCGAGTTCGTCGGCATCCACGCGCACCTCGGCAGCCAGGTCTTCGCCCTCGAACCGTTCGCTCAGGCCATCGACGTCCTGGCCGAGTTCTTCGCCCCGCTCGGACTTCCTGAGCTGGTGGTCGGCGGCGGGCTGGGGGTGGCCTACGTGAACGGCGAGGAGGCCCCGCCCATGGCCCAGTGGGCCGGCTCGGTCCGCCGGGCGTGCCGCAGAGCCGGCATCCCCGACACCGTCCGGGTAACCGCGGAGCCGGGTCGGTCCATCGTGGCCGCCGCCGGGGTCACCCTGTACCGGGTCGGCACCGTCAAGGACGTGCCCGGACACCGCACCTACGTGTCGGTCGACGGCGGAATGAGCGACAACCCCCGCCCCGTGCTCTACGGCAGCGGCTACGAGGCGTTCCTGCCGCGCCAGGCCGACGCCGAGCGCCCGGTGCCCGTCCGCCTGGTGGGCAAGCACTGCGAGACCGGGGACGTGGTGGTGGCCGAGGGCTTCGTGCCCGACGACCTGGCCGTCGGCGACGTGGTCTGCACCCCGGTGACCGGCGCCTACGGACACTCCATGGCCTCCAACTACAACAAGGTCCCCCGCCCGGCCGTGGTCTTCGTGGCCGACGGCGAGGCCCGGGTGGTCGTCCGCCGCGAGACGCTCGACGACCTCATCCGCCTCGACGTCTGACGGTGCACGCGCGGGGATGTGCCCCCTGGACGAACGTGAACGCACCCCCGGACGCACCGGTGCCTCGTTCCCGAGGCGGTAGCGTGACCGGGTGACCTCGGCTCCCTCCACAGAGCGCACATTGCGCGTAGCGGTCCTCGGCTGCGGAAACGTCGGGAGCGCCCTGGTCGGCATTCTCCAGAGCCGGGCCGACGCCCTGGCCGTACAGTCGGGCGCCCGTCTCGTCATCGCCGGCATCGCCGTCCACGACCTGGATGCTCCCCGCCCCGCCCACGTCCCCCGGGAGCTGTTGACCACCGACGCCGCCGCACTGGTCGCCGACGAGAGCGTCGACATCGTGGTCGAGCTGATCGGCGGACTCGAGCCGGCCGGAGCCCTGGTGCGCACCGCCCTCGACGCCGGCCGCCCCGTGGTGACGGCCAACAAGGCCCTGCTGGCATCGCATGACGGCGTGGCCCTGCGCACCCTGGCCCGCGAGCGCAGCGTGGACCTGCTGTACGAGGCGGCGGTGGCCGGTGCCATCCCGCTGGTCCGGGCGCTGCGCGAGTCGCTCACCGGTGAGCGGATCCACCGGGTCATGGGGATCGTCAACGGAACCACCAACTTCATCCTCACCAAGATGGGTGAGCAGGGGGCCGACTACCCCTCGGTGCTGGCCGAGGCCCAGGCCCTCGGCCTGGCCGAACGCGACCCGACGGCCGACGTCGAGGGGTTCGACGCGGCGGCCAAGGCGGCAATTCTGGCCGGAGTGGCTTTCGGCTACGACGTGTCCGACGATGCCGTGCTGCGCGAGGGGATCACCGGGATCAGCGCCGATGACGTCGACTTCGCCAAGCGTGCCGGCTACGTGATCAAACTGCTGGCCATCGTGGAGCGCTCGGGCGACGAGGGCCTGTCCGTCCGGGTCCATCCGGCGCTGGTGCCAGCCGCCCACCCGCTGGCCGGCGTGCGCGACGCCTTCAATGCCGTGTTCATCGAGGGCGAGGCGGCCGGCGAGCTCATGCTCTACGGCCAGGGCGCCGGTGGGCTGCCCACGGCCAGCGCCGTGGTCGGCGACCTGATCGACGCCTCGCGGAACTTGGCTGCCCACACCACCGCCCCCGCCCCCGACCGCCAGCCCGCGCACCTGGTGCCGGAGGCCGACCTCGTGGCCGGCTTCTACATCAGCCTCGACGTGGCCGACCGACCGGGCGTGCTCGGCGCGGTCACCACGGCCTTCGGCGCCCACGGGGTGTCCATCCGCTCCGTCGAGCAGGAAGGCGGGGGCACCGGGGCCCGACTGGTGTTCGTGACCCACCGTGCCCGCGAGGGCGATGTGCGGGCCACGTTGACCGACCTCGGGGGGCTCGACGTCGTGGAGCGGATCGGCGGCGTGATGCGCATCGTGGGTGCGGCGTGACCGCCGCCGACCGGGCCCTGAACTGGCGTGGCGTCATCGAGGAGTACCGGGAG
>DATCCR010000034.1:0-11286 GCA_036511155.1 Acidimicrobiales bacterium
CCCGCCCCTTGCTGAGCACGACCACGTCGTCGGCCAGCACGAGAGCCCGGTCGGCGTGCTGCTCGATGAGCAGCAGCGACGTCCCGGCGGCCAACACCCGCTCGAGCGCGGCGTAGACCTCGTCCACCACCACCGGGGCGAGGCCGAACGACAACTCGTCGACCACCAGGAGCTTCTGGCGGAGCACCAGCACACGGGCCAGCGCCAGCATCCGCTGCTCGCCGCCCGACAGCGTCCCTGCCGACTGGGTGCGTCGCTGCCGCAGTTGGGGGAACGCCTCGTAGGCCTGGGCAAGGGCGTCGGGGACGCCCCTGCGGCCGAGCGCCCGGCGGAACGACAGGGTGAGGTTCTCCTCCACGGAGAGCGACGCGAACACCGAGCGCCCCTCGGTCAGCTGCGACAGGCCCATCCGGGCGATCTCGTAGGCCGGCCGGCCCGTGATGTCCCGGCCGTCGAACCGGATGGTCCCCCGCGTGGTCGGCACCAGGCCGGACACCACCCGGGCCACGGTCGACTTACCGGCCCCGTTGGCGCCGATGAGCGCGAGGGCCCGCCCCGGCCGGATCGCCAGGGACACGTCGAACAGGGCCTCATAGGGTCCGTAGGCGGCACCCACCCCACGCAACTCGAGGACCGGCTCGAGGGGCGGCCCGGACTCGGTGGCGCCCGGGTCACCTGTGCCGCCCGGTCCAACCGTCACGTCGTGCTCCCGAGGTAGGCCCGCCGCACCTCGGGCTCGGCCAGGACCTCGTCCACCCTTCCCGTGGCCAGGACCTCGCCGAAGTTCAGCACCACCAGCCGGTCGACGGCCGACTCCACCAGGGCCAGGTCGTGCTCGACCAGCACGACGGCCACGCCGGTCGAGCGCCGCGTCTCGCCGAGGATGCGGGACAGCCGGGCGGTGTCGTCGGCGTCCAAGCCCGACGACGGCTCGTCCAACATCAGCAGCCGGGGGGCGCCCATCATGGCTCGGCCCAGCTCGACGAGTCGAGCATGGCCGAGGTCGAGGGTGCCGACCGGCCGGCCGGCCAGATCGGCGATGCCGAGCAGCTTGAGGACCTCCTCGACGTGGTGGAGCTCCACCGGGGTGGGTCCACCCCGGTGGAGGAAGTCCCGCCAGATCCGGACGGTGCCGCTCGCCGCCTGCTCGGCGACGAGCAGGTGGTCGGCGACCGTCATCCCCTCGAACAGCTCCATGCGCTGGAACGTGCGCCCGATGCCCATCCGGCTCCGCTTCCACACCGGGAGCCGGTCGATGCGTCGGCCGTCGAAGACGACCGTGCCCTCGTCGGGGTCCTCCAGGCCGAACAGGCAGTTGAACAGCGTGGTCTTGCCGGCCCCGTTGGGTCCGATCACGCCGACCGCCTCGCCGGCGCCGACGTCCATGTCGACGTGGTCGAGGGCCACGATGCCCCCGTACTGCTTGGTGATCCCCCGGGCCACCAACAGCTCCGTCCCGCCCGTCGCCCCCGACCCTCCGGGCGAACTCATGACGCGCCCCCGGAGACCGGGCCGCCGACCACCGGGCTGGGCTCCGTCGACGACCGCTCCCCCGCCGCGCTCGGCGGCGCCGCCGTGCCCGATGATCCGCCCCCCAGGCGCCGCGACCGCCGGTCGGCGATGAGCCCCTGGGCCTTGCCGCTCAGCACGTCGAGGAAGCCCTCGGGGTGCCGGGTGTAGCTGAGGGTGGCCAGGCCGAACAGGACCGCCACCAGGCCGGCGAACCGGGTCGGCAGCGACGTCACGGCCACCTGGAGGGTGGTGTAGACGACGCCGGCCACCACCGCCCCGGTGATCGACCCGAGGCCGACGATCGCCACCACCACCAGGAGCACGGCCGAGATCTGGTAGCCGAAGTCGTTGGCCGACAGCGAGCCTTCCAGAGACCCGAACAGCGCGCCCCCCACTCCAGCCAGGGCGGCCGACAGGGCGAACACCAGGACCCGCAGCCGGTAGACGTCGATCCCCACCGAGTTGGCCGCCAGCTCGCTCCCCCGCACGGCCGACAGGTAGCGGCCCATGGTCCCGTCGCCGACCAGCTTCACGACGCCGGCGGCCACGGCCAGCACCACCAGCGACAGGAGGAAGAACGGCTTGGCCGAGGCGAAACTGACCGGGCCGGCCGACGGCCGGGGCAGGGTGACGCCGCTGGCGCCGTTCCCGATCCACGCGTTGGGGAACAGGATGTTGTCGGCCAGCAGGGCGAAGGCCAGGGTGGCCAGCGCCAGGGGCAGCCCGGCCAGCCGGAGGGTGGGGAGGGCGACCAGCACCCCGAGCACGGCGGCCAGCATCCCGCCGGCCACCATTCCGAGCACGATGGGTAGACCGAAATGGTTGGCCAGCTGCCCGGCCATGAAGCCACCGAGCCCGGCGAACGTGGCCTGACACAACGAGATCTGTCCGGTCATCCCGGTGAGCAGGGTGAGCGACAGGAAGATGACGGCGAAGGCCACCCCCTGGTTCATGGTCAGCAGCCAGTCCGGGGGTACCCAGGTCAGGGCCGACAACACGGTGACGCCGGCCACCACCCACGAGAAGGTGGCGGTGGGACGACGGGTGAGCACGCCGGCCATACGCCCGCCGGGCACGGCCTCCAGGCGCTGGTGCCACACCCCGACGGAGTGGACCGTCCCCTCCGAGGCGGCCACCGTGCTGGCCGAGCGGTAGCCGACGGTGCCCTGCTCGACGGCCGACGACGGTGGGTCGCACCCCGACAGCGGGTCGTCGAGCTGGCGCTGGCGGGCGAGAGGCAGGAAGACCAGCAGCACCACGAAGGGCAGGGACGGCCGGAGACCGTTGGCGATCACCCCGGCCGGCATGTACCCGGCGATCACCTGCTGGGCCACACCGAGGGCCAGGCCGCCGAGGAGGGCCAGCGGGAGGCTGGCGAACCGCCCGATGACCGCTCCGGCCACGCCCCACACCAGCAGCACCGTGAAGTTCTGGGGGTCGAGCTGCGAGTAGAGCGGCGCCAGCAGCACCCCGGCCAGGGCGGCCATCATGCTCGACAGGATCCAGGCGAAGGCGCTCACCCGACCGGCGTTGACGCCGGCCAGTTCGGTCATTCTGGGGCTCTCGACCACGGCCCGCATCTCGAGGCCCACCGGGGTGAACTGGAACAGGACGACCAGGCCCGCCACCACGATGACCGTCGACGCCGTGATCGACAGTTCGAGGCCGCTCAGCGGCACCGAGCCGAGGTGGAGGTAGACCCGCTGGGCGTCTCCCACGATGGCCGGCGGCGGAATGGTCGGCGTGGTCCCGGCGATGATGAGGGCCACCTGGGGCAGGGCCACCAGCAGCCCGAGGGAGGGGACCAGTTTGACCAGCGGCGAGGCGGTCCGGATCCGGCGGAAGAGGAGCCGGTCGAGGATGATGCCGACGAAGGGTCCGATGAGCGCCACGGCGATCACGGTGGCCGCCCACCGCGGCCAGCCATCCTGGACGAGGGACACGTAGGCCAGGGCCGAGACGAAGGCCTGGGCACCGAAGGCCAGGTTGAACACGCCCGAGGCCTTGTAGGTCAGCACCAGGCCCACGGACATGAGGGCGAAGACGCAGCCGAAGGGGACGCCGGGCACCGCATAATTGAGGAACTGGGTCACTTGCCCGGCACCCCCGGCTGGAGCGGCAGAGTGGTGACCGTCCGGGTCGGGAGGTGCGCCTTACCTGTCTGGTCGTAGCAGGAGTAGACGCTGACCGGCGTGGTGAAGACGGGCACGAAGTGGTCGCCGTGGGCCCGCACGTAGGCCGTGCAGTCGAGGTCGTTGACCCCCGTATGGGCGATCCTCCAGTCGACTGGTGGGTAGGCCCCGTCGGCCGTGTAGGCGGTCAGCCGGTTGATGGCCCGGGCCAAGGCGGTGCGGGTCACATCGTTGCCGATCGCCCGGAGCCCCTGAGTGAACAGGTCCGCGCTCACCCAGCCGGCGAGCGCCGTGCCCGACGCCGGCGTGCCCGGCGCGTAGCGGGCCAGGGCGGCGTTGAAGGCGTCGATCCCGGGGTAGACGCCATGGCGCAATCCGGTCATCTCGAACGGTGTCTGCTGGAGCAGGAAGTACGCCCCTTCGTAGGCCGAGGCGTTGTTGTGCAGGATCTTCGTGTCGTACCCATCCAGCCAGTACTGGGTCGTCGAGCCCATCCCGTGCTGCTGGAGGGTCTGGGACATCTTGATGTTGCCCGTCGAGTCCATGCAGGTGGCCACGAAGTCGACATGGTTCTGCTGCATGCGGGTGACGTCGGCATCCAGGGTGGCCGCCCCGTACGGGATGGAGAAGTCGATGACCGGCGTCTTGACGTGGTAGCGGGCCAGACCCTTCACGACGGCCATGCACCCGCCCGACGACTGGGCCACGTTGTAGGCCAGCACGGCGGCGGCGTGGGAGTGGGTCTGCTGGGCGACGTAGGCCACCTGGGGCATCGGGAGCGTCTGGGCGATGTACGAGCCGCCGGCCCCGAACATGGCCGGGCCCGACCACTGCTCGTTGCTGTTCTCCTGGATCCCGAAGGTCGGGACGGCCTGGGACCGCAGGATCGACGATCCGGTGAAGAACGGCGTCCCCACGCCGACCACGGCGAAGACCTTGCTCTGGACCAGCCGCTGGGCGCCGGCGGTGTTGCCCGATGGCGAGGTCCCGTCGTCGACGACGGGCGAGAAGATGATCTTGCGGCCGTAGACGCCCCCCGAAGCGTTGAGCTGGTCGAAGTAGACGGCGGCCCCCGTGGCGACCGGGGCGAACGACGAGGCGGCGAACCCGCTGAACGAGCCGAGGGCGCCCACCCGGATCGACTTCGCCGTCACCCCGTCGGTGTCCCCGGCATGGGAGACGGTCAGGACGGTGACATTGCCGCACCCGGCGAGGACGGTCGAGCCGGCGAGGAACAGGGCGGTGGCCGCCACCCGTACCGGGGTGACGCGGGATGCCCGGTGGCTCTGCCGCCGTCGACGCTCCACAGCCCTCCCCTGGTGCTCACGCCGCTCGTCACCCACCTCACCCGACCGGGTGACGTGCAGCGAACCCACCCGACCGGCGATTCGACTGTACCCGTCGCCGGCAAGCGGTCGTGGGACGCACCGGGGTGGTGCGCCGACGGGGTCAGGCCCGGGTGGGGACCTCGGCGGTGGCCTCGCCGACCACCTTCTCCTCGCCCGCCGCGTTGTGCAGCCGGACGTCGAGGTCGATGAGGTTGGCGTCCCCTTCCGTGCGCTTGGCCGTCACCACGATCTTGGAGTGCAGCTCCTCGTCGGGCCAGGTCTGGCGGGCGAACCGCACGGTGAACCGCTTGACGTTGCCTGCCCCTACGTAGTCGGTGATGGCGGTCCCCAGCAGTCCCATCGAGAACATGCCGTGGCCGAACACACTGGGCTGGCCGGCGGCCGTGGCCTTGACTTCGTCGTGGTGCATCGGGTTGAAGTCACCCGACGCCCCGGCGTAGGCCACCAGGTCGGTACGTGTCAGCACATGGGTCAGCTCGGGGGCTTCGTCGCCCTCGGCGACATCCTCGAAGTACAGCGTGGCGTCAGCCATGTCCGGATCCTTCCTCGTGCGGCCGCCAGTCGGCCTCGTGCGGCCACCACCGGCTACCCCGGTCGTGGTCCGCCAGTCTCCCACTGCCCCGCCAGGCCGTGCCACGGCAGGTCGACGTGCGCACCGTCCGGGACGGGCCCCGGTGCGCGGTCCCCGCTCGGATCGCGTGCCCCGGGCCGTCCGGGCTCGGCGCGGCCCCTGGCCCTGGTGCCCGGTCGGTCACCGGCCGGGCTCCGGGTCCCGAGGTAGGCCGAGCAGGCGCTCCCCGATCACGTTGCGCTGGACCTCGCTCGTCCCGCCGGCGATCGTCATGCACTTGGACTGCAGGACCATGTACGCCGAGACGGCGGCGGCGCCCTCGGTGACGGCTCCCTCGGGACCGCAGATGTCGAGTCCGAACTCGTGGACCCGCTGGTCGAACTCGGCGCCGAGCAGCTTGCGCACGCTCGACTCCGACCCGGGCTGGAGCCCGCCGACCGACCGCAGGGTGGCCCGCATGCCCAGCTGCGCCAGCGACTGGGCCTCGGCCAACAGGTGGCCCAGGCGGTCGAGGGTGACGGGGTCCTGGAGGTCGGGGTGGGCCGCCACCCGGTCGAGCACCGCCTCGAGGGCACCGCCGAAGGCCGAGTCCGACGACAGCGACACCCGCTCGTTGGCCAGCGTGGTGCGGGCCAGCTTCCACCCGCCGTCGATCTCCCCCACCACGCACTCGTCGGGCACGAAGCAGTCGTCGAAGAAGACCTCGTTGAACAGGGCGGCGCCGGTGATCTCCCGGAGGGGCCGGATGTCGATGCCCGGCGAGTGCATGTCGACCAGGAAGTACGTGATGCCCTGGTGCTTGGGCACGTCGGGGTCCGTGCGGGCCAGGCAGATGCCCCAATGGGCCCGGGCCGCCACCGACGTCCACACCTTCTGACCGGTGAGCGACCACCCACCGTCGACCCTGGTGGCCCGCGTGGTCAGCCCGGCCAGGTCCGAGCCGGCCCCGGGCTCGCTGAAGAGCTGGCACCAGATGATCTCGCCGCGCAGGGTCGGGCCGACGAACCGCTCGGTCTGCTCGGTGGTGCCGTGGGCCATGATCGTGGGCAGCGCCCAGGCGGCCACGGCCAGGTTGGGCCGCTTGAGGCCGGCCTCGGCGCACGCCTGGTCGATGACCAGTTGCTCGACGGCCCCGGCGTCCCGGCCCCACGGGCTCGGCCAATGGGGGGCCAGCAGTCCGTTGTCGGCCAGCGCCACCTGCCGGTCGGCCGGGTCCTTGACGGCGACGATGGAGGCGACCAGTGCGTCGATCTCGGCCCGCAGCGCCTCGGCTTCGGGGGGCAGGTCGATGGACAGGCGACGACGCCAACCGGCCAGGGCCAGGCGGGCCGACTCGGCCCGCAGCGGCGCGGTGCCGCCCACCAACTGGCGCAGCGTGGTGGCCCGGCGCAAGTGGACGTGGGCGTCGTGCTCCCAGGTGAAGCCCATGCCCCCGAGTACCTGGATGGCCCCCTTGGCCGACTCCACGTACCCATCGAGGGCCAGGGCGGCGGCGAGCTGGACGGCCAGGCTCCCCTGGTCCGTCTCCTCGCCCGACGTCGAGCCACCCTCGGCCTCAAGGACCATGGCGGCGTCCCACGTGGCGGCCACGCCCTGCTCGACGGTGACGAGCATGTTGGCCAGCCGGTGCTTGACGCCCTGGAACTGGCCGATGGGCCGTCCGAACTGCTCCCGGGTGCGGGCGTGCTCGGCCGCCGCGTCGAGGCACCAGCGGGCGCCGCCGACCGCCTCGGCCGACAGAACCACGAGTGCGAGGTCCCGCACGGCACCGGTCGAGGCGTCGAGCACGCGCTCGGCGTCCACCGTCGCCCCTTCCAGTGTCCACGAGGCGGTTGGCCGGGACAGGTCGAAGCTCGGCAGCTCGACCACCTTGGCGGCGTCAGCCCGCTCGAGGACGACCCACCGGATCCCCTCCGCGGTGGCCACCGGGGCGAGGACGTGGGAGACGACCGCTCCATGAACCAGGGGCCGCAGGACCCCGGTCACGACCAGCGCGCCATCGGGGCCGGGCCCGGCGGTAAGGCCTGTCCGGGCAACGGGCGAACCGTCCGGCGCGGCCGTCGGCACGGCGAGCGAAGCGGTCAGGCTGCCATCGGCCAAGCCGGGCAGGAGCGACTTGGCCAACCCGGCGCCCCCCGAGGCTGCGATCACGCCGGCCACGATCGCCGTGGTGTCCCAGGGCCCGACGGCGGCAGCCCGGCCCAACTCCTCGGCCACGACGGCCAGCTCGATCACGCCGGCGCCCTGTCCCCCGAGCTCCTCGTCGAGGTGGATGGCCAACAGACCTTGGGCGGCCAGGTCGCCCCAGTAGGGCGGGAGGGCGTCGGTGTCGGCGTCGAGGGCCTCGCGCATCACGGCGGCCACGCCCCGGGCCTCGGCCCAGCCCTGGACCGCAACGCGTAGATCCTCGTGCTCGTCCTGGATGCCGATGGCCATCGGATCAGGCCCCGAAGAGGTGGAGCAGATGGTCGATCGACCACACGGCCCACGAGTGCGCGAACAGGGCCACGACGGCGGCCAGGATCATCATCAGGTTCTGGCCCTGCTCGGCCCAGTCGTGGATCATCAGCACGAAGTAGAGGAGGTTGAGGAGGATGCCTGCCACCAGGGCGATCGGCGTCAGGAAGCCGAGCACCAGGCCGAGGCCGAGGGCCAGCTCCGAGAAGACCACGATGTAGGCCATCGGGATCGGATGGGGGCGGACCACCTTGTCGAAGCCGGTCTTCACGAAGCCCCACTTGTGCTTCTCGGCGACGGAGCCGCCCCACTCGATGCCGGAGCCCCGCTTCAGCCAGCCGCCGAGGTCCTTGTGGGCGAAGCTCTTGATCCACCACAGGCCGAGGCCGATCCGCAGCACGGCCATCCACTCGGCGTACTTGGTGGCGGACAGGAGCGCGGACTCACCGATCATGTGCACGGGGACGTTCTACCATCTCGGGCCCGGAAACGAGAACCCGTTCTAGGCGTGGTCGGGAGTGCGGGCGGCACCGGTCCGCCCCTCCTACCAGCCCCGGAAGACCGGCGGACGGCGCTCGGCGAAGGCGGTCAGCCCCTCGCGACAGTCATCGGTGCCGGTCACCAGCTCCTGGCCCACGGCCTCGTCCCACAGGGCCGTAGCCCGGTCGGTGTCGAGGGCCCGGTTGGTCAGGTACTTCGCCACGCCGATGGCCTTCGTGGGCGCCGCGGCCAGCCGGGTCGCCCAGGCACCCACCTCGTCCATGAGCTCGGCCCGGGGGACGACCTTGTTGACCAGCCCCATGCGCTCGGCCTCGCTGGCCGGGACGTCATCGCCGAAGAAGAAGAGCTCCTTGGCCTTCTGGGGCCCGATGAGCCGCGCCAGCAGGTAGGCACCGCCGGCATCTGGTGCGATCCCCCGCCGGATGAAGACCTCGATGAACTTGGCCTCCTCGGCGGCCAGCACCAGGTCACACGCGAGGGCCAGGTGCATCCCGCCGCCCGCCGCAGTGGCGTTGACGGCGGCGATGACCGGCTTCTCGCAGTCGAGGACGGCACTGACCAGCCGCTGCCACCCGGTGCGGATGAGCCGGGCGGCGTCGCCGACGGCCCGGTCGGGTGCTCCTTCGGGCCGGGCCGGGGCCGGGCCCTGGGAGCGCAGGTCGGCGCCGGTGCAGAAGCCCTTCTCCCCCGCGCCGGTCAGCACCACGACGCGCACGGCGAGGTCGGCCGAGGCCTCCTCCAGCCAGACCACGACCTGGTCCCGCATGGCCGCGGTGATGGCGTTGCCCGCTTCGGGCCGGTTGAGGGTGATCCAGGCCACCCCGTCCTCGATACGCCGTAGGACGGCATCCTCGACAGGTGCGGCTGCACCCCCGGACTCACTGGCGGCCATCAGATGCGGTGGATGATGTTCATCCGGGACGTGCAGACCGGCTCGCCGGTGGCGGTGTCGCTCCACGCCGTCTCGACCACTACGAACGTCATGGTCTTGCCCTTCGACTCCTTCTGGTAGGCGTCGACCACCAGGCCCTTGCCCTCGAGCACGTCGCCGGCGAACACGGGGCGGTGGTAGGTGAACTCCTGCTCGCCGTGGAGGATGAGGCCGCCCTTGGCCATGAGCGGCCCGAGCACGGCGCCCATCGGGTTGCCCTTCGGGGCGTCCTCGGTCTGGAGCTCGGGGTAGGCCCCGAAATTGCCCATCACGAACGGGTAGGTGGGCGGGGCGGGGATGCCCGCCAGGCCGGCCTCGGCCGCCGCACGCGGGTCCCGGTACACGGGGTTGTCGTCCTTCACCGCGCCGGCGAACAGGGCCAGCTGGCCCCGCTCTACGGTGACCACCGTCGTGCCGGTCGGTGTGCCGATGATGGTGCTGAGGATGTCGTCTGCCACCTGGGGCTCCCCCTTGTCGTCGATCGTCGCCCGGCGTGCCGGCACTCGCGTGCCCCACCGGGTGGGCGCTAGGGTGCCCGCTGCGCACGCTACCGCGCAAGCCCGGGCCCCGGCCCGGTGCTCGCCGAGCGAGAACGGAGACCCGCCCATGGCCACCATCCCCTCCTTCGAGACCCTCGGCTACGAGGAAGACGAAGGCGTCGCCTGGGTCACCCTGAACCGGCCCGAGGTCTACAACGCCTTCAACGCGGTGATGCAACGGGAACTCCGGACGCTGTGGCGGGCCCTGCGGCGCCACGACGACGTCCGGGTGGTGGTGCTGACCGGCGCCGGCGACAAGGCGTTCTGCACCGGCATCGACCGCAACGAGGCGCTCGGCGACGCCACCGGCGACGCCACGGTCGGTGAGGACGGCGAGGCCGTGCACGTCGGCGCCGGCGAGACCCCCTTCATGTTCGACGACCCGGGCCAGGACCTCGGCCCGAAGACGTGCGACCTGTGGAAGCCGGTCATCGGGGCGGTCAACGGCATGGCCTGCGGAGGCGCCTTCTACCTGCTGGGAGAAGTCGACTTCGTCATCGCCACCGAGCAGGCCACCTTCTTCGACCCGCACGTCACCTACGGCATGGCGGCCGCCTTCGAGCCACTCCAGATGACCGGTCGGATGCCCTTCGGGGAGTTGGCCCGCCTCACCCTGCTCGGCGCCAGTGAGCGCCTGAGCGCCCAGCGGGCCCATCAGATCGGGCTGGTGTCCGAGCTGGTCACCGACGTCGAGGACCTGCGGGCCAAGGCCGACTGGGCCGCCCGGGCGATCGCCGACTCACCGCCTCTCGCCGTCCAGGGGTCTCTGCGGGCACTGTGGGCCGGCCGGGACATGGGTCGCGGCCAGGCGCTCGCCCTGGGATACGCCTTCGTCGGCCTGGGAAACAGCGACGAGGCGCTGGCCGAGGGCCAGGAGCGGTTCGCCTCCGGTCAGCGTCTGGAGTGGCGCCTCCGCTGAGCCCGGCCGACGCGACGGCTGCGCGACCTGCAGCCCGGCACTTCGGCCCGCCGGCGCGGGGCGCCGTGCCGTCAGGATCCAGGAACTGGTCTGCAAGGTACGAATGCGCACGACGTGGACCGTTCCGCAGGACTCGCCTCCCGGGTCCCGCACTGCGGCCACGCCCAGACGAACCGGGTCGGGTCGTTCAAGGGGACACGTCGGCGGGGCGAGCCGACGGCATCGAGTGGGCGGGACTCCCACGCTGCTTCCAGCCGTCGTAGCGGACGAGGAAGTCCTCGCCGAACGGGTCCTCGCCCATCAGCGGCATACCGGCCCGCCAGATGGTGAGGTCGTCCGGGGCCAACTCACCGGCCCGCAGCACGTGGTGGCGGG
>DATCCR010000035.1:0-11187 GCA_036511155.1 Acidimicrobiales bacterium
CCGGCCGTCGGCCGGAACCCCGTGGGATTCCCCGGGGACCGGCGGCGGGCGACCTCGGTCGTCAGGCGACCGAGGTGAGTCCCTCAGTGAAGCGGCCGGCGTGGCTCTTCTCGGCCCGGGCGAGGGTCTCGAACCACTCGGCTATCTCCTCGAACCCCTCGGCACGTGCAGTTCGGGCGAAGCCCGGGTACATCTCGGAGTACTCATAGGTCTCGCCCTCGATGGCCGACTTGAGGTTGTCCTCCGTGGGTCCGACGGCAGCACCCGTCACCGGGTCCCCCACCTCGCGCAGGAAGTCGAAGTGGCCGAACGCGTGGCCGGTCTCGCCTTCGGCGACGGAACGGAACAGGGCGGCCACGTCCGGGTAGCCCTCGACGTCCGCCTTCTGCGCGAAGTAGAGGTAGCGGCGGTTGGCCTGGCTCTCGCCGGCGAACGCCTCCTTGAGGTTGGCCTCGGTCTTGCTGTCCTTGAGTTCGGGCATGGTGTTCCTTTCGGGTCGTTCGTGCGGGTACGGGAGATCAGGTCCGGGCGGCGGCCGCCGGTTCCGGAGCGCGGGACGAGTCGCGGCAGAACGGGCACAGGCCACGGAAGACAACCTCGGCCGAGCCCACCAAGAAGCCGAGGTCGGCACCGTCGGGCACGGCCAGGTCGGGGAAGTCGACCACCAGGTCGCGCACGCTGCCGCAGGAGCGGCACACCAGGTGGTGATGGGGGTCGTCGACGTTGGGGTCGAACCGGGTCCGTCCGGTGCCGACGTCGAGGGCGGCGATCTCCCCCAGCTCGGCCAGGTCGTGGAGCGTCTGGTAGACGGTCTTGAGCGAGATGGTCTCCATCTGGCGGGACGCGGCGGCGTGCACGGCCTCGGCTGAGGGGTGCGTCTCATCGCCCTGGAGGACCCGGAAGATGCACTGCCGCTGGGCCGTGACCTTCCGCCCGGAGGCCCGGAACCGCTCAGTCAGCTCCTCGGGGGTACGCACGCTTCGCACCGTATCACCAACAATTGTCAATCAACAATCATTGGTGAAATCGCCCGGAAGCCGGTCGGACTGTCAGACGGGCGGCAGCCCGAGTCCGGCCCGCCACTGGTTGGTGTCGTTGGTGCGCGGGAACGGCTCGGCCGGCACCTCGAGCTCCAGGCGCTCACAGATCGGCTCCCACCCGTCGGACGGGGTCCACTCGAGCAGGCGCTCCCCGGCGACCCCCGCCCGCACCTCGTCGTTGTGGCGGACGAAGGCACCGATCATGGCGTCCCTGTCGCCCAGCTGATCGCAGAAGCGCTCGGTCAACATCAGCCGCACGGTCTCGAACCACGGGGCCATCTCCGGCGGGGCATGGTCGAAGACCTGGAAGATGGTGTTCGACGCGCTCCGGTACCAGTCCTCGGGATCCCGCACCGACAGGATGACCATGGCGTCCGGATTGGCGGCGGCCAGCTCCGACCAGAACGACGCCCCTGGCCAGTCGACCTGGGCCACGTACCCGGCGGTCAGGTCGTTCCAGTCCACGTCCTGGCCTTCGATGGCCGCCGTCCACTTCGGAATCTGCGCCGGGTCCTCGAAGATCTCGTACATGTGGTGGGTGGGCCCGCCGAGCAGCTGCTCGAGGGCCACCTTCAACGAATTGGTACCTGTCCGACCGACCCCTGCTCCCACGACCTGCAGCGCCATGACGTCCCGCCTCCTCCCACCGGGCCGGCGATCGGCCCCGACCCAGGGATGGTAGCCGTGCCGGCCCCAGGGCCCCCGGGTGCCCACCGGTCCACGTGTGGCAGGCTTTCGGCATGCCCGCACCCGTGCCGTCATCGTCGGCGGCCCCCGAGCCGTTCTCCCGCGAGCGGGCACTGGCCCGCATGGCGGCCGAGACCTTCGACGTGCTGGTGATCGGCGGGGGCATCACAGGGGCCGGCGTGGCCCTCGACGCGGCGAGCCGCGGCCTCAAGACAGCCCTGGTGGAGCAGGACGACTTCGCCTCGGGCACCTCGTCCAAGTCGTCGAAGCTGATCCACGGGGGGCTGCGCTACCTCCAACAGCACGAGTACCGCCTGGTGTACGAGAACCTGGCCGAGCGGCAACGACTCCTGGACAACGCCCCCCACCTGGTGTCCCCCGTGCCCTTCCTCATCCCTCTGTTCGGCAAGCCCGGCGTCGTCAACAAGAGCGTCGCCCGCGTCTACCGGACCGCCCTGTGGCTCTACGACCTGACCGGCGGTGTGCGCATCGGCCGCCGCCACGAGAAGGTCACCCGGGAACAGGCCCTCGAGCACATGCCGACCCTGCGGGCCGACAACCTGGCGGCCGGCTTCCTCTACTGGGATGCCCGCTCCGACGACGCCCGGCTCACCCTGACCGTCCTGCGGACAGCGGTGCTCGACCACGGGGCCGTGGCCGCCAACCACACCCGGGTCACCGGCCTGGTGACCGACAGTGCCGGGCGGGTGACCGGCGCCACCGTCGCTCCCGACGGCGCCGAGCCCTTCGCCATCCGGGCCTCGGTGGTGGTCAACGCCGCCGGCGTCTGGTCCGACGAAGTCCGAACGTTCGACGAGGGCACCGACCCCCACTCCATCCGGCCGGCCAAGGGCATCCACATCACGGTGCCCGAGGAGGCGTTCCCGTGCGACATCGCCGCGGTCATCCCGGTCCGGCAGGACAAGCGCTCGATCTTCGTGGTGTCCTGGGGCGACCAGGTCTACCTGGGCACGACCGACACCGCCTGGGACGGCCCGCTCGATGACCCGTCGTGCACCCCCGAGGACGTCGACTACGTCCTCGGCGCCGCCAATGCGGTGTCCACCCGGCTGCTCACCCGGTCCGACGTCACGGGAATCTGGTCGGGTCTCCGCCCCCTGCTCGCACCCGAGCAGAAAGGCGGCACCAGCGAGCGCACGGCCGACCTTTCCCGCCGCCACACCGTGCGCACTTCAGACGGCGGGCTGGTCACCGTGACCGGCGGCAAGCTCACCACCTACCGGAAGATGGCCGAGGACACGGTAGACGTGGTGGTCGGCGCCTTGGGCCGCAAGGGCCTGCGGTGCCGGACCAAGAGCCTGCGCCTCCACGGAGCGCCCCCCGGCCGTCGGGTGGAACCGAAAGCCGGTGGCGCCGGCGCCAACCTACGCACCGACCCCGACCACCCCGAGACAACGCGCGCCGCCGTCCTGGCCGGCCGCTACGGAACCGAGGCCCCCGCCGTGCTGGCCCTGGCCGCGGGCCGCAGCGAGCTCCTCGAACCGCTGGTGGCCGGCCTCCCCTACCTGGCCGTCGAGGCCCTGTGGGCCGTGCGGCACGAGATGGCCGGCTCCGTGTCCGACGTCCTCGACCGGCGCACCCAGTCGTCCTTCCGCGATGCCCGGGCTGCCGTCGACGCCGCCCCAGGGGTGGCAGCCCTCATCGGGGCCGAGCTCGGGTGGGATGCCGACCGGGCCCGTTCCGAGGCCGACGCCTACGCCGTCCGCATCCGGTCCGAGCTGACCCGGGCCGGGCTCGACCCGGACGGATCCGCTGATGCGGGGGACGCCGCCGGGCCACCTCCGGTCGCCGCCGTGGGCGGCGTCAGCGACGGCGCGGGGCAGGCCGGGTCGTGAGCCAGCCCACCCCGGTCACCCCGATCGACGCGGCCCCGGGCGACGTCGTCGACCGGCTGGACGCGGCACGGGTAGCAGTCGACGACGACCTGGCCCGCCGGCTCGGCGACGCCTGCAGCTCGGTGTCCTCGCTCGACGAGGACCGGGCCGAGGCCGGCCGGGACTGGTGGCCACTGGCCATCGGTTGGGCGGCGGCCGGTGCCGTGCCGTCGCGGCCCGCCTTGGTGGCCCGGCCCACCGACACCGCCCAGGTGTCGGCCGTGCTCGCCCTGTGCGACGAGGCCCGCGTGCCCGTCACCCCGGCAGGTGGCCGCAGCGGCGTCTGCGGCGCGTCGGTCCCCCTCTTCGGCGGCGTGGCCCTCGACCTGTGCGGCCTGGCCGGCATCGGCGACGTGGACTCGACGTCGCTCGTCGCCGACCTGCGGGCCGGCACCTTCGGCCCCGACGTCGAGTCGGGCCTGCGCGACGGCCATGGGCTCACCCTCGGCCACTGGCCCCAGTCGATGGACCTATCGACGGTCGGGGGTTGGCTGGCCTGCCGCGGGGCGGGTCAGTACTCCAACCGCTACGGGAAGATCGAGGACATGGTCCTCGGCCTCGAGGTGGTGCTGGCCGACGGACGGATCGTGCGTACCGGGGGCACCGGGCCACGCTCGGCCACCGGGCCTGACCTCACTCAGCTCTTCGTGGGCAGCGAGGGTACCCTCGGGGTGATCACCGAGGGCCGGTTCCGGGTGCACCCGGTGCCCGAGGGCGAGGGGCGTCGGGCCGTCGGGTTCGGATCCTTCGCCGGGGGGCTCGATGCCTGCCGCCGGATCCTTCGCCGGGGGGCCTCCCCCGCCGTCCTCCGCCTCTACGACTCGACCGAGTCGGGCCGGAACTTCGACCGACCCGACACCAACGTGCTGATCGTCCTCGACGAGGCCGATCCGGCGCTGCTCGACGCCACCCTGGCCGTCGTGGACGAGGAGTGCGCCGGGGCCATCGGGCTGGATGTCGGCCTGGTCGACCGGTGGCTGGCCCACCGCAACGACGTCTCCGCCCTTGCCCCCCTGTGGCGGTCGGGCGTGGTCGTCGACACCGTCGAAGTCGCTGCCCGGTGGGCCGTACTCCCCGGCCTGTACGCAGCAGTGGTCGACGCTCTTGGTGGGGTGGACGGCACGCTGGTGGCCTCGTCCCATCAGAGCCACGCCTACGCCGACGGCGCCTGCCTCTACTTCACGTTCGCCGGGCGGCCGCCGGAGGAGACCGACCCAGCCGGGCGGGACGCCTGGGTCGGCGACTACTACCGACGCGCCTGGGACGAGGTGACCCGGGCCACCATCGACGCCGGCGGCGCCATCAGCCACCACCACGGCATCGGGCTCAACCGAGGCCGCTTCCTGGCCGAGGGACTCGGCGGCGCGTTCGACGTGCTGGCCTCGGTGAAGCAGGCCCTCGACCCCCACGGCATCCTCAACCCGGGCAAGCTCGGCCTGCCCACCCCCTTCGGGCCGGTGCCCTGGCCATGAGCATCCTGGTCGTCGATGTCGGCACCTCGGGCGTGCGGGGCGCAGTCGTGCGGCCGGACGCCGCCGTCGAGCACATCCACCACGTCCCCGTCCTGCCCGACACGCCGTTCCCGGGCCTGGTCGAGTTCGACGGGAGCGCCGTCGCCGCCGCCGTGGTCGACGTCGCGGCGCGCAGCCTGGCCGACGGTGGGCCGGTCGAGGCGGTCGGTATCGCCAACCAGCGGGCCTCGACCCTGGTGTGGGACCGGGCCACCGGGACACCGGTCGGTCCCGGGCTCGGCTGGCAGGACCTCCGCACCGTCGGCACCTGCCTCGAGCTCCAGAGCGAGGGAATCCGGGTCGCTCCCAACGCCTCGGCCACCAAGCTGGCCGCCATTCTCGACCAGGTCGACCCCGACCGGACGCGCTCCGAGCGGGGCGAGCTGGCCTTCGGGACCATCGACACCTGGGTGGCCTGGATCCTGTCGGGCGGCGCGCTGCACGTGACCGACGCCTCCAATGCCGGCGTGACCGGACTGATCCACGGCGACGGGAACGGCTGGAGCGAGCACCTGCTGTCGGCACTCCGCATTCCGGAGGCCGTCCTGCCCACCATCGTCGACTCGTCAGGAGTCGTCGGCGCAGCCACCGCGCTGGCCGGCGCACCCCCGATCGCCGGAATGGCCGGGGACCAGCAGGCCTCCCTCATCGGCCAGAGCTGCACGGCAGCCGGCCAGGCCAAGGCCACGTTCGGGACCGGCGGCATGCTCGACCAGTGCATCGGGGCCACCCGCCCACCCCAGGCCGTCCGTGGCCCGGCCGGCACCATCCCGATCATCGCCTGGCGCCGGGCCGGCAAGGTGACCTGGGGCCTCGAGGCCATCATGCTTTCGGCCGGCACGTGCGTCGAGTGGCTGCGGGACGACCTCGGGATCATCGACGACGCCCCCCACTCGGCGACGGTGGCCGCCGGGTGCGACGACACCGGCGACGTCTGGTTCGTCCCCGCCCTCCTCGGCCTCGGCACCCCGGTGTGGGACTTCGGAGCCCGGGGCACGTTCACGGGGCTCACCCGGGGCAGCGGCCGGGCCGAGCTGGTCCGGGCGGTGCTCGAAGGAGTGGCACACCGCGGTGCCGACCTCTTGGAGTCGGCCGAGTCCGATTCGGGCCTGCCCATCGGCTCACTGCGGGTCGACGGCGGCATGACGGCCAACCATGTCTTCACCCAGGCCCTGGCCGACGCATGCGGGCGCCCCATCGAGGTGTCGCCGGTGCTCGAGGCCACGACCCTCGGCGCCGCGTACCTGGCCGGCATGGCCGTCGGCACCTGGGCCGGCGAGGACGACGTGGCGGCGGCGTGGATGCCGCGGGCCGAGGTGCTGCCCCTGCGGACTGACAGTGAGCGGGAGTCGGCCCGGTCGCGGTGGCTCGAGGCCCGCTCCCGAGCCGAGGGCGCCATCCCGGAACTGTCGGGCCTCGACTTCTGAGCCGACCGTCCCTGCCGGGCGGTCCGGTGCTGGTGGGTCGGGGATGGCTGGGGTACCGGTGGGTCAGGTGCAGGTGGGTGGGGTGCTGGTGGGTCGGAGGCAGACCGTGCGGGTGCGTTGTGGACCCGCAAAGGCGACCCCTACACTGGGACGAGGAGCACCCGCGGCGCCGTCGCCGAACCCACCGGCCCCGGCCGGGGAAGCAGGAGACCCATGACCACCGGCATCGAGACACGGGATGCGGGTGACCTGCCGGGACCGGATCCCGCCGTCACCGAGGCCGTGCCCGTCCCGTCTGCTGCGCCGATCGATGACGCCGTGAGCCTGGCCCGGGACCTCCATGCCGCCCTGTCGGGGGTCCTGCTCGGCACCCCGGTGGCCGTCACCACCGCGGTGGTGGCCGCGCTGTCCGGCTCCCACCTGCTGATCGAGGATGTGCCCGGGGTCGGCAAGACCGTGCTGGCCCGGGCGCTGGCCGGCGCCCTCGGAGCCCAGCTCTCTCGGGTGCAGGGCCACCCTGACCTCCTGCCCTCGGACATCACCGGGGTCACCGTCTACTCCCCCGACACCTCCACCTGGGAGTTTCGCCCCGGCCCGGTGTTCGCCAACGTGGTCCTCCTCGACGAGATGAACCGGACCCCGCCGCGCACCCAATCGGCCCTCCTGGAGTCGATGGAGGAGCAGCAGGTCTCGGTCGACGGCGAGTCGTGGCCGCTCCCCCGCCCTCACCTGGTGATCGGGACCCAGAACCCCATCGGGCAGGTAGGCACCTACCCCCTGGCCGAGAGCCAGCTCGACCGCTTCGGCCTCTCCACCTCCATCGGCTACCCCGACGCCGAGGTCGAGACCCGCCTCGTGCTCCACAATGGCGGCCGTTTCGCCCTCGACGCCCTGGTGCCGGTGGCCGATACCGTCCGTTGGGAGCGGGCCATCGCCGCCACCGCCGACGTGCTCGTCGTCCACGAAGTGGCCGAGTACGCCGTGGCGCTGGTCCGGGCGACCCGCACCACCGGGTCGGTCCGCCTCGGAGCCAGCCCCCGGGCCGCCATCTCCCTCCTGCGCTCCGCCCAGGCCCACGCCGTGCTGTCGGGCCGCCCCTACGTCACCCCCGGGGACGTCCAGGCCGTGGCCGTGGCCTGCCTGTCCCACCGGCTCATCGCCGAGGGGACCGCCGGCGAGGGCCCGACACTGGTCGGCCGCGTCATCGCCGATACCCCTGCACCCACCACGTGAGCGGGCCGGCTGGGGGTTCTCCCCGGCAGGGCGGGCCGGCTGGGGGTCCTCGCCGGCAGGGCGGGCGGCGGGCGGTCCAGGCCGCCCTCGTCGGGATCGCCGCCGGCATGGTCGGTGTAGCCGTCTCCCGGATCCTGTTCGGCCCCGAGGCCGCCCCCATCGGGATCGCCATCGGTGCCGCCGCACTCGTCGTCGGCACGCTGCTGTCGTGGCGGCTCCACCGTCTGCGACGCCCGGCCGACTCGCCGTCCGTCCCCCGCGGCCTGCGCCTGCGGCGCCGGGCCCACCCGATGGCCTGGATCGGTCCGGTGGCCGGCAGCATCATCGCCATGGTGGCCTGGGCCGGCGTCGCCCACTCCAGCGGTTCGGGCTGGGTGCAGAGTGTCGGCGCACTGCTCGGCGCGATCCTCCTCGTCGGCCTGCTCGCCCCGGCGGTGCCGGCCGGACGGGCCCAGGTGAAATGCACGAACTGCCCTTCCGACGCCCGTGCCGGGGAGCCCTTCGAGCTGACCGTCGAGGTCGACCGGCCGGTGCGCGTCCGGCCGCTGTACCCGGTAGGAAAGGAGCACCAGGCCGGTGGCCTCCAGCGCGGGACTCGCACCGTGGCCCTGCGATGCGTCCCGGCGCGGCGCGGCGTCCTCGACGCCGTCGTGGTCGAGGTCGCCTCCAGCGCGCCCTTCGGGCTCCTGTGGTGGGCCCGGGACGTCGAGCTCGTGCTGCCCCGCCTGCTCCATGTGGCCCCCCGCTCCGGCCTGAACCACGACCCCCTCACCACGGCCTCCGATGCCCACGGCGAGGCCATGCAGCGCGTCCCTTCGGGAATCGGCGAACCCCGTGGGGTGCGCCCGTACGCCCCCGGCGACCCCCGGCACGCCGTCCACTGGCCGGCCACGGCGCACGCCGGGACCTTGATGGTCCGCGAGTCCGAGCGCCAGACCGACGAGCCGATCGTCGTCGACCTGGTCCTTTCCGAGGATCCGGTGGCCGCCGAAGGCGAGGCGGAGCGAATGATGGCCGCAGTCGGCCACTGCCTGGCCCGCCGGCGCCCAGTGGTGCTGATCACCCGCGAGCCGGGCGGCCGGGTGGTCCGACCGGTGGCCGACCCGGTAGACCTCGGGCGACGCCTGGCCCGGGCGGTGGCAGGGTGACCCTGTGGGAGCGGTTCGTCGAGGTAAACCGGCCCGGCCCGCCGGAACACTCGATCTCCTTCCGGGCCGCCTCGGTGATGGCCGTCCTGGTCGGGATCGGCGCCTGCTGGTCCGAAGGCGAGCTGAGCCCGGCCGTCTCCCTGTTCGCCGTGGCGGCGACGGTGGTGGGCAACATCGTCTCGTACCGCCGCCGGGCCCACCCGTGGCCGGGGGTCAAGCCGATACTGGCCCTCTGCGCCGTGGGCGGCTTCGTGTGGTTCATCCTGACCGTGACCCGCACGGCGAGCCCGGGTGACATCGCCACCGTCGAGGCCCCGCTGGCCGTGCTGTTCGCCTGGGTGCTGTCGACCCACGCGTTCGATGTGCCGTCGCGACGAGACGTGACGTATTCGCTGGCGGGTTCGACCGCCCTGGTCGCCGTGGCCGCCGCCCAGTCGGTGGACCTGGCACTGGGCGCCTGGGTCCTGGCGTGGGTCGGGTGCGGGGTGTGGGGGCTGGTCGCCATGTGGCAGTCGCTGTCCGAGACGGACGGCGTGCCGTGGCGAACCCTCCTGGCCGCCGGCGCGCTCGTCGGAGCGGCCGCGTTGGTGCTGGTGGCCATCCTGCCCGCCCCCAAGGTCTCGACCACCCTGGCCTTCACCTCGTCGTCGCCCAACGCCGAGCCGGTCTCCTCCCCGACGAACCTCACCGATGGCAAGGGTGCCCTCCCCGCCCACGCCGCCAACGCTTCCGGACGGACCGGGGTCGGCGGGTTCCTCGGGTTCGCCAAGTCGCTCGACACGGCCAACCGTGTCTCCCTCGGGAACCAGGTCATCATGCGGGTCCGTGCCTCCCGTCCCAACTACTGGGTCGGCCAGACGTTCGACTCCTGGAACGGCCGCTCCTGGATCCAGACGACCAACCCGGTCAACGGCCATGGTGTGGAACGGGTGAGCGGCGGCTCTCCCTTCATCATCTCCACCTACCCCGACCAGGTGGCCGGTCTGGCCCCGGGCGCAGAGGACATCCAGACCTTCTATCTGACCGACGGCGGACCCAACCTGGTGTTCCACGCCGACAACGCCCAACGGGTCTACCTCCAGACCCGGGCCGTCTACGTGACGCCCGACGGGACCATCGCGTCCACCACCTCGATGGGGCCCGGGACCATCTACACCGTCGTGTCGAACGACACCTCGGCCACGTCCTCCCAGCTCCGGGCGACCACCGCCCCCGGATCGACCGCCTCCGTGGCCGCCCGGGACACCTTCACCCCCGAGCAGCGGGCCCGGTACCTGCAGCTCCCCCGCCCCGACACGCGCGTCACCGCCCTCGCCACCTCGATCACTGCCGGGGCGGACGGAGGTACGGGCGGAGGTACGGGGAGTGGCGCAGCGAGTGGCGCAGCGAGTGCTTCGATTCCGGTCGGCCTGACCACCTACGACCCCCGTACCTACGACCCCCACACCTACGACAAGGTGCAGGCCATCGGCCGCTGGATGGCCACTCATGTCCACTACACGACCGACATCCCCCCGTTGCCGGCCGATGCCGACGCCGTGGACTCGTTCCTGTTCGGCTCCCGACAGGGCTACTGCGAACAGATCTCCACGGCCACCGTGGTGATGCTCCGTAGCCTCGGGATCCCCGCCCGGGAGGCGGTCGGCTACGTCCCCGGCCCCTTCAATCCGATCACCGACCTGTACGACATCCAGGCCAAGGACGCCCACGCCTGGGTCCAGGTCTGGTTTCCCGGTTACGGATGGCAGAACTTCGACCCGACGGCCACGGTGCCCTTGGCCAACCCCGCGCCGGGCTCGGTGCTTGCCCACTCGTTCGGTCACGCGCTCGGCCGCGTCCCCTGGATCCCGATCGCCGGGATCGTCGGGGTCGTCGGCGCGGTCGTCTGGATCCGCCGGCGGCGTAGCCGTCGCCCGGCCACGTGGACCCACCAGGTGGCAGCCGATCTGGCCCGGGGCGGCGCCCGGCTGGGCCTCCCCCGCCGGACCGACGAGACCCTGTCGGACTACGGCCGTCGGCTGGCCGCGGCCGTGCCGGACCAGGCCCGGGACCTCTACGTCGTCACGGGGATGGTCGAGCGCGCCACCTACGGCGGCGTCGAGCCGAGCGCCGGGGAGATCGCCGCCGCACTGGCGACCTCGCGGCGGTTCCGGGAGGTTCCGAAGCGGCGGGGACGTGATTCGTCGGGCGGAGCCGGTGGAGCGGGTGTCTCGGCTCCGGAGCGAACCATGGGTCAGGCCCGGGAG
>DATCCR010000036.1:0-17032 GCA_036511155.1 Acidimicrobiales bacterium
GGACTGGAGAATCGACTACAACATCAACCGGGCCCACAGTTCGCACGGCTGGCGCACGCCAGTCGAGTTCGCCGAAGCCTGGCTCAACCAACAACTGCTAGCACTCGCATAGCGATTGGCTCAGGTATTGGGATCCGGTCATGACGATGACGAGAATCACGGCCAATCGAGTGCGGATGGACATCCAGCCCTTGATCGTCCCGGCGATCAGAACGATTGCGGGGAAGACCAGGTAGAACTGCTCCTCGACCGCGAGGGACCAGTAGTTACCAAGTGCCGAATTGGCATTCGTCATCGGCGAAGCGAAGTAGAAGTTGGCGAGAAATACCGAGGCCCAACGTCCATCGCGTGCGGTTGAGGTGCCGGCGGACGCTCCGTTCAATGCGAACGACGCAATCACGGCGACCACGATGACGAGGGTTGCCATCGGAAGAATCCGACGGCAGCGCCGAGCGTAGAACGAAAGGAGTGACGTACCGTTGGTCGAGTCGCGTTCACGCAGCAACAGTCCGGTGATCACGAAGCCGGAGATCACGAAGAACACATCGACTCCGACAAAACCGGCCTTTAGTCCGGGGACGCCCAAGTGAAACAAGACTACGAGCAGGATGGCGACGGCTCTCAGGCCTTCCACATCGGGTCGGAACAGGCGGTCACCCGGTGGAGAACCAGACTCACCGCCCGACTCAACGATCTGGTGACCTTCCGAATGTGGACCTTCGCTCGTCAACCTGTCACCGGCAATCACCTGCAACGGAACGATGACGATCGGGGCCGGATCCGGATGGTCCGTACCTGTGACTCAAGCAGTTCCCGTCCGGGTTCCGCGCTGCTTGCTTCACGGGAGAACCCTCTCGTCGAAGATCGACTGATCCGCTGAATGGTCGATGGAATGTAACGTTCCCGTGCCACTTCCGGCATTGCCTTCGCTGATGCATACGGGAATTCGCTCGGCCTAATCCGCTACGGCGCCACCGGCGCGTACCCAAGTCCTTCGGCCATGGCATTCGTGAGGTACTTGGCGTACGTGCCGGACACGTGGAACTGATCGAGGTAGACGACGTAGTTCTTGACCACGGCCGTGCATGTCGCCGAGCAGAACCACGGCGTCGTCTCGATATACCGGGCATGCGCGGCCGCCGTGCCGGCCTTCTCGGCCGAGTTCAGGTGCACCAGCGTTGACCTGACCGGCGCCGAGCACGCCTGGACATCGGAGGGATTCTGAGCCAGGCACGCCGGGCCCGACTGCGGGAGCATCGGGATGTTTCCGAGGAATACCTTGTTCTGGTCCGGGATCTTCATGGCGTCGAACATGCTGGTGACGCCCTTCTGCCATGCGGTCTCGCTGAAGTAGTCCGACTTGCCGCTGGCCGTCACCGGCGTCTTGTAGAGCGAGTCCTGCGAAGCGACCACCAGGTCGGGCTTCAGGGCGTTGATGACGGCGATCACCCAGTCGTGCCAGGAGATGCACGACGTGTAGGGCGCACCGATGCTCCCCGAACCCGGCGGATCGACCACGGTCACCAGGACCGGAGGGCAGAAGTACTTGACGAGCACGAAGAGCCGCAGGTGCTCGGCCTTGGCGATCGCTACGTAGGCCGGCACCCACATGATCGTGTGGGAGTCGCCGTAGACGATCATGTCGTGGCGGCTCGACACATCGCCGAGCGCGCAGAGCTTCTCGGTGTAGGCGTTGATCGGCGCGGTGTCGGCACACGGGGTGTACAGGTTCCCGTTCCAAGCGGCCCAGTCGTTCGGTGCCTGGGACAGGGACGGCTCGAGGTGCTTGGGGAGCGAGGTGATCTGCGTGGCCGCCGCCACCTGGTTGACGACCTCGCTGGTGTTGGCCGCCGGTACGACGCGGTACACGGGTGGCGTGACGGTCTCGAGCGAGATGACGACGGACAGGACCATGACCGTGGCGAGCACACTGCCCACACCGATGAACACGCTCTGGCGCGACGGGAGCTTGAGGTGGCGGACCGGGTTCTCGACCAGGCGGTAGGTGGCCACCGTGAGACCCACGGCGACGAGCACGAGCGGGACGTTCTTCCAGAACGGAAGGCTGTTCTTGTTGACGTACTCGGCGGCGATCACCAGGACGGGCCAGTGCCACAGGTAGAGCGAGTAGGAGCGCCGCCCGAGCCACTGGGCCGGGCGCAGGCCGAGCACCGTCTCGACGCCGTGTCGTGGGACGACCACTCCCCCGGCGATGATGAGGCCGGCGCCTACCACCGGGATGGCCACCAACCGGCCCGGGTAGGGCGTCAGGATGGTGAAGTGGAAGGACGCATAGAGGATGGCGGCCAGTCCCACCCACGTCATGGCGGCCGCCAGCTGGCCTTCCAGCTTCTTCAACCACGGCGTGCCGACCGCGATCAGCCCGCCGAGGGCCAGCTCCCAGGCCCGGGTGAACGGCGAGAAGTAGGCGGCAGCCGGATGGGCGGACGTCTGGACGATCGACCAGGCGTACGAACCGACGACGACTGCGCCGAGTAGGACCACCAGGCGCCCCCGGTTGGAGACACCGCGCTTGATCCCGGCGACCACCAGGAACAGGGTCGGGAAGACCACGTAGAACTGCTCCTCGACCGACAGGGACCAGTAGTGCTGCAGCGGCGACGGTGGACGGAGGGCCTGCAGGTAGTTGGTCCCCACCGCCAGGAAGTGGTAGTTCGCCAGGAAGACCGCCGCCCACCGTCCGTCGTTGGCCACGTTGTTGCCGTCGACGAATCCGAGGAGCAGGTACGTGGCGGCCACCGTGACCAGGATCACCAGGGTGGCGGCAGGCAGGATGCGTCGGGCCCGTCGGGCGTAGAAGTCGATGATCGATGTGCGCCCGGTCCCAGTGCGCTCCCGCAGGAGCAGCCCGGTGATCACGAACCCGGAGATGACGAAGAAGACGTCGACCCCGACGTAACCGCCGGTCAGGCGGGGGAATCCGGCGTGGTAGAGGACGACGAGACCGACGGCCACAGCCCGCAGGCCCTCGACGTCGGGTCGGAACTTGCGGTCGTCGGGGGCGCTGCCCGCCTCTTCCCCCGACGCCAGGAAGCGTTCGTCGGCCAATGATCCGGTCTGCGACGTCATTGCCCCCCCTTCAGTCCTCGTGCGTTCGCGCCGGGCCCGTGCCACCCCCGCACGGTCCACGGCATCGCGAAGGTAGCGATCCTACCCAGACGTCCCGTCAGCTGGCGATGACTGGGCCCGGAGGTGCCCGTGGTCACGGCGTGCGGCCCACGGGGGCGCCCGTCGAGTCGGTGACCGTCACGGCCATGTCGCCCGCCCGACCGACGTAGCCGGGCAGCGTCGGTGACGTGGGGTCCCACGTGGTGAGGTTGACCTGGCGCGCCTCCCGGCCGGTCGTCTGGTAGCCCGGCCCGAACTCGGTCCGCCAGACGTGGTTGACCGTGGGGCGGAACCCGTTCTGGTCGAGCAGGTTCACCAGACCGATGAACTCCTCGGTGTCCAGGAGCTTGGTGTCCACGGTGCCCGCCCCGCCGTCGCCCACGAAGACCCGGCCACCGGGCTCGAGGTAGGGCGTCACCAGCGCGGCCAGCCGGCCCACGGTGGGGTCGGAGGCATGGGTCAGCGGCGGGATCGCCGTCACCCGCACGACGGCCAGCACACACACGGCCACCGCCGCCGCGCACAGGGCCAGCCGCAGCCCGGTCGACGCCGTGACGGGCCGGGCCGGCGCCTCCGACCACGGGTGCCGACGCCGGGGCACCGTCAGCAGTCCCGGGCCGACCAGTGCCGCCACCGGGAGGACGACCGCCCACACCAGGAGGTACCCGAAGATGTAGCCGACGACGTGGGTGGCCGACACCACCACCGCTGCGCTCCCGGCCAGGACGAGCAGCCCGATCCCGATGGCGAACCGGTTGCGCTGGACCGCACCGACCACGACGGCGATCATCGCCGCCAGGCCGGTGAGCACCGTCGCCGTCCAGGCCACGCCGGCATGGGGGACCCCGAAGCCCAGGTAGGTGCGCATCACCCCGCCCGGGCCCTGGAGGAGGGTGCCGTCGACGGACAACAGTGCCTTCCAGCCGACGCCGAGGGGGTACGTCCCGTGGTGGCCGTTGAAGAACCGGAAGATCAGGGTGAGGTTGCCCGGGTGGTTCGAACGCTGCTGGGCCAGCGGGGGCAGCCACATCACGACGACCACCGCCAGGGCGCCCACCGCCAGCAGCGGGCCGACGATCCAGTGGCGGCGCCCCATCCACGAGCGACGCCGCGTCTCCGCACCGGCACCCGTCCACAGGCGGACGAGGTCGTAGAGGGACGACCCGCCCCAGACGAGGGCGGCGCACCCGCCGATCACCGCCACCACCGGCAGGGTCGAGATGTTCGTCTGGACCACGAAGGACCCGGTGGCGACCGCGGCCAGCAGCGACAAGCCGGACCGGTCCACGGCCGCCGCGCACAACAGGACGGTGAGGAGCAGCGGGAGGGTGACCACCATGGGGTTCCACGGGCTGACCAGGCCGCCCAGGACGGACTCCGAGTAGGTCGTGGATCCGTGCCCCGAGGCGGCCAGGACGGCGATCAGGGCGCAGATCCACACCGCCGCCCACAGGGCCCGGGCCGGGGTGCTCCGGTAGCGCACGACCAGTACGCAGGCCAGGGCCGACAACCCGTTCAGCACCGTCGCCCCGATGAACAGGGACCGGGCGCCTCCGCCGAGGATCCGGTAGACGATCGACAGGAGGTAGAAGTAGGAGGGACCCGGGTGATTCCAGTCGTTCCGGTCGAACACGCCCAGCTGCTGCTTCCAGGCCAGCGCCCGGCGGGTGTGCAGGTCGATCAGGGCGAGGTCGTCAGCCAGCGTCAGGTGCGCTCCTGACTGGCGGGCGAACTGCACCAGGGCCACGACGAAGGGCAGGGCGACGACGACGAAGGCCAGCGCGGTCAACCACGACGACCGGGGCGAGAGCCGCCGCGCCACCCTCGTCCGCCGATGCCCGGGCGTGCTCCCCCGGGCCGCGTGGGCGCCGGGCGCGCCTTGGGCGGCCACCGGAGGGTGGGACAGGGTGTCGGACACGATCGGACGATCGTACGGCAACCGCCCGCCGGGGTGTCCCGGCCCGGTCGCCCCCTGGTGGGGGACGGTCTAGAAGCTCGGGACGTACCCGCCGCGACCCATGGACTCGCTCATGAACGGGTCGACGGAGTCGTCCACCCCGCCGACCACTTCGGTGACCCAGTCCAGGCGGTCGCGCAGGATGCGCTCCACCCCGCCCTGCAGGGTGGAGGAGCTGACGGCGCACGAGCTGCAGGCCCCCTGGAGCTGGACCTCGACCACCCCGGTCACCACGTCGGCGCTGATCAGGGCCAGATCTCCGCCGTCGGCCTGCACGGCGGGACGCATCAGCTCGATGATCGAATTGAGGGCGGCGAGGCGGGCCCCGCGCTCCTCGTCGGTGAGGACCACGGGCGCCACGGCGTCAGCGGCCGTCGGGTCCTGGTCCTCGGTGGTCGGGGTGTCGTCGGTGTTCACGGGGGGTCGTCCTTCCGTCGGTCCTTGGGACCGGCACGAGCGGGTGGAGAGTCCCGCCGGCCCCCATTCTGCCGTGCCGGTCGTCCACCCCGTACGTCGACGACCGGCGACCGGCCCAACCCCCGTCCGGAAACCACCGATCCACGCCTGGCGATGGCCGCGATCCCAAGGGCGCGGGGGTACGATGCAGTGTGCCCTCGGTACTGCCATCGAAGCCCCTCGGCACCATCGGTCTGATCCTCCCCACGCTCGTCCAGGACACCTTGCCGGCGTGGGTGGAGCCTGGTGACGACCCCGGTTCGGACGCCGATCCACTGTCTGACCTGGCCGACCTGTGCCACCAGGCCGAGGTCGCCGGCGCCGGCGCCCTGTGGGCCTGCGACCATCTGTTCTGGCACGGGCCGTGCCTCGAGTGCATGGTCGTCCTGACCGTGGCGGCCATGGCGACCGAGCGGGCCGCCCTCGGCTCCTGCGTCATCCAGCTCCCCCTGCGGCGGGCGGTGGCCGTCGCCAAGCAGGCCGCCACCCTCCAGAGCCTCAGCCGCGGCCGGATGATCCTCGGCGTCGGCGTCGGCAGCCACCCGGGCGAGTACGAGCAGGTCGGCGCGGCCTACCACTCGCGTGGCCACGACCTCGACACGGCGATCGGCGAGCTCCATCGGGCGTGGCGCTCGGCCCACGGGGCGAGCCTGGGCGACACGTCGTCGTCGGACCCGACCGAGCGCTATCTCCAGCTGCCCACTCCGCCGCCGGTGCCGGTGTGGGTGGGGGGTTCCTCCGAGGCCGCCCTGCGCCGGGCCGCCCATCTGGCCGACGGATGGATGCCCCTGTTCCTGAGCGTCGACGAGTACGGCGACGCCGTCGAGCGGTTGGGCAAGGAGGTCGACGTCTCGGGGCGGGGCCCCGGTGCCGTCACCCCGGCCATCGTCCTGTTCGTCTCGATCGACGAGGACCGCGACCATGGCACGGCCAAGGGGACGGGATGGATGGGCTCGCTCTACGGGATCCCGGCCAAGGCCTTCGAACGCCACCTGGTCACCGGCACGGCCGACGAGGTGGCCGCCCGGGTGGCCGAGTACCGGGCGGTCGGCGCCGAGCACGTCGCCATCTACGTGACCGACGACCGGCCCATCGACCAGTTCGCACGCCTGATGGCGGCCCTACCGGCCGCCGGCGTCCCCACCGAGCGCTGAAGGCCAGAGACGAGGACCCCATGGACCGCACCACGCACATCGTCGGCACCGCCACCACCCCCATGCAGCGCCGGGACCTCACCATCGAGGCCATGTCCCACCAGGTGGTCGACCGGGCCCTGTCCGATGCCGGGATGACCCCCGACCAGGTCGACCTGGTGGTGTTCGGGAATGCCACCGCCGGGCGCCTCCTCAACCAGGCCTGCATCCGGGGCCAGAGCTTCCTGCTCGATGCCGGCCTCCGCAACGCCGGCATCATCAACGTCGACAACTCGTGCGCCGGCGGGGCCTCGGCCCTGCACCTGGCTTCGCTCGCCACGCTGGGTGGGGCCGGCACCGTCCTGGCCGTTGGCGTCGAGAAGATGTGGACGGGCCACCGGCTCGAAACGCTGGCCGGCATCGAGGACGGGGTGCCCGCAGAGGATCGCCGGTTCATGCACGCCAACTGGGAGAACCCGTCGGGTTCGGTGCTGATGGCCCTCAACGCCAAGTGGACGATCGAGCACATGGAGGCCTGGGGCACCACCGTCGAGCAGATCGGGGCGGCGGCGGTCAAGGCCCGCCGGCACGGCGCCCTCAACCCCCACGCCCAGTTCCAGAGCGAGGTGACCCTGGACGAGGTGCTGGCCTCGCCGGCCATCGTGGCGCCGCTGACCCGGCTCATGTGCTCGTCGTTCACCGACGGGGCGGCGGCCGTCGTGCTGACCCTCGAAGCCCGGGCGGGTGCGCCGAAGATCCTGTCGAGCACGGTGCGGTCGGGGAACGGCGAGATCGACTACCACGACCGGCTGGCCGAGACGGCCGCCGCCGCGTGGGACGCCTCCGGGGTCGACCCGGCCGACGTCGACGTGGTCGAGCTGCACGACGCCACCAGCGCCGAGGAGATCTGCGCCCTCGAGTCGCTCGGGTTCTACAAGCCCGGCGACGCCGGGGCCGCCACGGCGTCGGGGGAGACCACGCTGGGGGGCACCGGAGTCACGGTGAACACCAGCGGTGGCCTGGTCAGCCGGGGCCACCCGCTCGGGGCGACCGGCATCGCCCAGGTCGTCGAACTCGTCGCCCAGCTGCGCGACGAGGCCGGACCTCGCCAGGTCGAGGGCGCCCGATTGGCGGTGGCCGCCAACACCGGTGGCATGATCGGGTCCCATGCAGGCACCACTGACGCAGCGTTCATCGGCATCCACGTCCTCGAGGCGGGCTGAGTGTTGATCGGCCGCGGCGGCATCATCACCGGCCACGGCATCGCCGTGCCCGACAAGGTGGTCACCAACGACGACCTGTCCCTGACCCTCGACACCAACGACGCCTGGATCCAGGAGCGCACCGGCATCCGCGAACGCCGGATCGGCGGAACCACCTCGGGCCTGGCCATCGAGGCCGGTCTGGCCGCCCTGGAGAAGGCCGGCCGGCGGCCCGACGAGATCGACGCCGTCATCCTGGCCACCACCACCCCGGACCAGATGGTGCCGGGCACGTCGGCCACCGTGCAGGACGGGATCGGCATCACCGGGGGCGCCTTCGACGTCAACGCCGCCTGCTCCGGCTTCGTCTACGCCCTGACCGTGGCCCACGGGATGCTGGCCATCGGGGCCGAGCGCCTGCTGGTCATCGGTTCCGAGACGCTGTCCAAGATCACCGACTGGGACGAGCGCTCGGTCTCCATCCTGGTGGGCGACGGCGCCGGGGCCGTGGTGCTCGAAGCGGTGGACGGCCCGGGTCAGCTGTTGAGCTACAGGCTGGGGGCCGACGGGTCGTTGCGGCACCTGCTCAAGTGCGACCACGGTGGCTACCTCTACATGAACGGCAAGGAGATCTTCCGCAAGGCCGTGTCCGTCGTGGTCGAGTCCTCGCAGGCGGCCATCGCCGAGGCCGGACTCACCCCGGACCAGATCGACCTCGTCATCCCCCACCAGGCCAATCTCCGGATCATCAGCGCGGCGTGCCAGCGGCTGGAGATCCCCGAGGAGAAGGCGGTGGTGGTCATCGACCGCTACGGCAACACCTCGTCGGCGTCGATCCCGTTGGCCCTGGCCGACGCGCTCGACACCGGCCGCCTGCAGCCGGGCGACCACGTGCTGCTCACCGGGTTCGGTGGGGGCATGACGTGGGCCAGCGCCGTGCTCAAGTGGGGCGGCTGAGTTCCGATAGGACGTACATGACGGAAACTCCTCCAGACGCGCCCGCACTCGTCGTCCTGGCCGCCGGCATGGCCCGTCGCTACGGCGGCTGCAAGCCCCTCGCCCCGATCGGGCCCTACGGCGAGGCCGTGCTCGACCTGCTGGTGAGCGACGCCGTGCGGGCCGGGTTCGGCCGTATCGTGCTGGTCCTCCACCCCCAGACCGGCCCCGCCATCCGCTACCACGTCGAGCAGTGCTGGCCCGAGTCGGTCGACGTCGGCTTCGCCGAGCAGCGGCTGCCGCTCGGCACCGTGCACGCCGTGCTGGCCGCCGAAGGGGCGCTGGCCGGAGCGGCTTCGTTCGCCGTGTCCAACGCCGACGACGTCTACGGCGAGGTGGCCATGGGCATGCTGGCCGAGCAGCTCCGCTCCTCGGCGGCCGAGCACGTCCTCGTCGGCTACCAGCTGAAGTCGACCGTGGCCACCGACGACCCGGTGACCCGGGGGATCTGCACGGTGGGTCCCGACGGCCTGCTCGTGTCGCTCGACGAACGCCGCCAGGTGCACACCGACGCGGCCTCGGGCGGGTTCGTGTCCGACGACGGGCTCGAGCCGAGAGAGCTTTCCGGCGATGCCCCGGCCTCGGTGAACCTGTGGGGCTTCCGGTCGGACATCTGGAAGGTGTTCCACGCCGCCATGGACGGCTCCGGCCTCGACGAGGAGGCGCTGCTGGCCCAGGTGGCGGCCGGTGGTGAGGTCCCGAAGGCCGAGGTGCTGCTTCCCGAGGTGATCTCGACCATGGTGGCCGAAGGCTCCGGCCTGCCCGTGCGGGTGCTGACCACCGACACCAGGCTGGTCGGGGTGACCCACGCCGCCGACCTGCCCATCGTCACCGCCGAGCTGGCCCGCCAGGTGGCCTGGGGTGTCCGCCCCGCCGCCCTGTGGGCCGGGGTCAGTTAGCCCCTTCGTCGTGTCCCCCGTCATCGCCTGACGGGACGACCGCCGCACCTTCTGGCTCCAGGTCCGGCCCCGCCACGGGGTCCGGCCCGTGCGGCACCGACGACCGCCGGCGGGTCACGAGCTCGACCACGGCGTCCGCCCCGAGGAACAGGACCCCGGCCCAGGCCAGGCCGTCGGCCCCACCGAACTGCGACGGCCAGCCCCCGTTGGCCCGGGTGGGAACCACTCCCTGGCGGATGACGACGAAGGTGCCGGTGGCCAGGACCAGCACCGTGGCGACGGCACCGAGCAGGAGGCGGAGCCGGGGCACCCGCAGGACGACCACCACTCCGGCGCCGACCAGCCCGCCGACGAGGGGGGCCGCGATGTACGCCGCCGCCAGGCCGCAGGCCGCCCCGGCCGCCACCGTGGCCACCCACCCGGTGGACGTGCCCTCCCCCGCCCACGTGGCCACCAGCACCGGACCCGGGCCGCCGTCGGACGCATGGGATCCGTCGGCCTCGGCACCGTCGGCCACCTGCCGCCGACGGTTGCGGCGGAGCGGGAGCAGCACCAGCATCAGGCAGAGGACGAGCCCCATGGCCGAAACCACCAGGGCCACGTTGACCGATCGCTGCGGGACCCAGACGAGCGTCACCGACAACGTCCCGTCGTGGATGCCGCCGGCCACCGCTGCCGGGTCGACCCGCCAGCCGTTGGCGAACCCGTCGACCAGTACCGGGTTGCTCAGTTGGCGCCCGCCCGCCTGCGCCGTCCACCCCGGGTTGATGCTCTGGCCGAGCACCAGCTCGAACGGGGCGGTCGTCGACCGGATCCCCGAGATGGCCAGCGACATCCGGGTAGCCGTCTGACTGATCACCCGCACCGCGCCCACCGTCGCCGTCGCCGGGGCCGGGAGCTGTCCACCGGGGAGGAGGGCCGCCGCACCGCCCCCCGGAGCGGAAGCCAGGGCCAGCTGGTCGATGTCGAACCCGGCGGTCTGGCCCGGGGCGGACAAGACCGTGTGACTACCGGCCGACAGTGCGAGCCCGGCCGCATCGGGACCGCACAGCGACACGGTGAGCGGGTCGCGGGTCAGGGCGGACACGGTCGAACCGGTCACCGACACCCAGACCGGCATGCCGTCCACCGTCAGGAGGTCCGAGCGACACGTGCCCGACAGCTCGGCGGGGGGCGGCGTCACCGCCAGGCCGAGGATGCCGAGCTCGGCGATGCCGAGGGGCAGGGCCTGGCGGGCCTGGGTCGTGTAGTTGGTCGTGTACTCCGGTCGTGACGAGTCCACGGTGACCCGGACGACGGACCCGGTCATGGGCGTCGGAAGGGTGACCGGGACCCGGACCACCGTGCCCGGTGCACCGTCGTGGACCGCGGGGAGGGCCACCCGTTCGCTGCGCCCGCCCGCCGACACGGTGAGTGCGGTGGGCACCGAGTGCCGGCCGTCGGCGACCACGGCCAGGTCGAGCGAGTCGAAGGTGAGCGGTGCCGCCAACGTGTACTGGAGCCACTGGCCGTCCTGGTTCGTGGGCGAGAGCGCACTCTGCCAGGCGGTCGCCGCGTTCCCGTCGACGGCGGCACGGGCGCCGGCGGCGATGTCGCCGGTCAGCCGGCTGCTCGATGCCGCGGCAATGACCGGGGTGGCGCCGGACGACCCTTCGCCGACGGTGGCTGCCACCAGCTGGTCGGAGGCCTGGGCCGAGACCCGGGCCTGTCCGGCCAGGGCGAAGGTGCGCGCCGTGGGGAGCCAGAACCGGCGGGCGAGCGACGCCTGGTAGTCGCCCCGGGGCGGGAACCCGGAGCCCCGCAACCGTGTCATCAGCAGGGACAGGGGGTCCGACTGCGAGGACGTGCCCGCCGCCCGCAGGAGGTCCTCGGGCATCGACACGAGCTCGGACGTCCGGACCCCCGGGATGCGGACCTCGGACAGGCCGGTGACGTTCTGGTAGCCCGCGGGCACCTGGTAGGGCGTGCCCCGCGAGGCGTTCAGGGTGATCCGGAGGAGCGAGAAGGTCCGGGGCGAGAAGTGGATGGTCTGCCCGGCCGCCGTCTGCGACGCGTGGGTCAGGTCCACCTCCACCGGGCGGCCGTAGTCGAAGGTCAGGGTCAGGTGGGTCAGGACCTGGGTGGGTCGGTTGGTGACCAGCTGCGAGAGGTTGATCGAGTCGACCGTCGTCGGATGGTTCAGCTGGACCTCCCACCACTGGCCGATCGGCGGCGCCTGCGACAGCACCCACGCGGTGGACGTCGACCCGTCCATGGCCGCTGCCGGGCGCTGGTCGTTGAAGTACTGGACGGGCGACCCGAAGCTCGAGGCCGTGATCGAGTTGACGCCGTCGAACACCGTCGTGCTGAAGGCGTTCGCGGGTGCGTCCGGAAACAGGTTGAGCGGCGCGTTCAGCGGGTCGTTGTAGGCGTCGGCGGGCGACGTCGCCGTCTCGATGAAGCCGGCGTTTTCGGTGATCCCGTTCCACCGGTAGCCCTGCTTGGGGTTCGTGTCGGTCACGACGAGTGACGGCTTGGCGCCGAGGACGTGGTGGAGCTGGACCGGCTTGGGGTCCAGGGTGCCGGTGTAGAAGATGGTCGGGTCGCCCGCCAGCAGCCCGGCGGCCGAGGCGGCGACGAGGCCGGAGCCGTTGCCCGAGACCACCAGCGGCGCGGCCGTCGACTCGGCGCGGACCACCGGTCGGGGGGCGGCCACCGTGTAGGTGACGACGGGGGCGAGCGGCGCCGTCGGCGACGGGAGCGACAGTGTCTGCTCGTTGAGGTTCGGGACGGAGGAGACGTTCTGGCGGGGCGACCCGTAGGGCACCGGGTTGCTGAGGCCGTGCGGCGTCGGGTGGAACGAGCGGGCGACGACCCGCGGGTCCGGCACGTTGTAGCGCTCGAACTGCTGGTCGTACTGGACCAGGACGTCCCCCGCGCTCATCAGCGACGACATCGGAGCCAGGGCCCGGGGGTCGAGGACGCCCTCCTGGAGGGGCGTGTCGACGGCCTCCAGGATGTCGGCCGTGGGCAACGATCCCATGGTCTGCTGCTCGTGGGTCACGAACGGACGCGTCAGGAGGGCCGGCCAGACGGTGTCGATGGTGTCCCCCCACCGGTAGGCGGCGAAGTTGTCGCCCGGGACGGCGAACACCCGTGTTCCCGGGTGGGTGGCGTTGAGGGCGTCGGCGGCCTGGACGACGTAGGCCGGCGGCCTCGCCGGCTGCGTCAGACCGTGCACCACCGTGTCGCCGGTCCAGCCGGGCGACCAGGCGACGGCCACGCCGATGACCGCCATGCCCGCCACCAACAGGCCGCCCCGCGGGTACCGACCGGCCACCGCGGTGACCCCGGCGCCCAGCAGCACGGCCAGGGCGAGCAGCACGAGGGGCACGGCCCGGTCGGTCGAGCGCAGGGCCAGGCCGGCCGTCGTCTCCGACATGAAGGCCTTGAACAGCGACCCGATGCCCGTGGGCGTGAAGTAGGGGTAGGGACCGACGGCGAGCACCATGCCGAGGACCAGGAGAAGGATGAAGAACGAGCGCTGGCGCCACCGCAGGACGGTGGCGGCGGCGAACGCCATCGCCGGCACGAGGAAGGTGATGCCGATGAGCCAGAGCACCTGGGTGTACGAGACGGCCGCCTGCGTCCAGTTGCCCGTCTGATCCGACCGGCCGTAGAAGAACCAGTAGCCGAGGCCCCGCAGGCTCTCGAACGGGGACGACGCCGAACTGGTCGACGAGAGCGTCTCGGTGTACTTGAGGATGTTGATCCCGTACGCCGCCTCGACCTGGAGCCCGACGACCCACCACAGTGACGTGAGCACGACGAGGACCACGATCCGCCAGGCCACCCCCCAGGCCCGGCGCCACGTCGCCTCCCGCAGGACCAGGACGGCGAAGGGCAGCCACAGGGCGGGCCCGATGCCCACGTAGAGGATCGAGCTGGCATTGATCCCACTCACCAGGGCCACCGCCAGGGCGAACAGCGCGGGGTACCGCCAACCGGGGCGCCTCAGGGCGAGCACCACGAACGCCAGCATCCACGGCAGGGCCGACCACGGCATCAGGATCACCGAGATCCGCCCCGAGTACTGCAGCACGTAGGGGGTGAACATGAAGGCCAGGGCGGCCACGTAGCGCCCGGGTCCGTTCAGGTTGATGGTGCGGCAGAGGTAGAGGACCCCCGCGCCGGCGGCGAAGATCAGGGTCCCCAGCCACAGGCGCTGGGCCACCCACACCGGGAGGTGCAGCTCGGCGCAGACCCAGAAGAACGGCCCCATCGGGAAGAGGTAGCCGATGTTCTCGTGCGTGACCGTGCCGAGGGCCACGTTCGGGTCCCACAGCGAGACCGCCTGGCGGATGTACCGGGCCGGGTCGAGGTACAGGTAGGTCTTGGTGTCGTCGGTCACCTTGCCGGGCTGGGAGGCCAGCATCGGCACGAAGGCCAGGACGGCGAGGATCGAGTACTCGAGGAGCGGGCGGAGCCGGCCCGTGGCGCGGTCGTGGACGGCCCCACATCCTCTCGGGCCCGCAACCGCAGGTGCCACCGGACTCGCGGCAGGTGATGGTCCGGACATGAGGCGAGTCAGCCTAGACGACGAGGGGTCGCGAACGGCCCCGGACGTCGCATCCGGATCGGCCCCGGCGGCGGCACCCGACCCGTCTCCGCACGCCGGGTGGCGCGGGCGGCACCAGCTGGTGCGCCGGGAGTTCCCCCGAGGGTATCCTCTTGGAATTGCCAGTTCGGGATGCGCGGGGACGTCGTACCGGGCGATTGTCGGGGGGAGCACCACGTGAAGCAGACCGCAGCGGAAGGCGATGACGCCCCGGTGCGCGCTCCCGAGGACGGCGGCGGGACGTCGTCGGACGCCAGGACCTGGTCGCCGGAGGCCGCACGGTTCGCCTCGCTGAGCCTCGAGGAGATCGCGGCGCGCGCCGGACTGCGGACGATCCACGTGGTGGCGTGGCGCGACTACACCGACCCGGAGGCCGGGGGTTCGGAGCTGCACGCCCACCGGATCCTGTCGGCGTGGTCCCGCGCCGGGATCGACATCGCCATGACGACCTCGTCCGTGCAGGACGCGCCATCGTTCATGGCCCGGGACGGCTACCAGATCACCCGCCGGGTGGGTCGGTACTCGATCTTCCCCCGGACGATGATCTCGGGGCTCCTCGGCCACCTCGGACGGGCCGACGGCCTCGTCGAGATCTGGAACGGGATGCCCTTCCTGTCGCCCGTGTGGGCCCGCTGCCCCCGCGTCGTCTTCCTGCACCACGTCCACGCCGAGATGTGGAAGATGGTCCTCCCACGCGGGCTCGCCGAGGTGGGATACGAGTTCGAACACCGGATCGCGCCGCCGTTCTACCGGCGCAGCCGGATCATCACCCTCTCCTCGTCCTCACGGGACGAGATCGTCGAGCAGCTCCGGCTCCCGGCGTCCAACATCTCGATCTGCCCGCCGGGGGTGGAGCCCGGATTCACCCCCGGGTCGCACCGGTCGCCCACCCCGCTCATCGTCGCCGTCGGGCGGCTCGTGCCGGTCAAGCGCTTCGAACTGATGATCGAGGCCGCCGTCCGCCTGAAGCCGAGCCACCCCGACCTGCGCCTGGTCATCGCCGGCGAGGGCTACGAGCGACCGGCGCTCGAGGAGCAGATCCGACGGGCCGGTGCCGAGGAGTGGATCAGCCTGCCCGGGTTCGTCACCGACGACGAACTCATCGAGCTCTACCGGTCGTCCTGGCTGGTGGCGTCCAGTTCGCTGCGCGAGGGCTGGGGGATGACCGTCACCGAGGCCGGTGCCTGCGGGACCCCGGCGGTCGCGTCGAGGATCAGCGGTCACATGGATGCGGTCCGCGACGGCGAGACCGGCCTGCTCTTCGACGACGCCGACGGCATGGTCGCTGCGCTCGACGCGGTCCTGTCGGACGGCGAACTGCGCGCCCGTCTCGGGGCTGCGGCGCTCGCCTACGCCTCCGGGTTCAGCTGGGAGGCCACGGCCCGCCAGACACTGGCCGAGCTGGCCGGCGAGAAGGTACGCCGGGGCTGAAGCCCGGGGTCGACCGGCTCAGGCCCGGTTGGCGGCCCGCAGCAGCTGGCGGCACAGGGCCATGGACGGCGGCGGCCCGGTGACGTCCGTCACCGATGCCGCCGAGCCGTCGGCAGCCGGATCACCGGTCGTCGACTGGACGACAGCCGGACCCGGACCGGCCAGGTAGTGGACGACACCGACGCCCAGTCCACCGGCCAGCACGGAGTTGAGGTTCGGGTCGGTGAGGATCTCCATGTCGAAGGCCACCCCTGGCACGACGGACTGCAGACCGGTGGAAAGAGGCGGCCAGGCACCGGGGGGGCCGCCCGGGTCCTCGACCACCGTGCGGACGGTGTTCGCACCCGACGGCACCAGGAGCACCCGGGTCTTCCCCCAGGTGAGCAGCGTGACGGGCGGGTCACCCGCCGCCACCGGCCGATGGAAGGTCACCTGGACGAGATGGTTGATCCCCGCGCCCCGCACGACCGGGTCCCACGTCTGGTGCATCAGCTGCTGCTGGGGCACCGTGGCGTAGGCGAAGCCGGTGGAGACGTAGACGCCCGAGCAGTCGGACATGGCGAAGATGGTGCCGGCCGGGGCGAAGTACGGGAGGCGGTCCCCCGTCCGGACCAGCGCAGCGGTCGCCCCGGGGCTGACCCGGAGCTGCGTCGTCAGGAACTGCTGGCTCTGGGCGTCGGTCCACAGGGCGGACGGGGTGAGTGCGGCGCCCACGTTGGCCCAGATCCCGAATCCGCCGAGCATCAGCACCACGGCGAGGACGGCGACCCGGACGCGCCGGCCCGTCCCGTCGAGGCGGCGCCAGACGTCGACCAGTCCGACCGACCCGGCCAATGCCAGGAGCGGCAGGAAGTCGGCCAGGTACCGGTCGGCCACGTAGCCGAACAGCAGGACGCCTGACGTGGCCGCCACCATGGCGACCAGCAGCACCCGGGTGAGGGCCACCCGGCCGACCGGGTGGGGACGACAGGCGGTGACCAGGCCCCAGGCCCCGAGCAGGGTGACCAGGGGCATCGACGCGGTGATACTGGCGGTCGGATACGTGTTGTCGAGGACGACGTTGCCCACCGTGCGGGCCGGCGACGTCGGGAGCGTGATCCACGGGAACGCCGCCTGGAGGTGTACGCCGCCCGGCTGCAGGTAGGCGGTGAGCGTGGACGGGAGGAACCGGAGCCCGAAGCCGCTGCCGCCGCTGGCCGCCAGGTACCGCTGGCGGTGGACATTGATGTGGG
>DATCCR010000037.1:0-2209 GCA_036511155.1 Acidimicrobiales bacterium
CCCCGGGTCACCACTAGCGTCGTCAGAAGCACGGGAGACCTTGAGATGCAGTTGGCATGTGCCGATACGCGGGGCAGGGAGTCCGGCCGGGAGGCGCGGGATCCCGCGATGCGACCGCTACGATTCTCCCGTCGTCCCCCGTGCTGCACCCGAGGCGCTCCGAGGCCCAATGACCGACCCACCGACGCCACGATGAGCCCGACCACCACCCCGGAACAGACCCGTCGTCGGCTCGAGTCGCGCCGGTGGGACCGCCTGGCCCGCCCGGCCATGGCCTGGCTCGTGGTGGCCGCGCTGGCCGCCGCCGCAGGGGTGGCGGTGGCCCTCAACGCGATCGCCGGGCTGGCCGCCGCCGTCCTCGTCCTCGCCTTCGGCATCTTCGTGGCTGATCCGATCCTCGTGGTCGTCGTGGTGCTGCCCGCCAGCATCCTGATTCAGCGAGTCGGAGGCTCGAGCACCAACCTCAGTGTGGCCGATCTCATGGTCTTCGTGGGCGCGATCGTGTGCCTGTTCCAGGTCGAGTGGGCCAAGGCCCACCACCTCAAGGGGTTCCTGCGGGGGATCGTCTGGTACGAGGCCGTGTTGGTGCTCGTGGTCGTCGCCCATCCGTTCCGGGCCGACATCGTCGAGTGGTTCCACCGGTTCTCCTACCTGGCGGGAAGCACCCTTGTCGGCTGGGTCGTTGCGTACCACGGGCGGGCCCGCCAGGCATTGCGCCTCTACCTGTGGGGCGCGGGGCTGCTCGCCCTCCTCGCCCTCGAGCACGCGGCGACCAATGGCTTCCAACCGGCCCAGTGGGGCGTCTACCAGAAGAACGCCATCGGGGCCGTCCTGTGGGTGGCCATCGTCACCGCCCATCTCAACCCACCGTGGGCCCACATCCCCAAGGTCGAGTCCCGGTTGATCGAGGTGGTCTGCCTGCTCGGGCTCCTGGCCAGCCAGTCCCGCCAGTCGGCCATCCTGGTGGTGCTGGCCCTCGGGACGGCCATCCTGCTGAACTCCGACGTCCGGGGGCGGGCGAAGATGATCGTCTTCATCGCCGTCCCCATCGTCGGCATCGTGTACTACAGCTTCGCCCTGGCGTTCCAGAACAACCCGCAGTTCAACTCGGTGGCCATCCGGTTCGGCCAGATCGGGGCGGCCATCCACGTGTGGCACTCGAGCCCGGTGCTCGGACTCGGCATGAGGTTCTACAACCTGCCGCAGTACCTGACCGTCACCGCCCCGCCGAACTCGCTGGTCGACAACCTGTCCTCGACCGGCATCGTCGGCTCGCTGGCCTTCTTCTTCCTGGTCATCGTCACCATGCGGTCCCTCGGCAGACTGCCCCGGGTGTACGGCACCATCGGACTCGTCGTCCTGTTGGGCCACTACGTCGACGGGCTGTTCGACACCTTCTGGATCGGTGCCCTGTCGATCACGCCGTTCATCATCGCCGGGATCTCGCTCGGGATGGCCGACGCCGACCCAGGCGGTCAGCGCGTCCCCGACCTGTTGGCCGAAGCGGCTGCCGCCAAGCACCACCCGATCCGTCGCTCCCCGCGTCGGTCGGTCGCGCACACGTGAGCCGATCCTCGGCCGCGGCGTGACCCCGCGCCCGCGCATCATCGTCAACGCACTGCCGCTCGACTCCCTCGGTGGGGGTGTGACCACGTACATCCGCAATCTCCTGGCTGCCCTGGTTCCGGTGGTGGACGCCGACCTGGTGGCCGCGGTGCGCCCCTCCGGACTGGCCGAACTGCCCAAGGGCGTCACACCGCTCGAGCGTCCCGAGTCGCGCGGCGTGCGACGGGCCGTCGAAGGTGCCCGGGGCTTCGGCCCCTGCGACCTGGTGCACGGCCTCGACGTCGATCTGCCGTTCCGGCATGCCGGACTCCGGGTGGCCACCGTCCACGACATGGCGATCTTCGACGTCCCGTGGGCCTTCCCCCGCTTCCGCGTGGCCGGCGAGCGGATCCTGATGCGCGCCGCGCTCCGCCGGGCCGATGCCGTGGTCGCGGTGTCGGCCTTCACGGCCGAGCGGGTCCGGGCCCTCACGGGTCGTGACGCCGTGGTGGTGCACGAGGCTCCGAGCCCCGACATGGTGCCGGCTTCCGATGACGAGGTCGCCCGGGTCCGGGGCCACTACGCCCTGCCCGACCGGTTCGTCCTCCACGTCGGCAACATCGAGCCGAGGAAGGACTTGGCCACCCTGGCCGAGGCCTGCCAC
>DATCCR010000038.1:0-2668 GCA_036511155.1 Acidimicrobiales bacterium
GCACCATGTCCCACCTGCGTGACCCCGGGCGCCCGATCTCCCGGGTGCTGGGCATCGAGACCTCGTGCGACGAAACGGCCGCCGCCGTCGTCGAGGACGGGACCACCATCGTGTCGTCGGTGGTCAGCAGCCAGATCGACCTCCACGCCCGCTACGGCGGTGTGGTGCCCGAGCTGGCCGGCCGGGCCCACGTCGAACTGCTGACCCCGGTGCTGGCCGACGCCCTCGAGCAGGCCGGCTCCGACCACACCGGCCGGGGCATCGACGGCATCGCCGTCACCCACGGCCCGGGCCTCATCGGCTCGCTGCTGGTCGGCGTGGCCGAGGCCAAGGCCCTGTCCATGGCCTGGGGCGTCCCCCTGGTCGGGGTCAACCACCTCGAGGCCCACCTGTTCGCCTCCCTCCTCGAGCAGCCCGACCTGGGCTGGCCACTGGTCGTCCTGCTGGTGTCCGGCGGCCACACCCTGCTGATCGAGGTCACCGCCCCCGGCGAGTACCGCCTGATGGGCGGCACCATCGACGACGCCGCCGGCGAGGCCTTCGACAAGGTCGCCCGGTTCATCGGACTCGGCTACCCCGGGGGTCCGGCCATCGACCATCTCGCCCCCGAAGGGAACCCGAAGGCCTACGCCTTCCCCCGGTCGATGCCCGGGGACGGCTACGACTTCAGCTTCAGCGGGCTCAAGACCTCGGTGGTCAATCGGGTCCGCAAGGAGCCCGACGCCTCGACGGCCGACGTGGCCGCCTCGTTCCAGGAGGCGGTGGTCGACGTCCTGGTCACCCGGGCGCGTCGGGCCGCCGCCGATGTGGGCGCCCGGGCGCTCTGCCTGGCCGGCGGGGTGGCGGCCAACTCGCTGCTGCGGGCACGGATCGAGGAAGCCTGCGCCGAGGACGGCATCGGGGCGTTCCTGCCGTCCCGGGCGCTGTGCACCGACAACGCCGCCATGGTGGCCGCCGCCGGGCACTGGCGCCTGACCCGGGGGGATCGCAGCCGCCTCGACCTCGGGGCCGACCCCAACCTCCGCCTGGTGTCGACGGTCTGACCCCGTCCCGGGGTCCCGTGCCTGCGGTCGCCGGCCCGCTGGCACTCGGGGGGCGCGGTTGCCAAGCCGGGTCGGGCCGGGTATCGTTGGCACTCTCAACCTTCGACTGCTAACCGTGCCACAGGAGGCCCGAACCATGAGTCTGCACCCCCTTGACGACCGCATCGTCGTCCAGCCCGGCGAGTCCGAGGAGACCACCGCCTCCGGCCTGGTCATCCCCGACACCGCCAAGGAGAAGCCCCAGCAGGGTGAGGTCCTGGCCGTCGGCCCCGGCCGTCGCTCCGAGACCACCGGCGAGCTCATCCCCCTCGACATCAAGGTCGGCGACACCGTCGTCTACTCGAAGTACGGCGGCACCGAGATCAGCGCCGACGGCCAGGACCTGCTGATCCTGTCGAGCCGCGACATCCTGGCGAAGGTGACCAAGTAATGCCCAAGATCCTCAAGTTCGACGAGGCCGCCCGTCGCGGCCTCGAGGCCGGCGTCAACAAGCTGGCCGACGTGGTCAAGGTCACCCTCGGCCCGAAGGGCCGCAACGTGGTCATCGAGAAGAAGTTCGGTGCGCCGACCATCACGAACGACGGCGTGTCCATCGCCCGTGAGGTGGAGCTCGAGGACGTCTTCGAGAACATGGGCGCCCAGCTGGTCAAGGAGGTCGCCACCAAGACGAACGACGTCGCGGGTGACGGCACCACCACCGCCACCGTGCTGGCCCAGGCCCTGATCCGCCAGGGGCTGCGCAACGTGGCCGCCGGCGCAAACCCCCTCGGCCTCCGCAAGGGGATCGACAAGGGCGTGGCCGCCGCCGTGGCCTCGATCGAGAAGCAGTCCGACAAGATCGTCTCGAAGACGCAGATCGCCCAGGTGGCCTCCATCTCCGCGGCGGATAACGCCATCGGCGAGGTCCTGGCCGATGCCATCGACCGCGTCGGCAAGGACGGCACCGTGACCGTCGAGGAGTCCAACACCTTCGGCATCGAGCTCGAGTTCACCGAGGGCATGCAGTTCGACAAGGGCTACCTGTCCCCGTACTTCGTGACCGACGCCGAGCGCCAGGAGGCCGTCCTCGACGACCCGCTGATCGTCTTCGTCAACGGCAAGATCAGCGCCGTCCACGACCTCGTGCCCGTGCTCGAGAAGGTCATGCAGACCGGCAAGCCGCTGCTGATCATCGCCGAGGACGTCGAGGGCGAGGCCCTGGCCACCCTGGTCGTCAACAAGATCCGCGGCACGTTCACGTCGGTCGCCGTCAAGGCCCCCGGCTTCGGCGAACGCCGCAAGGCGATGCTCCAGGACATGGCCGTGCTGTCGGGCGCCCAGGTGATCTCGGAGGAGATCGGCCTGAAGCTCGACACCACCACCATCGACCTGCTCGGCAGCGCCCGCCGCGTCATCGTGACCAAGGACAACACCACCATCGTCGAGGGTGGGGGGTCCGCGGAGGACGTCAAGGGTCGCATCGCCCAGATCAAGCGGGAGATCGACGACACGGACTCCGACTGGGACCGCGAGAAGCTGCAGGAGCGGCTGGCCAAGCTGGCCGGCGGCGTGGCCCAGATCAATGTCGGCGCGGCCACCGAGAGCGAAATGAAGGAAAAGAAGGCACGCATCGAGGACGCCCTGCA
>DATCCR010000039.1:0-5506 GCA_036511155.1 Acidimicrobiales bacterium
ACCCGCTCGGCGTCGGTGCCCGTCCCGTCAACGGTCACCTCGTTGCCCCGCACGGCGATGCGGACGTCGGGGAAGGCGTCCTCGATCTGGCGGAGCAGCTCATCGCGCTGGCCGAGGAGACCGGCCATGAGGTGGTTGCCGGGGACGAGGATCTTTACCGGGGTGCCTGCCACGTGCGTTCTGCCTGCGACCCTACCAGCGGGCCGGCCGGGGCCGGACGCACCGCGGGCGTCGATCAGACGAGGAGGTGCTCAGCCCGGGGGCCAATCGAAGGACCGTCCGCCCAGGACGTGCAGATGAAGGTGCGGGACGCTGTTCGAGGCGTCGGGGCCCACGTTGAATGCCAGTCGGTAGCCCCGGTCCTCAGCCCCGATTCCCTCGGCGTCGGCCACGGCCTTGGCCGTGAGGAGTAGCGCGACGACATCGTCGGCGTCGTCGGCCACGATCGTGCCGGCGTTGACGATGTGGCGGGTCGGGACGACGAGCACGTGCACCGGTGCCTGGGGGAGGATGTCCCGGAACGCCACGGTGCGGTCGTCGCGGTGGACGATGTCGGCGGGTATGTCGCCGGCGATGATCGAGCAGAAGAGGCAGTCGGCCATGGCGCCCATCCTCGCACGCCTCCGAGCGGCGCGCCCTCGCCCGGAGCGCTCACGCCCGGTGGCTCACCCCTCGGCGGCGACCGGCCCCACGTCGACGCTGTGGACCGCCCGGGTGGGGCCCTTCACCTCGGGGTAGAGGTGCTCGAGGCTGCCCGGCACGATCCGGCTCGACTCGATGAAGGCGTCGACATCGGTCTCCTTCAGTCGGATGACCCGCCCGAACTTGTAGGCGGCCATCCCGCCCTCGTCGATGAAGCGGTAGAGGCTGCGCAAGGTGACGCCGAGGCGCTCGGCCGCCTCCTTGGTACTCAGCCAGCTGATCGGCTTGCCCCGTCCGTCCATCAGACCGCGACGAGCAGCCCGAGCTCGTCCAAGCGGGCGCCCATGGAGTCCGGGGTCACCCCGAAGAGGCAGGCGATGGCCCGCACGTCCTCGGCCCGGATGGTGATCATCCGGCCGTTGAAGTCCTGGCGGTGGACCTGGATCATGCTCAGGAATCGGCGCAGCAGGTCCCGCTCGGGGCCCGACACCGTGTGGAGCTTGGTCAGGTCGATGGCCACCTTGTCCGGCACGGTCGAGATTGCGGCCGCCCGGCGGCCGTTGCCCGATTCGTCCGCAGAGCCCGAGGCGCCCCAGCGGCCGCCGGCCGCCGTGTCGTCATTCGGGAGCAGCTGGTCGACAGGCACGTCGTAGAGCTTGGCCAGGCGTTGGAGCCGGGGCACCGAGATGGCCCGCTCACCCCGCTCGTAGGCGCCGAGGACCGACGCCTTGAACTCCTGGTCGGACATGGCCTCCACGGCCTGAAGCGAGAGGCGCATCTGCTTGCGCATCGCCCGCAGCCGGGACCCGACAGCACGGGCGTAGGCGACCCGCGCCGCCTCCTCCTGCTCGTCGTCGTCCGATGCTACGACTGCCTTTTCGGTCACCGTCATGGCCACGCCTCCGCTCCCCACCGATCGCCCCTCGAGCCCAGGCGGCCGGGTCACCCCGTCGCTGAGCATCTGTCTCACGCAGCGTGACCGGCACGCTGTGTGCCGGTTGCTGGGTGAATTCCTGTTAGAGACCAGTTTTCCTCACGGAGCGTGGTTACGCAAGGGGCAGTACGACACCGCTGCGGAGCCCGCAGAGCAGGGTCCCGGCCACCACGGCCGCCGTCTCGGCCCGTAGGACGGTGGGGCCGAGCCCGACGGGCGGGCCGAAGGCGGCACGCTCGGCGTCGTCCCAGCCGCCCTCGGGACCGACGGCCAGGACGGGCCGGTCCAGGCCCGGGGCGGCGCCGCCGGCGTCGGCCAAGGTCATCGGGGAGCGGGCCAGGCCGGCCACCTCGTCGAGCCGGCAGACGTCCGTCACCTCGGGCAGCCACGGCCGGCGGCACTGGGCCGCCGCCTCGCGGGCCACCCGGCGGAGGCGCTCGACCGCTTTGGTGCCCCGCTCCCCCTCCCAGCGCACCACCGAGCGTGAGGTCCGCAGGGGAACGATGCGGTCGACCCCGAGCTCGGTCAGCTTCTGGGTCACCCACTCCGGCCGGTCGCCCTTGGTCGGGGCGAAGGCCACCGTGACCTCGGGAGTGAGGCGCGCCGTCACCATGACGGGCCCGTCGGGAACCAGCACACCTCCCGGCTCGGCCCGCCGGGACCCCTGGAGCGGGGAGTCGGCGGCCACCCGGCACGGCACCCACCGACCCGCCCCATCGGACACAGCCACCAGCTCGCCGGCCCGGAGCCGCAGCACATCGAGGAGGTGGCGCAGGTCGGCGCTGTCGACCACCGGGGCCTCCGGGTCGTCGACGAAGACCATGGCCGCGGCAGCCACCAGGACCGGATCGGGCGCTCCGGGCTCCCCGGTGCCGCCTGCCGCTGCGTCGCCCCTACTCATCGGGCCGTGTTCACGGACCGGGGCTCACCCACCGGCCCAGCGCATGCAGGCCCCGTGCATGCAGGCCCAGCGCCTGCAGGCCCAGCGCATGCAGACACGGTCAGCTGAGCGCGGAGCGCAGCTTGGAGAAGAGCCCCTCTTGTTGTGGGGCCTCGCCCAGCACCTCGGACCGGGCCTCGGCCAGGCGGGCGAGGAGTTCGCGCTGCACGTCGTCCAACCCGGTCGGAGTCTCCACCTGGATGTGCACGTAGAGGTCGCCGCGGCCCCGTCCCCGCACCTTGGGCACGCCGAGGCCTTTCAGGGTCAGCACGGCGCCGCTCTGCGTGCCCTCGGCGATGGCCAGGTCGCGGGAGTCGTCGAGGGTGTCGAAGGGAATGCTGCCCCCGAGGGCGGCGAGCGCCATGGGCACGTCGACGGTTGCGTGGAGGTCGACCCCGGACCGTTGGAACACGTCGTCGGGCGCGACCGACAGATGGACGAACAGGGCGCCGTTGGGGCCACCCCGGAACCCGGCGGGTCCGTGGCCGGCCAGGCGGAGGGTAGAGCCGTCGTCGACGCCGGCCGGGATGTCGACGTTCAGTGTGCGCGGCTCGTTGCGCCGGCCCTCACCCCGGCAGTCGGCGCACGGCGACTCGACGGACTGGCCCGTGCCCTGGCAGCGCTGGCACGGCACGGCGGTGATGACCTGGCCGAGGATCGACTGGCGGACCCGGCGCAGCTCGCCGGCCCCCTGGCACTCGGGGCAACGCGTCACCGAGGTGCCGGGCTGGGCGCCGGTGCCCTCACAGGTGTCGCAGTGGACGGGGACAGTCACGGCGACCTCACGCTGGACGCCGAAGACGGCCTCGCGGAAGGTCATCTCGACCACCAGCTCGGCGTCGGGGCCCGGCACCGGGCCGGTGCGCCGCCGCCCCGGCTGGGCCCCGCCCATACCGTTGAAGAAGGCGTCGAAGAGGTCGCCCAGTCCGCCGGTGGCGAACGGGTCGCCGGCCTGGCCCCCGCCGCCGGCCGCCTGGCCGAACACCCCGGCATGGCCGAAGCGGTCGTAGCGGGCCCGCCGTTCGGGGTCGCGGAGGACCTCGTAGGCCAGGCTGATCTCCTTGAAGTGCTCGTCGTCCTCGCTGCCGGCGTGGTTGGTGTCGGGGTGGAACTGGCGGGCCTTGGCCCGGTAGGCCCGCTTCAGCTCGTCGTCGGTGGCGTCGCGCCCGACACCGAGGAGTTCGTAGAGGTCGGTCTCGGTCATCGGGCCACCTCACCCAGGCGCTGGCCCAGGCGGTCGCCGACCACCCGTGCGGCGGCCAGGGCCAGCGGGTAGTTCATCCGAGTGGGCCCCAGCAGTCCGATGGTCCCGGCCTCCACGCCGTCCACCGACACCGGCATGACCACGATGGCGCACGAAGCGAGGGGCTCGACCCCGTGCTCGGTTCCGATGGCCACGGTCAGCCCGGTGTCCAGGATGTCGCGCAGGAGCGAGACCACCACGAGCTGTTGTTCCAGGATGGTGAGGACGGAGCGCACGGTCTCCACGGCGTCGAAGGCGGCGGCCATCCGGGACGACCCGCCCACGAAGAGCTGGTCGCCGCCGTCGCTCCCGCTCAGGGTGTGGAGGGCGGCCACGCCGGATGTCACCACCGAGTCGACCGTCGGATTGCCGCTGGGGGCCGCCGCGCTGCCGACCTGGGCCAGCGGGGCGCCGAGCGCGTGGGCCGCCAGGCGGCCGCCCGCCTCGGCCAGGGCGGCCTCGTCGGCGTCCTCGGGCAGCTCGATGCTCTGCTTGCGGACGGCGCCGTCGGCCAGCACCACGACGACGAGGGCCAGGCGGTGGCCGAGGCCGACCAGCTGCACCGACCGGACGGCGGCCGACTCATGGGACGGGCCGACCACCATGGCCGTGCAGTCGGTGAGATCGGCCAGCAGGCCCGAGGTGCGCTCGAGCATCTGCTCGATCTCGCCGTGGGCGTGGTCGAAGAACTGGCGGACCTGGTGGCGGCCGCCCGGGTCGAGGGACCTGGTGCCGCCGAGGTGGTCGACGAAGAAGCGGTAGCCCTTGTCGGTCGGGATGCGACCGGCGCTGGTGTGAGGTTGGATCAGGTAGCCGTCGCGCTCGAGGGCGGCCATGTCGGACCGTACGGTGGCGGACGAGACGCTCACGCCGGGGGCGTCGACCACGTGCTGGGAGCCGACGGGCTGGGCCGAACCGATGTACTCCGTGACCACGGCGTTGAGGATGGCCGCCTTACGGGCGTCGAGGCCCGCGTCACCTGGGGTGGCGTTGTCGGATCTGCGGTCGTCGACGGTCGGCATAGGGCTCACCAGGGAGATGTCGAGGGCGGGCGGGCGCCCCACCGGGGGCCCGGTCGTGTCTGGCACTCCACTCTAGTGAGTGCTGGACGGACCCGGCCGTGCACCCCCTGCGGTCGAGTCGTCGGACCGGTCGTCCAGCCGACCATCGAGGCGTCCGGTGGTCGGATCAGGCGGAGGCGATGAACATCCGCTCGGTCATGGCCGGGCCGAGGGCGATGGCCGCGTCACCCATGATGAGGGTGAGGGTACCGTCCGGCGCCCGGGACTGGACGAGGGCCGTGGTGCCAGGGGTGAGGCCGTTGTCCCCCAGATAGCTCAGCGAGTCGGCTTCGTGCTCGACGCTCTCGGTGATCCGGACCAGTCGGACGTGGTCGCCTGGCTGGGCATCGGCCAGGCGCCGCTGGGTGGTGCCGTCCGGGATCGACCCCGGGATGGGGTTCCCGTGTGGGCACGTGGTCGGGTTGTCGAGCAGCACCACGAGCCGTGCCTCGACGTCGTCGGAGATCACGTGCTCCCATCGGCCGGCCTCGATATGGGCCTTGTCCCAGTCCAGGCCGATGATGTCGACCAGCAGGCGCTCCGCCAGGCGGTGCTTGCGGACCACGCCCTCGGCCAGCGACCGGCCCGCCGGAGTCATGGAGATGCGGCGTCCAGTGCGGGCGATGAGGTCGTCGGCCTCGAGGCGGTCGAGCATTTCCGAGACGGACGGGGCCGCCTTGCCGAGC
>DATCCR010000040.1:0-9924 GCA_036511155.1 Acidimicrobiales bacterium
TCGACGTGCCCGTCATCGCCGCCGGTGGGTTCCTCGACGGCCCCACCATGGCAGCGGCCTTCGCTCTGGGCGCCGAGGGGGTGCAGCTGGGCACGGTCATGGTCACCTCGACCGAGTCGCCCGTCCACCCGAACTGGAAGCAGGCCATCATCGACGCCGCCGAGACCGACACGGTGTTCCTCAACAGCCACGCATCGCCTGCGCTGCGGGCGCTACGCACCGACCGGACCACGGCGCTCGAGTTCGACCACGAACGGAACGCCATGGGGGCGTTCGGCAACATCCGCGACCTCTATTTCGGAGGAGACCTCGAGGCCGGCATCGCCCTGTCCGGACAAGTAGCCGGCCGCATCACCCAGAGCCGACCGGTGGCCGACATCATCCGCGACTGCGCCGCGGGCTGCGAGGAAACCCTCGCCGACCTGGCGAAACGGTACGTGGCGTCATGAGGCTCGCCCGGGTGATCGACGAGGCCTCGGTCGAGCTGGCCGTCGTCGAGTCGGTGGTCGGCACCGCCCGCCACGTGCTGGACGTGGCCGCCGAGACGGAGCGGGTCGGCAGCCGGATCGCCGCTCGCCTGAAGGCCGTCGCTGTCGTCGTGCTGGTCGGCGTCGCCACCCTCGGCGTGGCCTACGGGGTCAAGTCGCTGCTCGACCGACGTCGGTCGGTGTCACCCGAAGCCGCCGAGGCACTGGTCGACGACGCATTCGCCGACGACATCGGCTGAGCGGACACCGCCCGGGTCACCGGGAGTCCGTGGACGTCAGGCGGGACGGTTCGTGCTTGCCGGCGGGGGGAAGCGGGCGGCGTCGACCGCCCGTCGCACCTTGCTCGACTCCTCTCCGGCCTCCGCGTCGGCCGATGGCATCAGTCGATCGAGAACCAGGCCCGGACCTGGGCCTCGTGATCGACATACCGGTCACCGGAGACGTCGACCACGACCTTGTCGATCGTCCCGCCCAGGAACGGGAACGGCGCCTCGTACTCGGGAGTCACCGCCGACGAGCTGTCGCGCCCCACGCAGATCCCGTCGCCGGTCAGGCAGAAGTAGCCGGGCTGGGTGACGATCTCGCCCGACCCCACCGCCTGGTCGTCGACGTACAGGGTCAGCGTTCCCGCGGTTCCCGGCATGTCCGGATTCGTGCTCGGACCGAACGCCGTGAATTCAGCGGTGCACACGTGAGCCCCCGGGGCGAGGTCGCGGTCAGCCACCACGTCCTGGAGGTGGGTCCCGATCCAGTTGAACGTATACCGGAGCCTCCCGTCCTTGACGTACAGGCTGTGGCCGCCGGGCACGCCGCCAGCTGCCCAGATGACGCCCTCCACGCCCTCCGAGTCCACCGTGAGGCCGGCGGCGACGGTGTACGAGCGGCCGGTGATCGATGGCCCGGCCGACTCGGGCACGTCGGCGCAGTCCGGGTAGAAGACGTAGTGGTCCCGTGGGGCGGCAGCCCGGGGCCGTTCCGCCAGCACCTGCTCGAGCGCGCTCCGGTCGTCGAGCGGCAGGCCGTTGTAGCGGCCGGCGTAGTAGAACCACAGACCCTTCATCATCTCGAGGCGCTCCGGCTCCTGGGCGGCCACATTCGTGGTCTGGGACCGGTCGGTCGCCAGATGGAACAGCTCCCACTCGTCGCGCTCGAAGTTGCCCCAACTCGACAGCGGCGGGTGGACCGTCGAGGCCAGCCAGCCCTCGTGGTAGATCGAGCGCTGTCCCAGCATCGTGTAGAACTGCGTCGATTTGCCGGGTACCGAGTTGTCGGTCAGCGCGGCGGCGAAACTCTCCCCCTCGATCGGGTTCTGGGGGTAGCCCTTCAGTACCTCGGGTGGCTCGATGCCGAGGAGCGCGTAGATCGTGGGGACGACGTCGACGGCGTGGACGTACTGGTGGCGGACCTCAGTGCTGGCCGGAATCTTCGCCGGCCACGAGAGCAGGCACATGTCGGCCACACCGCCCTCGGCCCCGGCCCACCGCTTCCAGTAGGGGAACGGGGTGTCCAGGGCCCATGCCCAGCCAGTGTTGTAGTGGTTGTTGGAAGCCGGGGTGCCCAATTCGTCGATGTGGGGCAACGTGGTGGCCGTGGTGTCGGGCACCCCGTTGAAGAACCGCCACTCGTTGAAGCTGCCGTTGGGACCGCCCTCGCCCGAGGCGCCGTTGTCCGAAACCACCACCACGATGGTGTTCTCGAACTGCCCGGACTCCTCCAGGTAGTCGAGCACCCGGCCCAGGCGGTCGTCGTTGTAGGAGATGTACCCGGCGAACACCTCGGCCATCCGGGTGAACAGCTTCTTCTCGTCGTCGGCCAGCGTGTCCCAAGGGCGCACGGTGTCGAGTTGGGGCCAGACCTGGCCGTCAGGACCGGTCCGCCCGGGTTCGCCATGGGGGTTGATGGGGCTGAGTTCGGTCCCCTCGGGAAGCAGGCCAAGCTCGATCTGGCGGGCCAGGATGCCGGCCCGGATGGCCTCGTAGCCGTCGTCGAACACACCCTTGTAGCGATCGGCCCACTCCAGCGGCACGAGGTGGGGGGCGTGTCCGGCCTGGGGGGCCAGGTACATGAAGAAGGGCTTGTCGGGGTCGATGACCTTGGCGTCCCGGATGAATCCCACGGCCCGGTCGGCCATGTCGTCGGCCAGGTGGTAGCCGTCCTCGGGACGTCCCGGAGCCTCGATCGGATGGTTGTCGTGGACCAGGTCGGGAAAGTAGGAGTTCGTCTCACCGCCGAGCCAGCCGTAGAAGCGCTCGAACCCCCGCCCCAACGGCCACCGGCCCTTGAAGGCGGCCAGGTTGCACTCCTCACCAGGGGTGAGGTGCCACTTGCCGACGCAATAGGTGTTGTAGCCGTGCTCGGCCAGGACCTCGGAGATGAAGCCCGACTCGAATGGGATCCGGGTCGAGATACCCGGGAACCCGGAGGCGAACTCGGCGATGGTGGCCATGCCGTTGGTGGTGGCGTTCCGACCGGTCAGCAACGACGCCCGGGTGGGCGAGCACAGTGCGGTGGTGTGGAAGTTGGAGAACGTCACGCCACGGTCGGCGATGCGCTTCATGTTGGGGCACTGGACGGGCCCGCCGAAGGTGTCCATGGTGGCGTAGCCCAGGTCGTCCCAGGCCAGGATGAGGACGTTCGGTGCCCCGTCCGGGGCCTTCGGGGCCAGGTAGGGCGACCAGTCCGGCACCGAGTCCCGGATGTCGACGCTGATGGTGCCGGCGAAGTCCTTGGCCACGTGTCCGCTCCTTGGTGTCCGGTGTCTGCAGTGGTCATCAGTATGGCGGACGGGCTGGCTCCGATGGGGGGCACGAGTTCCCGGCCCCCATCGCTCCCCCCGGGCCGCTCAACGCCGGTGGCAGGCCTTGGCCTTCCTCCCGCTGCCGCACGGGCACGGGTCGTTGCGCCCGGCTGTCCGGAAGAGGTCGCGGATCTCGTCGGCGTAGCGTCCGCTGCGGAGCAGTTGGGCCATGAGCCGCATGGGGCCGTCGACGTGTGTGAAGAAGGCCTTGTAGCCGGCGCACAGGTAGTTGAGTCCCTCCTCGCCGTCCGGGGTCACCGTGAACCGGTTGCGGGGGCACTCGCCGTTGCAGGCGAAGCGCACCTCGCACGAGCGGCAGTAGCCCGGCAGCGTGTCCTCTTTGGCCTGTCCGAAGGCGCGCTGTTTCGGGGAGGTGACCAGCTCCACCATGGTGGAGGTGGCGATGTTGCCGAGCAGGTGGGCCGGCTCGACGAAGTGGTCGCACGAGTACAGGTCGCCGTTGTGCTCGAGGGCCAGGGCGTCGCCACAGGTCTTCCGGAAGATGCACAATGTAGAGGGCAGGTCGCACCACGAGGCCAAGGCGGCGTCGAACATCTGGACGAATACCGTCCCGACGTCCCGCACCACCCACTCGTCGAAGACCGCCTCGAGGAAGGACCCCCAGGCCGTCGGGTCGACCGATCGGTCGGTCACCGTGTCCCCCTCCTGGAACCCGGTCTCGTTCTCCCGCTCCACGATAGGGATGAACTGGATGAAGGTGATGCCGAGCTCATCGCGGAAGTACCGGTAGACATCGAGCGGTCGGTCCTGGTTGGCGGCGTGCACGGTGCACAGCACGTTGACGTCGACCCCGTGGGCCTGCAGGAGTCCGAGCCCCCGCAGCACCCTGTCCGAAGTGGGTCCGCCCCGCTTGTCCACCCGGTAGCGGTCGTGGACGTCCGGCGGCCCGTCGATGCTGATACCCACCAGGAATCCGTGCGCGGCCAGCAGCTCGCACCACTCGTCGGTCAGCAGGGTGCCGTTGGTCTGGATGGTGTGCTGGAGGGTCTGGCCCGGGCGCCGGACCTCCTCGGCCAGCGCCACCGCCCGGCGGAAGAAGTCGACCCCCATGAGGGTCGGCTCCCCGCCCTGCCAAGCCACCGTCACCTCGCCATCGGGTTGGGACGAGATGAACTGGCGGAGGTACTCGGCGAGCAGTGCGTCGGCCATCCGGAACCGGTCGCCGGGGTAGAGCGCCTCCTTCGACAGGAAGAAGCAGTACTCGCAGTCGAGGTTGCAGATCGGTCCGGTCGGCTTGGCCAGGACGTGGAAGGGCACCCGCAGGGTGCTGGGCGGCCCGGCGGGTACCGTCGGCGCGGCCCCGGTGCGGGTCGGCGTCATCTCGACCGGTGTGGACATGGTGTCGGCCCCCTTCCGCTCGGCACCCTAGCGGCGGGCCGGACCCCGGGACTCAGGCGCCGAGCCGGGCGTCGAGGACGGCCAGTACGTCGGCAGGGGCGTCGAGTTGGACGAAGTGGCCGGCCCCCTCGATGCGGTCGAGTGTGGCCCCCTCGATCTCGGCGGCCCACTGCTCGGCCCACGTCCAGGGGAAGATCGGGTCGGCGTCGCCGAACGCCACATGGACCGGCAGCGGCCAGTGCCGCAGGTGGCCGCGCACTTCGGACTGGAGGGCGGCGTCCCCCAACTCGGGCTCGGCGAAGGGGATGCACAGCGGGAACCGGCGGGCGCCGGCCTTCGACTCGACGCCGGTGAACGGGGCGTCGAAGGCGTTCGCCATGGCCGACAGGTCGTGGCCGGGACGGGCCAGCACGCCGGACACGATGTTCCCGACCGGCATGTCGCCCCCCAGGAATGCCGGGTCCAGCGCAGCCGCCCGCCACGCCCGGACGCCCGCCGAGTACTCGAATCCGTCCTCGTGCAGCCATGTGTTGAGGATGAACGCCCGGCGGTAGCGGTCGAGGTCGGCGTCGGCCGTGCACAGGCCGATCGGACCGCCCCAGTCCTGGACGACCAGCTGGATGTCGCGCAGGTCGAGGGTACGGACCAGGTGGTCGAGGGCCCGGCGGTGGCGGGTGATGGTGTACCAGCCGTCGTCGGTCGGCTTGTCGGACCGCCCGAACCCGAAGTGGTCGGGTGCCACCACCCGGAAGCCCATGGCCACCAGTGGGCCGATCATGTCGCGGTAGAGGTAGGCCCACGTGGGCTCGCCGTGGAGCAGCAGGAAGGTGCCCCGCTCCGCACCCGTCGGGCGCTCGTCGACGTAGTGCTGGCGCAAGCCGTCGGGATGGGACAGGTAGTGGGGCTCCAAGTCCCACCCGATGCCCTCGAAGCGGTCGTCCGGGGTTCGCACCCTGTCGACGTTCGGGTCCGTCATCCGGGTTCCTCTCCACATCGTGCCCGGTCACCCCGGACAAGCCCTTGCTGCCTCACTATAGTGACACTTGAACTGACAACACCGGCCCGCACCCACCGGCCGCCCGCTCGAGCCCTGTGAGGACGACCATGGATCCCGACGACCTCCCCACCATCTCCTACGGCACCATCGACACCGAGTACGCCCGACGCCTGGCGTCGGTCGCCCCCGAGGAGGACGGTCCCATCTGGATGGTCAACCTCATGCGCTACCGGGACCGCGCCGTCTACGCCGACGGCCGGGAGACCGAGTTGACCGGACGGGAGGCCGACGACCGGTACGCGCCGTTCGGCCCGTTCCGCACGGTCGGCGCCGAGTTGGTGTTCCTGTCCGACGTCGAGGCGCAGTTCCTCGGAGGGGACCAGGAGTGGGACCGGATCGCCGTGGTCCGCTACCCCACCAGGCGGTCGTTCCTGGAGATGCAGGAGCTGCCCGAGTACCTCGAGCTCCACGAGCACAAGGATGCCGGCATGGCGTCGACCTTCGTGATCGCCGGACGACCCGTCGAGCTACCCGAGTTGCCCTCCGACGCGCCGGCCCTCGACGAGGTCCCGCACCCGTCGACGCCGGAGGACGGGCCGGTGGTCATCCTCCACGTCCTCAAGTACCACGAGGGCCATGTGTCCGAGGACATGGAGCTCTACACCGGCGAGGCGGCCCGTATCGCCCTGCCCCACGGCGTGCGCATCGGCGCTTGGCTCGACGTGGAGGGCACCATCGTGGGCGACGGGCGCGGCTGGGACCAGGTGCGGTTCAACGTGTTCCCTTCCAAGGAGGCCTTCCTTGCCGTGGCCCTCGACCCCGAGCGTCTGGCCGCCCAGGCCGACCATCGGGAGCCGGCCATCGCCGACACCTATACCTTGATGCTCCGCCCGATGATCAACCGGCTGGCCGAGTCGATCGGCTCCTGAACCGACCGCCCCCACCTCCCGACGACAAGGAACGAGTCCCACCATGAAGCAGTCCGCCGCCATCCGCTGCGTCCTCCAGATGCAGGTGCACGACATCGCCGCCTTCAAAGCGGTGGCCGCCCGCTGCGCCGAGTACAGCAGCACCGAGCCGGGCACGCTCTACTACGACTGGTTCCTCGACGAGGAGTCCGGCGAGGCGCGCCTGGTGGAGGGCTACGACTCCTACGAGTCGATCGTGGCCCACGCCACCGGCCCGGTGTTCACCGAGATCGGCCCCGAGCTGATGACGGCCTGTACGTTCGTGCACATGGACGCCTACGGCGACACCGCCAAGATGGCGTCGGGCCCCCAGTTCTGGCCGTCCACCTACTGGGGCACAGCCGTCGCCGGCCTCACCGACTGACCGGACGCCCGCGGCGGGCCTCCGGCCGTCGGCTCAGGTCGCGTACTTGCCGAGTTCAGCGCGGGCCAGCTGGCGGCGGTGCACTTCGTCGGGACCGTCGGCGAACCGCAGGGTGCGCAGTCCGGCGTACATGCGGGCCAACGGGAAGTCGTCGGACACGCCGCCGCCCCCGTGGGCCTGGATGGCCCGGTCCACCACCCGCAGGGCCATATTGGGTGCCACGACCTTGATGGCCGAGATCTCGGTGGCCGCGCCCTTGTGGCCGACCGTGTCCATCAGGTAGGCGGCCTTGAGGGTCAGGAGTCGGGCCTGCTCGATCTCGATCCGGGAGTCGGCGATCCACTCGCGGATGACCCCTTGGGCGGCCAGCGGCTGGCCGAACGCCACGCGACCGAGCACCCGTCGGCACATGAGCTCGAGTGCCCGCTCGGCCATCCCGATGCAGCGCATGCAGTGGTGGATGCGCCCGGGCCCGAGGCGGGCCTGGGCGATGGCAAAGCCCATCCCCTCGTCGGCGACGAGGTTGGTAGCCGGCACGCGGACGTCCTCGAACAGCAGCTCGCAGTGGCCCTCGCGGTCGGTGTACCCGAACACCGGCAAGTTGCGGACGATGGTGAGACCGGGGGTTCCCCGGGGCACCAGGATCATCGACTGCTGCTGGTGGCGGGCCGCCTCGGGGTCGGTCTTGCCCATGACGATGAAGATCGCACAACGCTCGGAGGCGGCCCCCGAGATCCACCACTTCCGCCCGTTCAGGACGTAGTCGTCACCGTCACGGCGGATCGACAGCTGGATGTTGGTGGCGTCCGAGGAGGCGACGTCGGGCTCGGTCATGGCGAAGGCGGACCGGATCCGGCCCTCGAGCAGCGGCACCAGCCACTCCTCCTTCTGCCGGTCCGTGCCGAACAGGGCCAGCACCTCCATGTTGCCGGTGTCGGGGGCCGAGCAGTTCATGGCCTCCGAGGCAAGGTGGCTGCGACCGGCCAGCTCGGCGAGATAGGCGTAGTCGAGGTTGGGCACCGGGTCCGGAGTCCAAGGCGTCACGTGGGGCATGAACAGGTTCCACAGGCCGCGCTCCTTGGCCTTGGCTTTCAGGTCCTCGATCACCTGGGGATGGGCGTGGGGATCGCCCGAGGCCGCCATCTGCTGCTCGTAGACCTCCTCGGCCGGGATGACCTCGGTGTCGAGGAACTCGGTGACTCGCTGACGGAGGTCCACTCCCCGGGGGCTCGGCTCGAAACTCATCGCTCACTCCTCTGTCGGACGATCGGGCGCCGGACGACCAGCGCACTCCGAGGGTAGCCAACCTGGCGGAGGGGCACGGTCCGAGGCACCAGGGCCGGACCGAGCACCGGGCGTGCGGCACGGCCCAGGATGCAGCGAGAGCGCCATGGTGGGCGCTCTCGTCGGTACTTCTACTGGAGCGGACGACGGGATTCGAACCCGCGACCCCAACCTTGGCAACGTAAAAATGGGCAATTCTGACCAGGGCAAATGTGCGACTGCCCTGGTCACGACATGTGGGCGCATGGCCTCGAACTGCCCTGAACGACCTGGACCGCGCGATGGAAACGCAATGGAACGAGGCGGACATCGACGGGCGGTGACTCACGGAGCCACCAATCTGACTGGACTCCGCCGCCATTCGTCGGGCGATGGCCATGAAGTCTCAACCAGGCACTTCCGGGATGCCCGCGGCGGTATCACGCCGCGCGTTACGGACACAGCGTTCAGGAGGTCAGGCACCCTTGCCAGGGTCGGGGGTCCTGTCCGGGCCCACGGCAATACACAGCGCGACGCTGCCGGTCTTGGTTTCGGTCTCGACGTAGCGTGTGGCTGCGACGACTTGTTCGAGCGGATAGTGGCGGTCCACCACGGCGCGATACTCGCCCGCCTCTACGAGGTGTTTGATGAGGTCGACGTCGGCTCTCGTGTAGCGCGGAAGTGGGAATGCGACACGCTTGCGTCCGAAATGTGCAGTCCATAGCGCCAATGCCGGATTCTGCTGCCAGGGCCCCAGGTCAGTGGAAACGTACGTGCCCCCATCCTTGACGGCCTTCCGGCACCGGGCGAACGACAGTTTGCCGACGGCGTCGAACACGACATCATAGGGATCGCTGGTTTCGGTGAAGTCTTCGTGCCGGTAGTCGAGAACAGTATCGGCGCCGAGCAAGCGCACGAACTCGACATTCCTCGCGCCGCACACGGCCGTTACGTCCGCACCAAAGAGTTTCGCGAGCTGTACCGCCGCGCTGCCGATCGATCCCGACGCGCCGTAAACAACGATGCGCATGCTCGGACCAACCGCGGCTTGCCGCAGGTATGCGAGCGCGAGGATCGCGCCGTCACACAACGCCGCCGCGTCAACAAACGACACGCCGACCGGCATCGTCGCAACGGGTGCATTCTGGTTCACCAACACATACTCGGCCTGCGTGCCGAACACGTCCGCGTTCACCCCAAACACTCGGTGACCGATCGTGAACTCCGTCACTGCGTCACCGACCGCCTCGACGACCCCGGCGAACTCAGTTCCGAGAATCCGATTCTTCGGTCGGACGAGGCCGCTGAAGAACCGGACGATGAACGGCTTCGCGGAGCGGAACCCGCAATCGGTGCGATTGACTGTGCACGCGTACACCTTGACCAGCAGCTGGTCGGGTCTCGGGCTCGGCCGCGCCACCAGCTCGACGTGGAGCACGTCGGGCGGCCCATAGCGCTCGTGCACCACGGCGCGCATCTGTCCAGCGGGTGTCTCGCTGTGAGTCGACTCCATCGCACCACCTCCGAGTAAGTGCACACTGGTCCACCTCGTTGTTCGCCCGATAGGGCCGAATGTCACTCCACCCCCACCACGCACCTCCTCAGATCGGTGCGTCGGGGGTGTCTCCTATCACCGGGAGTGTGTCACCATCCCGCACCTTCAGAGGTGTCGATAAGCGAGCGCCGGT
>DATCCR010000041.1:0-19178 GCA_036511155.1 Acidimicrobiales bacterium
GAGCGGCGTGTAGGCCGGCCGGTCGGAGTCAGCGCCGTCGGTCGCCCCGTCATCCTCGTCGTCGTGGCGCTTCCGGAGCACCCAGAACAGTCCCACGCCGGCCACCGAGATCGAGATGACGAAGACGGCGAGCGAGGCGAGGCCCCGGCGGTCGGCCAGGTCCTGGCACTGCTGGATGAAGGTCAGCCACTGGTGGTGGGCGGTGGCGTTCGAGACGGGTGGCTCGGGTCCGGCGCCGATCGAACCCGGCTTGGCCAGGGCCTCGAGAGCCGTCTCGGACCCCGTGCTCGGCCCGCAGGTGCCCCCGATGGCCGGCGCGGGCAGGGCGGTGAGCATGCCGGCCGCCGCGTAGGCGACGCCGAAGCATCCGAGGAAGACGAAGAGGAGGATGAGGAGGACGCGAGTGGGGGACTGCTTCATCGGGGGATCCTTTCGAACTGCAGCGATCGTAGTCAGCGACGGGCCGTTCGGGGCCGCGGCCCGCGGGTCGGTCGCCCGGTCCAGGACCACCGGCTCCCGGTTCCGGGGCCGACGGGGGACCGGGCTATCGTCGGTTGTCAGCAGGGCCGGGCTCCCGGGCCGACCCGCGCCGACCCGCACGTGCACGACAGGAGAGCCATGGACATCGAGCAGTTCTACAGCGCCGACGAGCGCCGCCGGCAGTCGGCCGAGGTCGAATTCGGAAACAACTGGTTCGACGCCAAGGGCAGCCGGTACGAGCTGAGCTGGGTCGAGGACACCGGTGAGTTGTACGCCATGCTCGAGCCGGTCCCCGAGGCCGACTCCTGGACGCCGTTCGGCGACATCGAGGTCGAGGACGTGAAGGTCGACACCCTGGCGGTCATCGTGCTCGGCACGATCGCCACCCGCGTCGAACTCGAACAGCTCCTCGACGGCTGGGCCGACCACATGGCCGAGCCCGACGGCGTCCACTGGGTGGCCGACCGCCTGCAGGCGGGCGGCATCGCCCGCCCGGCGCTGGGCTGAGCGGACATTCCGGTGGACGTAGTGGTCGATCTCGGTTCGGGTCGCGTGGCCCTCGAGGGGTGGGAGACCGTCACCGCACTCGCCGTGCAGGTCGACGGCGGACCGCTCGGGGGGCCGGACGAGGCGGACGTGAGCGCCTTGGCGGCAGCCCTGGCCGAGGCCGGCATCGGACGGGACGGGACGACGGGTGATGCCCTGCTCCCGCCCGAGGTCCTGAAGGGCCTGGCGGCCGACGCGGCGGCCGCCGACGGGTACGAGCTCGACGCCGGGTGGGACGAGGGGTTCGCCGCCATGCTCGCCTACGCCGTTGCCGAAGGATGGATCGATGACGATGGCGCCGTCCGTGCCCACGTCGAGTGGAGGGATGCCTGATGCGGTTCTCGTACGCGGAGTCGATGGTCGATCCGACCTTCTACCTGCCACTGGCCGTGGCCGCCGAGGAGGCCGGCTACGACTCGATGGTCGTGCCCGACAGCCTCTGCTATCCCGAGGTGTCGGACTCGACCTACCCGTTCAACCCCGACGGGACCCGTGAGTTCCTGGACGACAAGCCGTTCCTCGAGCCGTTCTCCCTGATTCCGGCCATGGGGGCCGTGACCGAGCGGCTGCGCTTCGTCACCTTCGTACTCAAGCTGCCGATGCGCCACCCGCTGATCGTGGCCAAGCAGGCCACCTCGGTGGCTGTGCTGACGGACAACCGGCTCGCCCTCGGTGTGGGCGCCAGTCCCTGGCCTGAGGACTACGAGCTGGTCGGCGTGCCGTGGGAGGGCCGGGGCCGGCGGATGGACGAGGCCATCGACATCGTCCGGGGACTGTCGGCCGGAGGGTACTTCGAATACCACGGCGAGTGCTACGACATCAGCTCGGTGAAGATGAGCCCGGTACCGTCCCAGCCCCTGCCCATCCTGGTCGGCGGGCACGCCACCCCGGCCCTGCGCCGGGCCGCCCGGAGCGACGGCTGGCTCCACGGCGGAGGGGACCCGGCCGACCTGCCCGGCCTGCTGAGCAAACTGCACCAACTCCGCGAGGAGGAGGGCACGGCCGACGAGCCCTTCGAGGTCCACGTCATCTCGCTGGACGCGTTCACCCTCGACGGCATCCACCGGCTCGAGGAGCGGGGGGTGACCGACGTCATCGTCGGCTTCCGCTGGCCCTACGAGGTCGGTCCCGACACCGAGCCGCTCCAGGTCAAGCTCGACAACCTGCGGCGGTTCGCCGACGACGTGATCGCCAAGGCGAGCCGGTGAGCGCCGGGCCGGAGGCCCGACCGACCGCCCGCGACCTCGGCCTGGCTTCGATGGCCGCCGTCGAGGCGGGGGACCGGGAGGGCTGGCTAGCCCTGTTCAGCGACGACGCCGTGGTCGAGGACCCGGTCGGGCCGTCGATGTTCGACCCCGAGGGGACGGGCCACCACGGACGTGAGGCCATCGCCGCCTTCTACGACAACGTCATCGGGGTCAACGAGTCGATCAGCTTCGCCATCCGCCAGTCATTCCTGTGCGGCGACGAGGTGGCCAATGTCGGCACCATCCGGATCAACTTCGCGGGCGGGGGCGCTGTCGAGGTCGACGGCGTCTACACCTACCGGGTGTCGGCCGATGGAAGGCTCGGTGGGATCCGGGCCTTCTGGGAGGCCGACCAGATCCGCGCCGTCGAGTAACGACGCCTCAGGCAAGGTTGTCTCGGACCGACATGGGGGCTTCCCAGTCGGGCATCGCCATCACCATCTGCACGTCGCTGATGTGACGCTCGAGGAACGCTCCGGCGCAGTAGCAGAGGTAGAAGTGCCAGAGGCGCTGGAACCTGGTGTCGAGTCCGAGGGCGGCGACCTCGTCAGCACGGTCGGCCACCTGGTCGTCCCATCGGCGCAGCGTCTCAGCGTAGTGGCGTCCGATGTCCTCGACGTCCACCACCACCATCGGCGTGGCCCGGCGCAGCGACCGGGAGATGGCCTCGATCGACGGCAGGCAGCCGCCGGGGAAGATGAACTCGCGCACGAAGTCTGTGCCGTTCTTCGCCCGCTCGAAGCTCCGGTCCTCCACGGTTATGGCCTGCAGCGCCATCAGTCCACGGTCGTGCAGCAACCCCGTGCAGGTCCGGAAGAACGTGTCGTGCTGACGCCAGTCCACCGCTTCGACCATCTCGATGGCGACCAATTTGTCGAAGGTGCCTTCGAGCTCCCGGAAGTCACGGTTGAGGACGGTGACCCGGTCCGTCAGGCCCTCCTCGACCACGCGCTTGGACGCATACCGGAACTGGGCGTCGGAGATGGTGGTGGTCGTCACCCGGCAGCCGTAGTTGGCGGCCGCGTGACAGGCGAAGCCGCCCCAGCCGGTGCCGATCTCCACCAGGTGGTCGTCGGGGACGAGCCCGAGCTTGGTGCACAGCCGGTCCAGCTTGACCCGCTGAGCCTCCCCGAGGTCCATGCCCGGTCCGCTGAAGATGGCCGAGGAGTACATCATCGTCTCGTCCAACATGAGGGCGAAGAAGTCGTTGGACACGTCGTAGTGAGCCTGGATGTTGTTGCGGTCGACATGCTTGGAGGGCGGGCGGAACCGCCGGAGCCAGTCGGTGGAGGCTCCGACGGCCTGACCGACCCGGTCCTGCACTGCCGTGACCGGGCGGAGGCCCCGGTTGAGCACACGGGTCAGGGTCGTGAGGTCGTCGCAGTCCCACAACCCGTCGGCGTAGTCGCGGCCCAGGCCCACTGAGCCCTGCAGCAGCGTGCTCCAGTAGACCGACCGATCGTGGATCACCATGGTGACCTCGGGGAGCCCGTCGCCGAACCTGCGGGTCCCGGTGTCATCGGCGACCACGAGCGTGCCGCCCTGCAGGTGGGACGCCATGAAGCGGAGGAACCTGGCGGCCACCGGAGTGCCGGCCTTCGGGCCGATCCAGCCCATTGGGAGTTCCGCCATCGTCAGCGCTCCTGTCCATCGGTCGGGGCGTCCGCCGCCGCTGCCGGGATCGTGTCCGGGTGTCGATGAAAGGGTACGCCCTTGCACCTGAGGGCTAGTGCCTGGCGGTAGATGCCGAGCGACACCCGCAGGGTCATGAGGGGGAACCGCCAGAGCAGACGGCCCTGTGCGGCACGGCCCGCAGGGTGCCTGGTGAGGGCCATCGAGGCGCCGAACACCTGCTCGTCACCGTCGAAGTCGTCGACGGCCAGCGTGAGCCGCTCGCCGGGAACGCCCACCGTGAAGCGGTGGGTGAGTCCCATCGGGAGGAACGGCGAAACGTGCATCGCCTTGGCCACCCGGTGGGTGCCGGTGCCCTCCAGGATGTAAGCCGTGCGTTCGTGCCACGGGGTATTGGTCACCTCCACCACGGTTGTGGCGACCGTCGTGCCCGTCGGGTCGTAGCAGTAGTAGGTCGTGATCGGGTTGAACAGCCAACCCCAAGTACGGAACTGGGTGAGGACGCTGATGGGCCCGTCCGGCCGTGCCCCCGTCCGCTCCTCGACCAGGTCCCGGACGGCCGTGCCCAGGGGTATGTAGGGACTCCCCAGGTAGTCGGCCCGTCGAAAGCTCACGACGTTGCGGCCTTCGTTGCTCCACAGCGGATGCAGCCGACACAGTGCGTCGACCTCCGACAGGTCGACCAGCACCAGGGCGATCCGGTAGGTGAACCGGTGGTCGACCGGGGTGCGGCGGTGATGGACCACCCGGCCCTCGTAGATCCCACTGCGCAGGGCCGGGTCGCCCGCCGGACCGGTCACGGGGACAATCGGGGTCGCCGCCTGTTCGGACGACATCGCTGGTGTCACAGGTCCTCGTCGGCCAGCCGTCGACAGACCACTCGGGCACTCTGGACGCCGTCCTCGTGGAAGCCGTAGCCCCAGTACGCACCGCAGAACCAGGTCCGCTGCACCCCATTGATTTCCTCATGGCGTTGCTGGGCGGCAATGGCGCCCACGTCGAAGATCGGATGGGCGTAGTCAAAGGTCCGGATCACCTTGGCCCGGTCGATGACGTCGTCTCGGTTGAGGGTGATGAGCAGTTCGTCGGCTGACGTGATGCCCTGGAGGCTGCGCAGTCGGTAGGTGAGCGTCGCCTCGCCTGGGTGGTCCGGGAGGCGGTGGTAGTTCCAGCTCGCCCAGGCCTTGCGGTTGGTGGGCAGCAGTGCCACGTCAGTGTGGAGGGTGGCCCGGTTGGGCTGGTAGCGGATGGCGCCCAGCACCTCGCGCTCGACCGGGCTCGGGTCGGACAGGAGCGCGAGGGCCTGGTCGCTGTGGGTGGCGACCACGATCTGGTCGAAGCGCTCGGTCCCGTGAGCGGTGTGGATCTCCACCTCGTCCGCGCCCCGGGTGATCTTGGTCACCGGATTGTCGAGGCGCACCGCCGATCCGAGCGGTCGAAGGATGGTGTTCACGTAGTACTTCGAGCCACCGGCGACCGTCCGCCAGTCGGGCTGGTTGCCATAGTCGAGGAGCCCGTGGTTGGCGAAGAAACGTGCGAAGGTCACGGCCGGCATGTCGAGGAACGTGGAGGGGTCGGCCGACCAGATCGACGACCCCATGGGGATCAGGTACCAGTTGAGGAACTGTGACGACCACCGGCCCCGGTCGAGCAGGTCACCGAGGGAGATGCCCGTCTCGTGGGGTGCATCAATGAGGCCACGGGCCATCCGGTTGAAGCGGACGATGTCGGACAGCATGCGCAGGAAAGCGGGTCGCACCAAGTTGCCGCGCTGGGCGAAGACGGTGTCGAACGAGCTCCCCTTCCACTCCAGCCCGCTGACCTCGTCGGAGACACCGAAACTCATGTCGCTCGCCTTCGTGGCGACGCCGAGGTCGGCGAACAGCTTGACGAGCCCGGGGTAGTTGCGCTCGTTGTAGACGAGGAACCCGGTGTCGACGTCGAACGAACCGTCGGGCAGGTCGACGGTCACCGTGTGGGCATGCCCTCCGGGTCGGTCGTCGGCCTCGAAGAGGGTGACGTCGTGCCGCCGCGACAACAGGTGTGCGCAGACCAGTCCGGACACCCCAGTGCCCACGATCCCGACTCTCATTGCTCCGTCCGGCACCCTGTGGTCGCGATTCTCCCAACCCGTGTTCGGAGGTGTCGTCGGATCGGGATGACGCTGATCGGAAGTCGCAGGTAGCTCATTATATTGGACGAGGAACAGGGGTCGTCCGACACATGCCGGTCGCTGCCTCCGCTGCCCGACCATTCGAGCTCCCGTCGCCTCCAGGAAGGACCCGCCATGGCCCGGTACCGGGGAACCGTCGTCTCGATCCGATCGGTCGAAGAGACGTTCGACTACATGGCCGACTTCGCCAACGCCGCCGAATGGGATCCGGGCACTGCCACGGCTGAGCGCCTCGACGACGGTCCCGTGGGACTGGGAAGCAGGTTCCGCCTAGGCGTCAGGATCGGGTCGCGGGCCACGCCACTCGACTACCGGATCGTGACGTTCGAGCCGCCGCACACGGTCGTGCTGCTCGGCGAGTCGGACTCCATCCGCTCCGAGGACACCATGACGGTCACCGCGGCCGCTGACGGTCGCTCGATCCTCACCTATGACGCCGACCTCTCGCTCAAGGGCTCGTTCGCACTGGCCAACCCGGTACTCCCGCTGTTCTTCGACCGCATCGGCGACCAGGGGGTCGCCGGCCTGCGTGCCACCCTCGGCGGACCGCCCGTCCCCCGGGATCGCCCCCCGGCCGGCGACGCCGTGGCCGCAACGGTGGACAAGTTGCTGGAGGCGACGGTGGTCGCCAGTTTCTCGTCGATCGGTCCGGCGGTGCGCAGCCGCACCGCCGGCTGGACGCCGCCGCCGCCGATGACCGGCAGGACCGTGCTGATCACCGGGGCCACCTCGGGCCTGGGCCTGGCAACCGCCCGGGGTGTGGCGCGACTGGGTGCCCGGGTTGTGCTCACCGCCCGGGGCCACGACCGGGCCGAACGGGCCGTGGCCAGCGTGCTCGAGGCTGCACCTGACGCGGACGTCACCTACCTGCTTGCCGACATGGGCGAGTTCGAGCAGGTGCGGGGGCTGGCCGACGAGTTCCTGGCCGCCCACGACCGACTCGATGTCCTCATCCACAACGCCGGTGCGCTGACCAACGTCCGCACCCTGACGGGGGCGGGGACCGAGCTGACGGTGGCATCCCAGGTGGCCGCGCCCTTCCTCTTGACCGGGCTGCTGTCGGCGGCCCTGGAAGCCGCCGCACCGGCCCGTGTGATCCAGGTCTCCTCGGGTGGGATGTACGCCCAGAGGTTCGACCTGGCCACCATGGAGATGGGACCCGACGACTACGACGGGACCGTCGCCTATGCCCGGGCCAAGCGGGCCCAGCTGGTGCTGATGCACGAGTGGGTCCGCCGGATGGAGGGGACGGGGGTCACCTTCCTGGCCATGCATCCCGGTTGGGCCGATACCCCGGGGGTGCGCCACAGCCTCCCCGGATTCTCCAAGGTGATGGGCCCGATCCTGCGCACCGCCGACCAGGGGGCCGACACCGTCGTGTGGCTGGCTTCGGCCCCCGAAGGGATCGAGACTACGGGCGGGTTCTGGCTCGACCGGCGGCTCCGCTGGGAGCACAAGGTCCCGTGGACGCGGCTGTCCGAGCCCGAGTTCGTGGAGGCCGGCGCCGAGCTGTGGGCCTGGTGCGCCGGACGGACCGGGTGGGACGGGCCCGCCCGGTCGGCCTGAGGCCCTCCGGTCCTGCGGGGCCTTGGCCCCCACCGTGCGTCAGCCGGTGAAGCCGTACTGTTCGTGGGCGCCCATCACCGCGCACTCGAACATGCCGTAGCCGACCTTGCCGTCGCAGGTGAACTTGGCGGCGTACTCGGTGAGTCCCCAGTCGGAGTAGGAGGGGTCGGCCGGCGGGACCTGCTGGCCCTGGACCACGAGGTCGCCCTGGTACATCCCGTGCTTCCAGTCCGGCTCCAGCCCGTACCCGCTACCCAGCAGCAGGGGGAAGGCAAGCAGGGTCTCGACCTCGACCTCGGCCGTCTTCTGCCCGTGGGGGCCGAAGTAGGAGAGCGTGGCCCCCGTCACGGTCCGGCTGCCCGGGGCGAAGCGCAGCTCGTGCTCGGGCCGGCCCAGCCACTCGGGCTCGCGGCCCGATCCCACCGGGAACACCCGGTGGGCGTCCTGCATGATCCGTTCGCCACTCGAGCGCTCCTGGATGATGGTGACCATGGCGTGGTCGTCGAACCGCACCGGCGCGTAGACCCAGAAGAAGCCGAAGGAGGTGTCGGTCACCCGGATGCCCGGGTGCTCGGACTCGCCCACCGGGCGGATGCCCCATGAGCGGTCCCGTGAGCCCCACCACTTGTCCGGCGTGAGGGCGATCTCGCGATCGCCGACCTTGAGGGAGCCGGTCCAGCTGCCGACCTGGGCGAAGCGGGTCGAGTCGAAGGTGACCCGGGAGAACTGGCGGTCGAAGTGGCGGGCCTCGAGGTGGGCTTCGCAGAAGCCTTCGTACACGGCATCGAGCTCGATGCCCCACTCGTTGGGCTCGAGGATGACGCGCACCTTCTCGAGCCCCTTGATCACCTCGACCCGGATCGGCCCCACGGAGGCGTCCATGCGGTCGGCGCCGAGGACCTTGGAGGACCGGACCACGCGGTGGTCGTCGCCCAGCTTGACCGACACGAAGGCGTCGGCCACGCCGAGGTTCGGGTACTGCCCGACCCCGATCACGGCGAACAGCTCCTCGTCGGTGCCGTGTACGTCGCCGGTACCGTGGATGTTGAAGTAGTAGCGGTCGTAGAAGTTGCGGTCCGAGGTTCCGACGTGGCGCATCGGCTCGCTGATCTGGTGGACCGGGTAGTCGTCGAGGGGGGAGAGCACGTCGAGCTCCACTTCTCCGGGCGGCGCCGGTGGTCGGTGCCCCCACGGGAGGGTGACGGGCAGGTCGGGCCGAGCGTATCCTCACGAGCGCATCCCCACCGGCCGATCGCCCGGCGGGCCGCGGCCGGCGGTTCCACGAGCCCCGGGCTACGATCGGGGCAGGTTGTGCCGCCGCCCGGGCAGGGTAGGGGACCGGCCGGAACGCACCATGCTTGCAGCATCACGCAGCACGCCAACCACGTGCAGGGCATCCTGCATCTGTCGTCCAGGGAGGGACCATGAAGTCGTACGATCGCCTGTTCATCGGAGGGGAGTGGGTCGCACCGTCGTCCTCCTCGGTCTTCGAGGTCCATTCCCCGTCCACCGGCGAGCTCGTGGGCCGCACGCCTGAGGCCATGCAGGCCGACATCGACCGGGCTGTCGCAGCCGCCCGCGAGGCCGTGGACCACGGCCCGTGGCCGCACATGACGCCCACCGAGCGGGGCGCCGTCCTCGCCCGTGCCGCCGAGGCTGTGCGCGGTCAGATGCAGGAGATGTCCGAGCTGATCTCGAACGAGATGGGCTCGCCCGTCTCCTGGGGCCTGCTGGCCCAGGTGCTGGCCCCGACCATGATCCTCGACTACTACGCCGGCCTGGGCTCGACCTTCGCCTTCGACACGGTGAAGGACGGGATGCTCGGCCCGGTGCTGGTGACCAAGGAGCCGATCGGCGTGGTGGCCGCCATCACTCCCTGGAATGTTCCTTTCTTCCTGGCCGCCGCCAAGCTGGCCCCGGCCCTGCTGTCGGGCAGTTCGGTGGTCTTCAAGCCCGCGCCCGAAACGCCGCTCGACGCCAATGTCTTCGCCGAGATCCTGGCCGACGCCGGGTTGCCGAAGGGAGTCCTGAGCGTGGTGCCGGCCGGCCGTGAGGTCGGCGAGTACCTGGTCAACCACCCGGACGTGAACAAGGTGTCCTTCACCGGATCGACGGCAGCCGGCAAGAAGATCGGCGCCGCCTGTGGTGCCAACCTCAAGCGCTTCAGCCTCGAGCTGGGCGGCAAGTCGGCAGCCATCCTGCTCGACGACGTCGACCTCGCCGAGTCGCTCCCGCTGATGCTGCCGAACGCCATCATGAACAACGGCGAGGCCTGCATCTCGCTCACCCGCATCCTGGCGCCCCGGGACCGGTACACGGAAGTCACCGACGCCCTGGTCGAGCTGGTCCGGAACATGAAGGTCGGCGACGCGCTGGACCCGGCCACCGAGGTCGGGCCCCTGGTGGCCGAGCGCCAGCGTGACCGGGTGGAGGGTTACATCCGCATCGGTCAGGAAGAGGGCGCCAAGGTGGCCGTCGGCGGCGGGCGCCCGGCCGGTCTCGACAACGGCTGGTACGTCGAGCCCACCGTCTTCGTGGACGTCGACAACTCGATGCGCATCGCCCAGGAGGAGATCTTCGGCCCGGTGCTGTCGGTCATCCCCTACGACAGCGACGCCGATGCCGTCCGGATCGCCAACGACTCGGACTACGGCCTGTGCGGCGGCGTGTTCACCGCCGACAACGACCGGGGCCTGGGCATCGCCCGCCAGGTCCGTACCGGCACCTACATGGTCAACTCGTCGATCCCGATCGACTTCTCGTCGCCCTTCGGTGGCTACAAGGATTCCGGCGTGGGCCGCGAGTTCGGCGAGGACGGCCTCGAGCTGTTCCTCGAGAAGAAGACCATCAACCTGCCGGCCGGTTACACCCCGGCCGTCTGACGCCGGCCACCCGGGGCGCCCCTGCGGGGTCGTCCCGGGTCGGTCCGGGGGCACCGCCGGGCGGAAACCCCCGTGGGCACGGGGCCCCGGGACCGAGGTGTCCCACCAGGCCCAGGTCTGCGATCATGGGGGCGCTATGACCCGCCCTGCCCGAGGATCCGGGGTCCCGGCCCTGTGCCCGTGGGACCTCCGTCGATGACCACCGTGACCGACCCCGTCGCGGCACCACCCCGGCGGCGGGCGCCCCGGGGCCGCACCATCTCGTTCGGCTTCGTGCCCGCCCTCGACGGCATTCGGGCGGTCGCCGTGCTCGGCGTGCTGCTCTACCACGGCGGGGCCCCGCTCTCGACGGGCGGGTTCCTCGGCGTGAACATGTTCTTCGTCCTGTCGGGCTTCCTCATCACCTCCCTGCTACTCGGGGAGTGGACCCGACGCCTGACCATCCGGCTCGGCCAGTTCTGGGCCCGCCGGGCCCGCCGCCTCCTGCCCGCCCTGCTCCTGCTGCTGGTCGGTGTGGCGGCCTTCGCCCAGTTCTTCGCCACTGCGGGCGAGTTCGCCTCGCTGCGCCTCGACTCGCTGTCGACCTTGTTCTACGTGGCCAACTGGCACTTCATCGTGGGCGGGTCGGACTACTTCGCCCAGGCCGCCCAGCCGTCGCCGCTCTCCCACATGTGGTCACTGGCCATCGAGGAGCAGTTCTACATCGTGTGGCCGCCGGTGGTCCTGGTCCTCCTCCACCTGGGTCGGCGCCTCCGCCCCTCCCGCCAGCTGTGGCCGGTGCTGGCCGTCGCCACCTTCGGGGTGCTGGCCTCGGCGGCCGACATGCGCTGGTCGTACCTCCACCACGCCCAGATCACCCGCCTGTACGAGGGGACGGACACCCGTTGCCAGGACATCCTGGTCGGGGCGGTCCTGGCCATCGGACTGACCATGTGGGCCCGCCACCGCCGGGCGCTACCGCTGGCGGTTCCCGATCTGGACGAGCTGGAGCTGGCCCGGATCCACCCCTCGGCCGGCACTGTCGGCCTGGGCTCGCCGCCCGCCCGCCGGCGCGACCCTCAACGGAAGCGGGGCCCGAGCGCGCAGCCCATCGGAGCGTGGGAGCTGTCCAGCACCACCACCCGGTGGACCACCCAGGTGTTCGGCTGGGCCGCCCTCGTCGGTCTCGTGGTCCTGTGGGGCCGGCTCGACGGCCCGACGGGGTTCCTGTTCGCGGGCGGTGAGCTGGCCGTGGCCCTGGCTGTCGCCGTGGTCATGTTCGCCGTGGTCACGGCCCAGGCCGGCAGCCTGGCGCGGGCGCTCGGCAACCCGGTCTTCGTCTACATCGGCAAGATCTCCTACGGGGTCTACCTGTGGCACTTCCCGCTGTTCATGCTGCTGAACGCCGAGCGCATGCACCTCTACGGCCTGCCGCTGCTGGCCGTGCGGGTCGGGGCCACGGTGGTCGTCGCCACCGCGTCCTACTACCTGGTCGAGCAGCCCATCCGCAGGGGCCGCATGGCCACCTTCGCCGAGTGGCGCGGTTGGCTGGCCACGTCGGGTGCGTTCCTCGGCGTGGTGGCCGTGACCGTGGCCGCCACCCTCCCGTCAGCCGCCGAGGCATCCGGCACCTACCGGGCCAGCGTGACCGCCACGCCGGGCGCGCCGGTCCGGATGGCCATCCTCGGCGACTCGGTGGCCTGGCGTCTCGGGTTCGCCTTGCTGGCCGACCAGCCCCAGCAGTCCTATGGCGTCGACATCGACAACGGGGCCATCGTGGCCTGCGGCGTGCTGCGCAGCACCCAGTACCGCGCCCATGGGGCGTCCGACGCCATGGCCCCCCAGTGCGACTCCTCGGCGCCGGCCTCGAGTCAGTGGCCGGCCCAGTGGCAGGGCAACATCGCCCAGTTCCGGCCGAACGTGGTGGCCGTGCTCGCCGGTCGATGGGAGGTCATGGACCGCATGGTCGGGGGCCAGTGGGCCCACATCGGCCAGCCGGCCTTCGACGCTCTCGTGAGGCGGTCGCTCGAGCAGGCCGTCCACGTGGGGTCTGCGGGCGGGGCCTACGTGGTCCTGCTGACCGCCCCCTGTTTCAACTCCGGTGAGCAGCCTGACGGCACCGCCTGGCCGGAGGACGACCCGGCCCGCCTGGTCCGGTACAACCAGCTGCTGCGCCAGGTGGCGGCCGAGCACCCCTCCACGGTGCGGGTCGAGGACTTCGGGGCCATGGTGTGCCCCGGGGGCGCCTACACCACCACCCGGGACGGGGTGCTGCTCCGCGACGGCGACGGCGTGCACATCGTCCCGACCCCTGCCGCCGGCCGGTGGCTGGCCGCCCACCTCCTGCCCACCGTGGTCCAGGTCGGGCGGCTCCAGGTGGCCGGCCGCAGCCTGGTCGCCCCGTCCACGCCCACCACCGGCTCGCCCCGCCCCTCCGTCTCGGCGTCGGGTGCGGTGCCAGCTGCGGGGACCCGGGGGCCGTAGGGCTCGTCAGCGAGGGCGAGGCCCGAACCGGCCCGGCTCAGCCGCCCGAGGGCGATGAGGGCGACGAGGTCGGAGGGGGCTGGTTGAACACGGAGTTGTCGGCGCTCTGGCACTGTGTCCGCAGCGACGGCACGAGTTCCGACTCGGGAACCCGGTTGGCCTCGGACAGTGTGGCCGACAGCGCCTCCCACTGGATGTCGTGGTAGGCGGCCTGGGCGGCGATGGGGATGGCCGGCAGCAGCGCCAGGTAGGCCTGGTTACGCAGGTCGGCCGCAGCCGCTGGGTCGGTGGTGTGGTCGGCCTGGGCGAGCAGGGCGAGCGAGGCGTGCACGTGCTTGCACGAGGCCCGGGCCAGGTCGCCGGCACTGGCCGCGCATGCCGTGAGCACACCGCCCGAAGTGGCCACGGCGAGGAGGCCGACGGCGAGACGGGCCAAGCGGGTGCGGACCGGTCCGGTCACCCGAGCCAGCTGGGCGCCGAATCGAGCAGGTAGCGGCTGACGGCCAGGCAGCGGTCGAAGACGTCGCACATCATCTCCTCGCCCGTGAGCACCCGGGCCAGCGACACCGGGGTGCGGGCGACGATGCTGAGCCGGCGTTCGGCGGCGTCGGTGGCCGAGGCGTAGGAGTCGATGGCCGAGACCTCGAGGGGGAGCTCGATGCCCCCCACGCCGGCCAGGTCGATGGCAAGGCGGAGCAGGTCGGGGCCGTGGGGGAGGGGCGGCAGGGCCCAGGTGAAGGTCAGAGCGAAGTGGAATTCGTCCGGCGGGTCCTCGTCCTCGGGCAGGCCGAAGACGGCGTCCTCGAAGGACAGCAGGGTCCGGGGGTCGACCTCGAGAGCGAGGTGGAGATCGAGGGGCCCGCCGCAGCCGTCTTCGGGGTGGAGCTCCACCTCCCAGACCTGACGCAGCGAGTAGGTCTCGACGAAGTGCCGCTCGTCGTGCACGTGGAAGCCGTGGTCGACCGAATGATCCTTGAGGTCGGCTACGTATCCGGCCACATCGATGACTGCCACAGGAGAGCCAGCCTACCGGCCCGCCCGCGACCCGGTGACGGCGCCGGGGTACGGCGTCCGGGCACGCCGGTGGGAAGGCCCTCCGGTATCGTCGGCCCCATGGACGACGTCACCCTGCTCGAGGTGTTGCACGCCACCGCCACCGCCATTGCCGACGCGTTGGGGGACCTCGACGACTGGGGTCTGGCCGGCACCAAGGAGGACCAGTACCTCCACGACCTGGCCGCCGACGCCGCCGCCCTGGCCGTGCTTGAGGAGGCCGGGGTCGGTGTGCTGTCCGAGGAGTCGGGCACCCAGGACTTGGGGAGGGACCTGATCGTGGTCATCGACCCGGTCGACGGATCGACCAACGCGTCCAAGGGCATCCCGTGGTTCGCCACCAGCCTGTGCGCAGTCGACGCGGAGGGGGCCCGAGCCGCCCTGGTGGTCAACCAGGCATCGGGGGTGCGGTTCGAGGCGGTCCGGGGCGGGGGAGCCCGGAAGGACGGTGCGCCCATCCGGCCGTCGGGGTGCGAGGCGTTGGGTGAGGCCATTGTGGCCTTCAGCGGCTATCCGCCCCGCTACTTCGGCTGGCTCCAGTACCGGTGCCTGGGGGCGGCCGCACTCGACCTGTGCGCGGTGGCTGAAGGGGTCCTCGACGGGTACGGGGTGGTCGGCGGGTCCAAGCTCGGCAGTTGGGACTACCTGGGCGGCATGCTGGTCTGCACCGAGGCCGGCGCGGTGCTCGCCGAGGCCCAGGGTCGGGACCTGGTCACGCTCTCCCACACCGAACGGCGGGCCCCGTTCGCCGCGGCAACGCCGGCCCTGCTGGCGGAGTTCCTGGCCGCCGGCGCACAGTAGCGTTCGGACTGTCGGGCGCTTAGCTCAGTTGGTTAGAGCAGCTGGTTTACAACCAGCAGGTCATCGGTTCGAGTCCGGTAGCGCCCACTGGCTGGGGTCAATTGGAGACACGTGAGCGATGCCGGTGGCCGGCGCACGTTGGTGCTCGCCGATAGTGCCCCGGGGTCAGTTGGGCCTACCGACTCCTCCGACGCACTCTCCACCCTTCTCGCCACCTTGTCCGCCTCCCTCGAAATGCTTGGCGAACTCGGTGAGGCGAGGATCGGAGACACTGCCGAGCTTCAGTTGGGCGCCCCAGGCAGAAAGGACGATAGGAGCGGAAAGGCCCGCGTACGGGCTCAATACGAGATACCCCTGCGTCTCGAACGAGTGGGTCACCACGAATTGACGCAGCGTGAACACGTCGGCCGAGGCCAGGTCGGGCCGGTAGGCGATCCACACGGCGCCGTGCTCCAGCGAGTGGACGACGTTCTCGTTAGGGACCGGGGTGCTGTAGATGCCGCAATTCAGCCAGGTCGCGGAATGGGCGCCGCCGGCGGGAGGACTGTGGTCGTAGCTCACGGTTCCGGCCACGTGCTTGTGGTTCCTCGCGGCGAACATCTGCGTCCCCGCTGGAATACCTGCGGTGCTGTTGGTACCGGACGAACTCAGCCCTGTTGTCAAACCCACGAGGGCTGCAACAACGACGACAGCGCCTCCGATGATGAATGGACGGCGACGACGCCGTTGCTTCTTGCGCCGTGCTTCGGCTTGCTGAACGGCCCGGTCGGCCTGTCGATGATCTTGCCTCGCTGCCTTGCCCACCTTCTCGACACCTCCAAGAAGAGCATTGCTCGCAGCGGACGTCCGTCACAGAGTCGAACGACCCTGTTGTCGACGGACGAAGGAGTTCCCGACGACCTGACGGTGGCCACGCCCGCGAGTCAAGTGCCGTTCTCGGACTACACCGGTACGACGGTATTCCACGGCCACATCCTCGACCATGAGGATCTCGGAATGATGGGTCAGATCAACGTCGTGTAGCCGCAGGTCAGGCGAGGCCGATCATCACACGGCACCGACGCGGATGATGGGTCGTAGGTCTGTCGATCCGGGGCCACGCACCGTTGCCGTGCGTTGAACGGGTTGGCCCAACCCTCGTCTTGAGGTGGGAGATGCTCGTCTTGGGCGAGCAGCATGTCCGGCACCCAGATGGCCGACGGGGTCAGGATTTCGATGCGGCAGTCTCGTGCTCGTTCGTCCGCATGCGTCTGTACTCGCGCCACGTCAGCCAGATGATGAACAGGTCGAAGACGGTGAGCAACGCCAGCCCGACCGTCGGGTCGTACGTCATTCGGTAGATCTGGTAGACGACGAATCCACCGAGGAAGACGAACGCCACCGGATACGCCCAGTGCTCCCGTCGCAGCAGCCCCATGACGATGACGATCTTCACGAGCCCGTGGGTGAGGAGGTAGAGCGCACCGAAGAGCTGGGTGTTGTGCAGATTGCCGGTGACGTGAAGGAGGTGGCGGGCGATGAAGTCGTGGCGGTCCTGGGACAGCTCGTGCTGGGTGAGTCGCTCGGCGAAGCGGTTGATCGTCGACGGCGAGATCGCCAGTAGGAGCACGCCACCCACGAGCTCGAGCAGTCCGTCGAGACCCTTCAGGATCATCGTGATGGTGAAGGTGGTGTCGAGCAGGTCCCGCTTCTCCGGCGGTGCCGGCGCGACCGTCTCGTTGGGCACTGTGGTCACATCGCGATGGTAGGGCGCGTTGGACGAGTTCAGGACTAGATATGGAGAGCGTCGGGCCGGTCAACACCAACCGGTTGGCAACGGCGACAGCGGGCGGGCGTAGGGGTTGTGCATCCTGGCGTCCAGGGGATGCACAGGTTAGCGGGGCGCTCTGTCCGCACTGATCCTCGACCAGCGGGTCATCGGTTCGGGTCCGGTAGCGCCCACCGACCTCGGGACGTCCCCGCGTGGGCTCCGGGAGGACGTCGATCCGAGCGCGCTCGACTCCTGCCTGGTCCGGACTCGACTCAGTCTCCTGCCGCGGCGATGGCGTCCCGGATGGCCAGCACCCGGCGGGCTTCGTCGACGTGCAGGTTCTCGATCATCCGACCGTCGACGGTGACCACGCCACGCCCGTCGGCCTCGGCCTCCTCGAAGGCGACGATGATCCGCTCGGCCAGCTCGATCTCGTCGGCCTCCGGGGAGAACGCCCCGTTGCACGGGTCGACCTGGCTGGGATGGATCAGCGTCTTGCCGTCCATGCCCATCTGCCGGCCGACCTGGCACTCGGCCAGGAATCCTGCCTCGTCCTTGATGTCGTTGAACACCCCGTCGAGGATCACCTTGTCGGCGGCCCGGGCGGCCAACAGGCACAGCTGGAGGCCGCCGAGCAGGGGCAGGCGACTCGGAACCCGCTGGGCGTGCAGCTCCTTGGCAAGGTCGTTGGTGCCCATGACGAGCACGGCGAGGCGCTCCGAGGACGAGCAGATCTCTTCGGCGTGCAGCATGGCGATCGGCGTCTCGAGCATGGCCCAGATGCGGGTCCGGTCCGGTGCACCGTGACGCTCGAGGGCCGACTCGATGGCCCGGACGTCGGCGACCGAGTTGACCTTGGGCACCACCACGCCGTCAGGCCCGGCGGCCGCGATGGCCGCCAGGTCGTCGTCGTGCCAGGGGGTGCCGATGCCGTTGGCCCGGATGGTGATCTCCCGGTTGCCGTAGCCGCCGCCCGCGAACATGGCGCACGCCCGCTCCCGGGCTTCCACCTTGGCATCCGGCGCCACTGCGTCCTCGAGGTCGAAGATCAGCGCGTCGGCGGGAATGGCCTTCGCCTTCTCGAGGGCCCGCTCGTTGGCGGCGGGCATGTAGAGCACGCTCCGCCGGGGCCGCAGGTTCGTCTCGGTCATCTCAGTCCTCCAGGGTGATCGTGGCGTAGAGGTCGGCGAGCTTAGGGTCGCGGGCGGCCAACTCGTCGGCGAGTTCGATCATCACCCGGCACTGCTTGACCGAGGCGTCGTCCTCCATCTTGCCGTCGAGCATCACGGCACCGGTGCCGTCGCCCATGGCGGCGATGACGCGGCGGGCATGCTCCACGTCATTGACGTCGGGCGAGAAGACCCGGCGGGCGATGTCGATCTGGGTCGGGTGCAACGACCAGGCGCCCACGCAGCCGAGCAGGTAGGCGTTGCGGAACTGGTCCTCGCAGGCCACCACGTCGGCGATGTCGCCGAAGGGCCCGTAGTAGGCGAAGACCCCGTTGGCTTGGCAGGCGTCCACCATGCGAGCGATGGTGTAGTGCCAGAGGTCCTGCTGGAAGATGGCGCGGGGGCCGTGGATGTCGCCGTCCACCGGGTCCTGGCGCACCAGGTAGTCGGGGTGGCCGCCGCCCACACGGGTCGTCTTCATCCGCCGGTTGGCCGCCAGGTCTGCAGGGCCGAGCGAGAGGCCCTGCATCCTCGGCGATGCTCCGCAGATCTCCTCGACATTGGCCACGCCGCGGGCCGTCTCCAGAATCGCGTGCAGGAGAATGGGCCGCTCCAGGCCGGCCTTGGCCTCCAGCTGGGCCACGAGGCGGTCCACGTAGTGGATGTCCTCAGCGCCCTCGACCTTGGGGATCATGATGACGTCGAGCTTGTGGCCGACCTCGGTGACAGCCGTCACGATGTCGTCGAGGCCCCACGGCGAGTCCAGCGAGTTGACCCTCGTCCAGAACTGCGTCGAGCCGAAGCCGACGCTGCGGCCCACGTCGACGAGCCCCTGGCGGGCCGCCGCTTTGTCCGTGGCCGGGACGCCGTCCTCGAGGTTGGCCAGGAGCACGTCGACCTTCGGGGCGAGGTCGGGGAGTTTGGCCACCATCTTGGGGTTCGAGGCCGGGAAGAAGTGGATCATCCGGGAGGGCCGGAACGGGATCTCCCGCAACGGCTCGGGCGCACCGACGGCGAGGGGGCGGAAGAAGTCTTTCGGGGAGCGCACGGGACCTCCAGGTTCAGCGGACCTCCACAATCTAGGAGGTGCAGGAGGGCCCCTGGTCGTTCGGCCGGTGGGCGGCATCGATGCCGGTTCCCATGCGCGCGCAAGTCGGGCCTGGCATGCTGGCCCGGCATCGGCCCCGGGGGAGCGACCGGAACGGGCCGCCACGTGCGGACCGCGGCGGGACGGTGCGGACTGGGGGACGTGATGTCCGAACACGGGATGGACCGCAGGACCTTCCTGGGGCGGAGTGCGGCAGCCGGTGGGGCGATCGTGCTGGCCGGTGCGGCGGGCGCCGCCTGCTCGTCGTCCACCGGCGGGTCGACGCCGACCACGACCGCCGCCGGCGGGACGAGGACTCGGTCGACCCG
>DATCCR010000042.1:0-30764 GCA_036511155.1 Acidimicrobiales bacterium
CCTCCGCAGGGAGTGCCGGCACCGCGGCCGGGGTGGAGGCGATCAACCTGGGTGGCCCGGCCGGCCAGTCGGCCGAGGACCGGCGCAGGATCCGGTTCACCCACCGGGCTGCGAAGTCGTCGAGGCCCACGCCCTGGGCCCGGACCACGTCGAGCACCTCGGACGCCACGCCGCTGGTGGAACGGGCGATGATGGTGCCAAGTTCGGTCTGCTCGACCAGCGAGTCGATGTCCACGCGCTGGACGACCTGCTCGATGTCGACCCGCTCGATGATCTTCTGCACGTCGACCCGCTCGATGATGGCCTCGACGTCGACCCGGGCCACGATCTGGTCCACGTCGACCCGCTCGATGATCTTCTGGACATCGACCCGCTCGATGATCTTCTCGACGTCCACCCGGTCGACGAGGCTGTCCACGTCGACCTTGGACACGATGGCATCCACGTCCACCTTGGCCAGCACGGCGTCCATGTCGACCTGGGCGACGAGGGCGTTGATGTCGACGGCGTCGAGCACCAGGTTGACCACCCGCTCGGCGATCGACTCGACGAGCTGCTCCATCCGGTTCGCCCCGGGAAGGGGGCTCACGGCGTGCCTCGCCGCAGGATCAGATCCATCGGCCCAGCTTCCCATCAGGCGGCACCGGAGTCGGGGACTCCGCCAAGGGCGGCGCGGCGCCCGGGAGACTCAGTGGGCGGCTGCCTTCAGCACCTCGAGTGCCTTGTCGGCGTGGACGTTCATCCGCACCTCGCTCTGGATCACCTCGAGCACCCGCAGATCGGACCCGATCACGAAGGTGGCGCGCTTGGTGGGCGACAGCTTGGTGAACCGCCGTCGCACGCCGAACTGGGTGGCCACCGCCCCGTCGGGGTCGGACAGCAACGGGTAGTCGAACTCGTGCTTGTCCGAGAACTTCTTCTGCTTCTCGACGTCGTCGGCGCTGATTCCCACCCGCTGGGCGCCGACCGCCTCGAACTCGGCCTTCATGTCCCGGAAGTGGCAGCTCTCGATCGTGCAGCCCGGCGTCATGGCCGCCGGGTAGAAGAACAGCACCACCGGGCCGGACGCCGCCAGGTCGCTCAGTCTGCGGGAGACACCGTCCTCGTCGGGGAGCTCGAAGTCGGGTGCCAGGTCGCCTTTGTCCATGGGGCGAGGCTAGTGGTGCCCAGCGACCACCGCCCCGGTGTCCCGGGCCAAAGTCCCGGGCCCTTATGATTCCCTGCACACTCGGATCGCCCCGGGACACGGTTGACGGTGGTTGTATTGCGATATATCGTGAATGTACGCGAGCGGTCCGGTGCCCCGGCCCGCGGGCTTCGGGTTCGATCCGAACACCCACCGCCACCGCCGCCCCACAGCTTCCAGACGGGACATCTCCATGAGCATCGCCATCGAAGTCGACGACCTGCGGAAGACCTTCAAGGGCAAGCGCGAGATACGCGCCCTCGACGGGGTCAGCTTCGCCGTCCCGGAGGGAACCGTCTTCGGCCTCCTCGGACCCAACGGATCGGGGAAGACCACCGCCGTCCGGGTGCTCACCACCATCCTGCGCCCCGACCACGGCTCGGCCCGGGTGCTCGGCAACGACGTGGTGAAGCAGGCGGCGGCGGTGCGCTCGCTGATCGGGCTGGCGGGTCAGTACGCGGCGGTCGACGAGAACCTGACCGGCCGTGAGAACCTGCAGATGGTGGGCAAGCTCAACCACCTTCCGAACTCGTTCGTGGCCACCCGGGCGGTCGAGTTGCTGAACCAGTTCGACCTCTCCGACGCCGGCGACCGTCCGCTCAAGACGTACTCCGGTGGCATGCGCCGTCGCCTCGACCTGGCCGCCGCGCTGGTGGCCCGGCCGACCGTGCTCTTCCTCGACGAGCCCACCACCGGCCTCGACCCCCAGAGCCGCAACGACCTGTGGGAAGTCATCGAGCAACTGGTGGACGGCGGCACGACCGTCCTCCTCACCACCCAGTATCTCGAGGAGGCCGACCGTCTGGCCAGCACTCTGGCCGTCATCGACCACGGCAAGGTCATCGCCGAGGGCACGCCCGAGTCGATGAAGGCCGACCTCGGCGCCACCGTGCTGGAGGTCGGGCTGCCCTCCATCGAAGATGCGCAGCGGACCGGTGCCATCCTCGATCGGCTCGGTGTCCACAACGCCATGGTCAACGGGACCCTGGTCGAGGTGACCGTCGAGAACGGCCCGCAGGCCGCCATGATCGCCCTGCGGAACCTCGACGCCGAGGGCATCGTCCCCCAGACGTTCAACCTGCGCGAGCCCAGCCTCGACGACGTGTTCCTCTCGATCACCGGCCACCGCACCGAGGCCGAGGAGACCGACGAGGACGCCGACCTCAGCCCCCGGCAGAAGCGCAAGAAGGATCGCCTGGCCAAGCTCGAGCAGGCACTCCCCGTCCAGACGGGAGAGTACGCATGATGACCACGGCCGTCGTCGCCCCCACCGTGTCCGGCGCCCCGCACTCCACGGGTGTCCTGACCAACCTGAAGTGGCTCGTCTCGGACACCCTGACCCTGACCCGCCGCAACCTGCTGGCCATCACGCGGATCCCCGAGGCGCTGTTCTTCTCCACCGTGCAGCCGATCATGTTCGTGCTGCTGTTCCGTTACGTGTTCGGCGGCGCCATCCACACCGACGCCACCAGCTACGTCAACTACCTGCTGCCCGGCATCTTCGTGCAGACGGTGGCCTTCGGCTCGGTGAGCACCAGCATCGGCCTGGCCGAGGACCTCCAGAAGGGCATCATCGAGCGGTTCCGGGCCCTCCCCATGTCCCGTGGCGCCGTCCTCCTCGGGCGCACGACCGCCGACCTCGTCCGCAACATCTTCGTGATCATCATCATGACGGTCGTCGGTCTCCTGGTCGGCTTCCGACCCTCGACCGGATTCCCGTCCTACATGGCCGGCATCGCCCTGATCCTGCTCTTCGCCTACGCCCTGTCCTGGTTCTTCGCCATCGTCGGCCTGTCGGCCCCGAACTCCGAGACGGCCCAGGTCATGTCGTTCCCGCTGATCTTCCCGCTGACGTTCATTTCGGCGGCGTTCGTGCCGCTGTCGTCGATGCCCAGTTGGCTCCAGGGGTTCGCCACCTACCAGCCGTTCAGCGTGACGGTGAGCGCCTGCCGGTCGCTGATGGTCGGACCGGCCTCGACCGGGACAGGCAAGAGCACGATGTTCTGGGTGTGGCAGTCCCTGGCCTGGACCGTCGGGCTCCTCATCGTCTTCATCCCGCTGGCCATCCGCCGGTACCGCACCCGCACCTGAGGCCCCCGCAGAATTCCCCCGCCCCGTGACGGGGCAGAATGGGGGCATGGCCAACTCCCCCACCTCCCCCGACTCCTTCGGTGCCCGTGGCGATCTCCAGGTCGGCGGCGCCTCCTACGAGATCTTCCGCATCGGGGCCCTCGCCGACCGGTTCGACGTGGCCCGGCTGCCGTACTCCATCAAGGTGATCCTGGAGAATCTGCTGCGCCACGAGGACGGCCTGGCCGTCACCGCGTCCGACATCGCGGCCGTGGCCGGCTGGGGTGTCAACCCCGAACGCCACGGCGTGGGTGGCTCGGACGCCGCCGAGATCGCCCTGACCCCCGAGCGGGTGCTCATGCAGGACCTGACCGGCGTGCCCGGGGTGGTGGACCTGGCGGCCATGCGCGACGCCCTGCGCGAGCTGGGCGGGGACCCGGCCAAGATCAACCCGCTGGTGCCGGTCGAGATGGTGGTCGACCATTCGGTGATCGCCGAGGCCTCGGGCACGGCCACTTCCTACGACGAGAACGTCGACATCGAGTACCACCGGAACATCGAGCGCTACCAGCTGCTCCGGTGGGCCCAGCAGGCCTTCGACGGCTTCCGGGTGGTCCCCCCGGGCATGGGCATCTGCCACCAGGTCAACCTCGAGTACCTGTCGCGTGTCGTCTTCGCCACCGAGGACGGCCGCGCCTACTGCGACACCCTGGTGGGTACCGACTCCCACACCACCATGGTCAACGGCCTCGGCGTGCTCGGCTGGGGCGTGGGGGGCATCGAGGCCGAGGCGGCCATGCTCGGCCAACCGCTGTCGCTCCTCCTCCCTCCGGTGGTGGGCTTCCGCCTGACCGGCGAGCAGCCGGCCGGCACCACGGCCACCGACCTGGTCCTCACCATCACCAACGTCCTCCGCAAGGTCGGCGTGGTCGGCAAGTTCGTCGAGTTCTTCGGCCCCGGGGTCGCTTCGGTGCCGCTGGCCAACCGGGCCACCATCGGCAACATGTCCCCCGAGTACGGGGCCACCTGCGCGATGTTCCCCATCGATGACGTCACCCTCGACTACCTGCGCTTCTCGGGCCGGGACGACCACCATGTCGACCTGGTCGAGACGTACGCCAAGGCCCAGGGCATGTTCCTGACGGCCGACAGCCCCGAGCCGGTCTACTCCCAGGTGATCGAGCTGGATCTGGCGACGGTGGTGCCGAGCATCGCCGGACCGTCCCGTCCCCAGGACCTGGTGACTCTCGATGTGGCCGCCAGCGCGTTCCGCACCGCCCTCGACCGCGAGCCCCGTGCCCACGCCGCCTCCCTCGACGGCGGGGGCGAGGAGGAGATCCGCGACGGCCACGTGGTGGTGGCCGCCATCACCTCGTGCACCAACACCTCCAACCCCCAGGTCATGGTGGCGGCCGGCCTCCTGGCCCGCAACGCCGTGGCCAAGGGCCTGAACTCCAAGCCCTGGGTCAAGACGACACTGGCCCCCGGGTCCCGGGTGGTCATGGACTACCTGGACCGGGCCGGGTTGACGGAGCCGCTGGCCGCCATCGGATTCGACCTCGTCGGCTATGGCTGCACCACCTGCATCGGCAACTCGGGCCCGCTGCTCCCCGGGGTGTCCGAGGGTGTCCAGGCCGGCGACCTCTCGGTCACCTCGGTACTGTCCGGCAACCGAAACTTCGAGGGCCGCATCCACCCGGACGTGCGGATGAACTACCTGGCCTCCCCTCCCCTGGTCGTGGCCTACGCGCTGGCCGGCACCATGGACCTCGACCTCACCTCCGAGCCCCTCGGCACCGACCGCGACGGGCAGCCCGTGTTCCTGTCCGACCTGTGGCCGTCCCCCGAGGAGGTGACGGAGGCCATCCGCACCTCCCTCACCTCGGACATGTTCCGCCGGCGCTACAGCTCGGTCTTCGAGGGCGACGAGCGGTGGCGGGCCATCGAAACAGCCACCGGCGACACGTTCTCGTGGGACACCTCGTCCACCTACGTGCTGCGCCCGACGTTCCTCCAGGGCCTGTCCCTGACGCCGGCCCCGGTGGCCGACGTGGTCAGCGCACGGGTCCTGGCCAAGCTGGGCGACAGCGTCACCACCGACCACATCTCGCCGGCCGGGAACATCAAGCCGACCACGCCGGCCGGCCGCTACCTGATCGAGCACGGTGTCGAGCAGGTCGACTTCAACTCGTACGGCACCCGCCGGGGCAACCACGAGGTCATGGTCCGGGGCACCTTCGCCAACATCCGCCTCCGCAACCAGCTGGCCCCGGGCACCGAGGGCGGTATCACCCTGCACCTGCCCGACGGCGAGCAGACCAGCATCTTCGAGGCCTCCGAGCGGTACCAGGCCGATGGCGTCCCGCTGGTGGTACTGGCCGGCAAGGAGTACGGATCGGGCTCGTCACGCGACTGGGCGGCCAAGGGCACCCGGCTGCTGGGCGTGGGGGCGGTCATCGCCGAGTCCTACGAGCGCATCCACCGGTCGAACCTGATCGGCATGGGCGTACTGCCCCTGCAGTACGCGGACGGCCAGAGCGCCGAGTCGCTGGGCCTGACGGGGCACGAGGTGTTCTCCATCACCGGTGTCGGGTCGCTCAACGAGGGGATCAGCCCGAAGACGGTGGCCGTCTCGGCCACCGACGGCGACCGCACGGTCGAGTTCGAGGCCCGACTGCGGATCGACACCCCGATGGAGGCGCAGTACTACCGCCACGGGGGGATCCTCCCCTACATGCTCCGCCAGATGGCGGGCTGACCGGGGGCCGAAGGGAGGCCGGCCTGAACGGGCCGGGCGAGTGGTTCAGTCCAGCAGGGCGGACAGTTCGACCACCGAATCCACCACAGTCACCCGCGGGTGCTCGGCCGGCGGGGTCCGACCATCGGCGATCCACACGACGGACATGCCCGCGGCCAGTCCGCCCTCGACGTCCCGCTCCCAGCTGTCGCCCACCATGACCGACGCCTCGGGCGTGGCGCCCAGGCGGTCGAGGAGGCCGAGGAAGACTGCGGGCTCGGGTTTGCCCACGCCCAGCTCGCCCGAGATGACCTCCCCGGCGAAGGCACCGGTCAGTCCGGCCTGCCGGAGCTTCAGGCGCTGGATGTCCGAGGGGCCGTTGGTGATGAGGCCCAGCCGGTGGCGGGTACCCACCTCGGCCAGGGTGTCGTGCATCCCCTCGATGACGGGGTGGCCCCGGCGCTGGGCGTCCTCGAAGCGTTGGGCTGCGACCATCAACAGACCGGGGTCATCGACGCCGAGGGCGACACCCACGGCCCGCCACGCCTCGATCCGGTAGGTCGGCGCCCACTCGACCAGTCCGGCAACCGAGGCGTGGTTGCCCTCGAAGGTCGACCACAATCCCTCCCACGAGGCGAAGCCGAGGCCGACGGCGCTCCGGTGGTCGGCGCCCTTGGTCCAGACCGAACGCACGGCCTCGAGGGCGGGCTGCTCGGAGGCCACCGGGTCGACGCCGGGCAGGGTGGCGATCGCCTCGCGCAGTGAGGCCATGGCGTAGGACACCTCGACGATGAGCGTGTCGTCGAGGTCGAAGACGACAGCTCGGGTGGTCATGGCGGCGATGGTAGCAACGGCCGGGCGGGGTGCCGCCTCGGGGAACCCGGTCCGTGCGCGCCCGCCCCCGGGCGCAGAGCCCGGGGGCGCACACATTCGCCGGCCGTTCGCGTCAGCCGTTGGCGTGCTCCTGAGCCTTGAGGATCAGGGGCAGTGCCGCGTCGAGATCGACGCCGATCTTGGCTTCGAGCTCGATGAACTCGCCGAGGCTGAGGGCCTGCTCGAGTTCCAGGGCCAGCGCCGCCTCGACGTCCTTCACATTGTCGATGGTGACGCCGCCCGAACCGTCGCTGTAGGAGTACCAGCAGAGGCGCTCGCTACTGGTGTCGGCCGCCACCTTCTGCTCGAGCTTGCCCCACAGGGACATCAGTCGGTTGAACTGGTCCGGGCTCAGGGGACGGCTCTTCCACGTGGTGATCAGAATCATCGCTTCTTCTCCATTTCCGCCAGGGGGACACTCGCCTCCCGCCTTAGGACACGTTCCTCCCCGACGGGTCGGATTGCAATCGGTAGATGCAAGTTCTTCGGATCACATGCCGCCAGACGGCAGGAACAGGGAGTGGCCCGGTCCCGGGTGTGCGGCCCACCGCGCAGCGCACGGCCCCCGGACCCCGACCGGTCACCACCGTCGCCAGGGTCAGGCGGTCGGGTGCTGCCGGATCCGGCGGATGACCTCGTCGACGACGCCGCTCGTGGTGCCTTCGCCTCCGAGGTCGAAGGTGCGGATGCCGTCGGCCGCCGCGCCGAGGGTGGCCCGGCGGATGGCCCCGGCCGCGTCGGACACGGCGTGGCCCTGGACCATGGACGCGTGGTCGAGGGCTGCCGCACAGGCCAACAGCATGGCCATCGGATTGGCCACGTTCTTGCCCTGCAGGGACGGCGCCGTTCCGTGCGGCGCCTCGGCCATGGCCACGGTGGGCCGGAGGTCGTCGTCGAGGGCCAGGAGGACCGACTCGGCCCCGGCGATGGAGCCGAACAGGGCGAGGACGAGATCGGACAGGCAGTCCCCATCCCGGTTGAGGGCCGGGATGACCAGCGACTGGTCGTCGGCCTCGGTCAGCAGGCCGGCGTAGGCGGCGTCGATGAGCGTGGGCCGGTAGGGGACGTTCGGATGACGGGCCGCCGCCGCGTCCATCTCCTCCTTCAGCATCCCCTCGTAGACCGTGGACACCGTCCACTTCGGTCCGCCGTAGACGCAGGCGTCGAGGCTGTCGGCGGCCCGGAACGAGTACTCGGCCACCGAGCGGCAGACCGACCGGTCGATGCGCTCCGTCCGCCACGCCTGCTCGTCCACCCCGCCGACGGTGCCCGTGCGCCCCTCGTCGGCGCCGTAGGCGTCGCCCACGGCCATGCGGACCACCACGATGGGATGGACCACCGGTGCCAGTGGGACCACCCCAGGAATGCGGCGTCCGGTCCGCACGATCACCGACCCGCCCACGCCCTCGCGCAGGATGCGGTTGGGGGAGCCCACGTCGCCGGTCTCGGGTGGGGTGATGGTGGCGGCCTTCAGGCCCAGTCCCACCTCGACCATGGCCTCGGCGGCCTCGGACACCACGGCGTTCTTGGTCCGGCGCCGGTGCTCCAGCGAGAGGTCGAAGCGGATCAGCTCGAGCGGGATGCCGATGACGGAGGGATCGAGCACCCGGAGCGCCTCGTCGAGCAGTTCCTGCCCGGTCTCGTCACCCTCGCAGACCACCAGCCGCGTGTGCTCGGTCATCTCCCCCACAGTCCCACGGATGACCGGAGGGGGCCAAGTCCATCGGACCACGCGCCCCTCAGGCCGCCTGGGCCGGGTGGCCGGCCGACCACCACCGCCGCAGGGCGATGACCGTCCAGACCGCCTCGACCACACCGAAGGGCCATGCCCCCGAGGCGAAGCCGTAGCTCGAGGAGAGGGCACATCCCCCGGCGAAGGCCAGGACGAAGCCGTTTCCGCGCCGCTCGAGGGCGTACATGGTCATCATGAACGTCAGGGCGATGACGCCGTAGAGGGTGAGTGCCATGGCGGCATCGTACGCACCGCCCGGATCTGCTGGCCGGGAGGCCGGTCCTCACCGTCAGCCCAGCCGGCCGTCAGCCGGCGAGCGGTAGGACGAACACGGCGATCACGATGAAGTGGCACACCGCGCCGACGATGGTGCAGGCGTGGAAGACCTCGTGGTAGCCGAAGACGCCGGGCACCGGGTTGGGCTTCTTGATGGCGTAGACCACGGCACCGGCCGAGTAGGCCAGGCCTCCGACGAGCAGGAGCGCGAACCCGGCGGGGCCGAGCGCCCGGTAGAGCTGGGGCAGGACGACCACGGCCGCCCAGCCCACGACCACGTACGGCAGGGCGATGACCCACTTCGGGGCGTCCAGCCACACCTGGCGCAGGGTGATGCCGAGGGCAGCGCCGATCCACACGATCAGCAGCAGGATGGTGCGGGCCCAGCCGGTCAGGGCGATGGCGGCAACCGCGGTGTACGACCCGGCGATGGCGATGAAGATGGTGGAGTGGTCGGCCCGCCGCATCCGGCGCCGACCGACCGGGCCCCAGGTGTGACGGTGGAACAGAGCGCTCACACCGAACAGCAGCGAGATGGCGCAGGCGTAGACGAGGCAGACCAGCTTCGACGAGGTCGTCGGCGCGTCCCACACCAGCCACGCCCCCGACGCCACCGAAACGAAGAAAGCGACCTCGTGGAGGACGCCCCGCAGCTTCGGCTTGACCGGCCCCTCGGACCCGTCGTCGTCGGTGTCGACGTCGGCACTTGCCCCGGCCGGCCCGATGCCGGCGCTCACCTGGGTCCCCGGGCGGGCACGGCTACCGCAATCTCCACGAACCGTTGCAGGAGGCGCCGGGCGGTGGCCTCGACCGCGGCCACGTCGGCGGCGGACAGGGTCACCCCGTCGGGCAGGAAGGGTCGCCAGCCGTCGGCGAGGTCCGCGTCGACCTCGACGTGGAATTGGAGCCCGTAGGCACGGGACCCGACCCGGAAGGCCTGGTGGGGGTAGCGACGGGTGGCGGCCAGGTGCACGGCACCGTCGGGGAGGGTGAAGGTGTCCTGGTGCCAGTGGACACAGGGCACGGTCGTGCCCGACAGACCGTTGTACTCAGGCCCGAACACGGGGTCGAGCCGACCGGCAGCGGTGAGCTCCACCCGACCGGGTCCGATCTCTTCCTCACGTCCGGTCGTGACTTCGCCGCCGAGGGCGGCAGCCAGCTGCTGGGACCCGAGGCACACGCCGAGTACCGGCAGGTGGTGGGAGACGGCGTCGCGGATCAGGTCCCGCTCCGGAGTAAGCCAGACGTGGTCGTCGTCGTCGTTGACCCCCATGGGGCCACCCATGACCACCAGGCCGCCGACGTCGTCGACCGCCGGCAGGGGCTCACCCAGGTCGAGCCGGACCGTGGCGACGTCGATGCCGGCGGCGGCGAGCACTCGGGCGATCGAGCCGGGGCCCTCGTGGGCCACGTGCTGGAGGACCGCCCAGGGGCGTCCCGCCGATCGGGGCGGGGCAGGGTCCACTAGGCGGTGTTCACCACATGGAAGGCCTCGGCCAGGCGACCGTCGGGGAGGCCGGCGGCCAGTGCGGTGCCGCCCATCCAGTTCCGCAGTAACGCGTCGAGGTGCTCGCCCTCGCCGACCTGGCTCCGGTGGGACTTGAGTGCGTTGAGCTTCTGCTCGTACACGTCGGTGGCGTCCACGACGCGATTGGCCCGCTCGGTCGCCATGATCCACATCTCGGGCACGGTGTGCTCCTCGAGGCCCTCCGCAAGTAGCTCGGGGAAGGCGAACGGATTGCGGGCATCGGGGTAGACGGCGCAGGCCGCCGCCTCGGCCGTGGCCAGGTGGTCCGGGTGGCTGGCGTAGATGCGCTCCCAGTTCCGCTCGGGCGACTGGCAGACCACCCGGTCGGGACGGACCAGCCGGATGACCCGGGAGATGGCGGCCCGCAGCTCGAGGTCGGCGACCACCCGCCCGTCGGGGAACCCCAGGAACGTCACGTCGGTGACCCCGACGGCCCGGGCGGCCTCCAACTGCTCCTCGCGCCGGATGGCGGCCATCTCGGGCCGGCTGATGGAGTGGTCGGAGCCGCCGGCGTCGCCGTCGGTGGCGATGCAGTAGGCGACCTCGATGCCCCTCGCCGTCCACGTGGCCACCGACCCGGCGGCGGCGAAGTCGACGTCGTCGGGGTGGGCGGTGACGATCAGGATCCGCTCGACGTCGTTCGACCCGTCGTCGATGATCATGGGCTCGGCTCGGTCGGGCACGCGGCGCTCCTCGGTGAGGTCGGGGACGATGGCCCGGCGGACCGGGGTGGCAGCGGGACCCGCCCCGGGGCAGGTGGGCTCAGGACTTCTCGGGCGTCCAGGCGACCAGGTCGGTCAACCGGGGATCGTTGGAGAACATCTCCACGATGGGCATGCGGAGTCCGATTCGGGTCTGGATCCGCTCGATCTCCAGGATCTGGTTCCACTGGACGAGCGACACGACGAGACCAGCCGAGCCGGCCCGTGCGGTGCGGCCCGAGCGGTGCAGGTAGGCCTTGTGGTCCTCCGGCGGGTCGAAGTGGATGACCACGTCGACGGCGTCGATGTGCAGGCCGCGGGCGGCCACATCGGTGGCCACCAGCACGTGGAGCTTGCCCTCGGTGAAGTCCTTGAGCGTGCGCTCGCGCTGGGCCTGGCGGAGGTCGCCGTGGATGGCGCCGGCCTTGACGCCCTCTTTGCCCAGCTGCTCGACGAGCCGGTCGCAGCCGTGCTTGGTGCGGACGAACACGAGGACCTTGTCGGCGCTGCGGCAGATGGCGGCGCAGACCTTCACCCGGTCCATCTGGTGGACCTCGATGAACCGGTGCTCCATGGCCTCGACCGTGTTGGTCGGCGAGGCAACCTCGTGGAGGACGGGATCGGTCATGTAGCGGCTGACGAGGCGGTCGACGGCCCCGTCGAGGGTGGCCGAGAACAGCAGGGTCTGGTGGTCGCGCTCGAGGCGGCGCAGCACCCACTCGACCTGGGGCATGAAGCCCATGTCGGCCATGCGGTCGGCCTCGTCGAGCACCAGGGTCTCGAGGTCGGCCACCGACAGCTCGCCGCGGTCGCCGAGGTCGATGAGGCGCCCGGGGGTGGCGATGATCACGTCGACGCCCTTGCGGAGCTTCTTGATCTGGCGCTCGATGTCGGCGCCGCCGTAGACGGCGACGGTCTGGAGGCCGGCGGCCTCGGCCAACGGCTCGAACACCTCGCTCACCTGGACGGCGAGTTCACGGGTCGGGACGAGCACGAGCGCCTTCGGGCGGCCCGGCTCGGTGGACGGCGAGGCCATCGTGCGCTGCAGGAGCGGAACGCCGAAGGCCAGTGTCTTTCCGGAACCGGTCTTGGCCTTGCCGCAGACGTCCCGGCCGGCCAGAGCGTCCTCGACGGTCATGGCCTGGATGGCGAAGGGGGCATGGATGCCCTGCACCTCGAGGGCGGCCACGATGGCCGGGTCCACGCCGAGTTCGGCGAAGGACTTCTGTTTGTCGGGTGCGAGTGCGTCAGGATCGGTCCCGAGGCCGGTCTCGACGGCGCGATCCGGAGAATCGGTGATGGTGGTCATGGGGTTCAGAAGCTCTCTCTCATCGTTCATCGACGGCCGAGGCCGACCGTCAGCACCGTGCGAGTCACGGCTGCGTACGGGCCCGCCTCGGGTCATTGTCCGAGCCGATGCGGAAGGCCAGGAGAACGGGATGAGGAAGACCCCGGTGGTGGGCACTCACCCGACCACGACCCCCAGTGTACCCGGCAACCCCCAGTTCAGCGGGTCAACGGACCGATGAGCAGGGACGACGGACCTTCGAGGGAGCCCCTTGGCCCGTCCGGTCAGGTGGCCGACGGCTCCCGGTAGACCTCGGCGCCCGCCTCGCGGAACTCGGCCGACTTCTCCTTCAGGCCGATCTCGACGGCGGTGGCGAGGTCCATGCCCTTGCCCTCGGCGTAGTCCCGCACGTCCTGGCTGATCCGCATGGAGCAGAACTTCGGACCGCACATCGAGCAGAAGTGGGCCGTCTTGGCCGGGGCGGCCGGCAAGGTCTCGTCATGGTAGGAACGCGCCGTCTCGGGGTCCATGGCCAGGTTGAACTGGTCCTCCCACCGGAATTCGAAGCGGGCCTTGGAGAGGGCGTCGTCCCAGTCCTGGGCACCGGGGTGGCCCTTGGCCAGGTCGGCGGCGTGGGCGGCGATCTTGTAGGCGATCATCCCCTGCTTCACGTCCTCCAGGTTGGGGAGGCCGAGGTGCTCCTTCGGGGTCACGTAACAGAGCATGGCGGTGCCGGCCATGCCGATGACCGCGGCCCCGATGGCCGACGTGATGTGGTCGTAGCCGGGGGCGACGTCGATCGTCAGCGGGCCGAGCGTGTAGAAGGGAGCGTCGTGGCAGACCTCCTTCTGGAGGGTCACGTTCTCCACGATCTTGTGCAGCGGGACGTGGCCCGGGCCTTCGATCATGACCTGGACATCGTGGCGCCAGGCGATCTCGGTGAGCTCGCCGAGGGTCGACAGCTCCGCGAACTGGGCCTCGTCATTGGCGTCGGCGATCGACCCGGGACGGAGCCCGTCGCCGAGGGAGAAGGCCACGTCGTAGGCGGCCATGATCTCGCAGATCTCCTCGAACCGGGTGTAGAGGAAGTTCTCCTCGTGGTGGGCCAGACACCAGGCGGCCATGATCGACCCGCCCCGGCTGACGATGCCGGTCATCCGCTTGGCCGTCATCGGCACGTAGCGGAGCAGCACGCCGGCGTGGATGGTGAAGTAGTCCACCCCCTGTTCGGCCTGCTCGATCAGCGTGTCGCGGTAGAGCTCCCAGGTCAGCTCCTCGGGGGTGCCGTCCACCTTCTCGAGGGCCTGGTAGATCGGCACGGTGCCGATCGGCACCGGCGCGTTCCGCAGGATCCACTCGCGGGTGGTGTGGATGTCCGGACCGGTCGACAGGTCCATGACCGTGTCGGCGCCCCACCGGGTGGCCCAGGTCAGCTTCTGGACCTCCTCCTCGATGGAGGAGGACACGGCCGAGTTGCCGATGTTGGCGTTGACCTTCACCAGGAACTTGGAGCCGATGACCATCGGCTCGGACTCGGGGTGATTGACGTTGGCCGGCAGGATGGCCCGACCGGCAGCGATCTCGTCACGCACCAGCTCGGCGGGCACGCCCTCTCGGGTGGCCACGAACTGCATCTCCGGGGTGATCTCGCCCCTGCGGGCGTAGTGCAGCTGCGTCACCGGGGTGCCGGTCGACCGCAGAGGTAGGCGACCGTCGAGTGGGAAGGCGGCCGGGCCGTCGCCGTCACGGCGCAACGCGGCCCGCCCGTCGTCGCGGCGGTTGACCGGGCGGCCCTCGTACTCAGCCACGTCGCCCCGTCCGGTGATCCACGGCCGCCGGAGCGAGGGCAGGCCGACGGTCGGGACCGAGCCCGGTCCCGAGGTGTCGTAGAGGCGCACCGGCTCGTTGGGAGTGGCCCCGTTGCGGGCCGGCGAGTCCGAGAGGGCGACCTCGAGGAAGGGGACCCGGACGCCGTCCGGACCGTCCACGTACACCTTGGAACGGTTGTGGGCCGGCACGGCCGCCGTGGCTGTGGGGTCGGGTGGTGTCGTCTCGTCGGTCATGGTGGTCCCTTCGAACGGATCGCTGCGCGAGTCTCCCACGACGACGGCCCGGGTTCATCCGGACTGTGCCATCGTTGGGGTCTAGCGACCATTCAAGCGGCCCCCGCACCCGGTCCGATCGGCCCGGGTGCCCCGACGGGGCCGGGCCCGACGCACAGACAAGGAACCACCATGGGAAAGCTCGCCGCCGGAGACAAGGCCCCCGACTTCACCCTGCCCGACCAGGACGGCAAGCCGGTTTCCCTCGAGGACTTCGCCGGGCAGCAGGTCGTCGTCTACTTCTACCCGAGGGACGACACGCCGGGCTGCACCAAGGAGGCCTGCCAGTTCAACGACAACCTCACGGCATTCACGAAGGCGAACGTGCCGGTCCTCGGGATCTCGGCGGACACGGCGGCCAAGCACCAGAAGTTCCGGGAGAAGTACGGGTTGAGGTTCCCGCTCCTGACCGATGCCGACCACGTGGTGGGTGAGGCGTTCGGTGCCTGGGGAGAGAAGACCATGTACGGCAAGAAGGTGATCGGCGTCATCCGCTCGACGTTCCTCATCGCCGCCGACGGCACCATCGCCCGTCCCTGGTACCACGTGAAGGCCGACGGCCACGCCGCCAAGGTCCTGGAGGAGCTCCAGGGCTGAGGCCCTGGCTCAGACCCGCTTCTTGCCCTCGGTGAGGGCGGCCACCGCCTTGCCGATCCTCCGCTGGCGGGTCTCCGGAGTCTTGGCCCCGGCGATCGGCGTGACGAACGCTCTGCGCTGACCAGGGGCCAGCCCGTCGAAGAACGCCCGGACGGTCGGCAGTGCGGCGAGCGCTGCCGCCAAGTCGTCCGGCACCGCCACCTCGCGGGGGCCGGTCTCGAGGACGACGGTGACGTCGACGACGTCGCCGGCGGCGACGCCGGCCAGCGCACGACGCTCGGCACTCACCGGGATCTTGTACTGCCCGCCCATCGAGCCGACGGTGGTGGCGAACGTGGCGCCGTTCACGGTCACCAGGACCGATGGACGCTTCCCGCCACCCAGTCCCAGGATCACCTCGTCCGGCACGGTGATGCCCGTCGCCGTCCTGCCTGCCTGCTCCAACTCGGCCCGGAACTCCATGCGGCGATGGCATCCGGGACGGCTCCCGTCACCCCGATCGTCGAGGGCCCTACCCCTGGTGGGCGGGGCACCACCACGACGTCCGACCGCCCACCGCGGCTCGCTCCAGGGGGCTCCCGTCCTTGGGGCAGATCCCGCCCGGGTGGCGCTCGTCCATGAGGTCGCCGAGGTGAGAACCGCCCCGCTCGGTCAGGTCGGACAGCGTCCGGTCCAGGTGCCGGTGCAGGCGGCGGACCTCGACCGGCGTGAGCGAGGCGGCCGACCGCAGAGGCGACAGGCCGGCCCGCCACAGGACCTCGTCGGCGATCAGGTTGCCGATGCCCGCCACCCGGGACTGGTCGAGCAGCCGGGCCTTCAGCGGGGCTGCCGACCCGGCCAGGGCCCGGCCCAGGCCCGCCGCACCCAGTGACGCGGCGTCCGGTCCGAGATGGGAGACGTCGGGGTCGAGGGTCACTCCACCGAGCCGTCGGGGGTCGTGGACCACCATGCGGCCGCCGTCGGCGAAGGTGACCCACCATCGGTCCCACGCCGGGTCGTAGCGGGTCGAGGAGTAGAGGAGGCGGCCCACCGCGTCGTCGCCGTCGACCAGCAGCGTGCCGGTCATCCCGAAGCGCACCCCGACCACCGGCCCGTCGTCGACATCGAGCAGGAGGAGTTTGCCGATCCGCCGCGCCCCGGTGAACCGCCGGCCCTCCAGGGCCGAGGCCAGGAGGGGGCCCGAGACCGACCCTTTGACGAACCAGGGATCGGGCGAGTCGACCGAGGCCACCTTCCGGCCCAGCGCCCCCTCGGCCAGGGTCCGGTAGCGCTCCACTTCGACCAGTTCGGGCACGACGCGAGGGTACCCACATGGGCACCGGCCGGGTCCCGACGGCTCCGGGGGCGGACGGTAGGGTGTCCCACATGCCGCCCGAGAAGCCGCACTGGACAGAACTGCTCACCGAGGTCGTGACGTCCGGCCTGTGCACCGGTTGCGCGGCGTGTGTGGTGGCCTGCCCCTACGACGTCCTCTCCTACGACGACACCGGTGGCCGCTACAAGCCCTTCCACATCGATGCCGAGGGCGGGCCCGACAGCTGCACCCATGGGGTCAAGGGCTGCACCATGTGCACCCGGGCGTGCCCCCGCTTCCGCCTGTGGGAGACCGAGATCGACACCCATCTCCACGGCCGCGAGCGGACCGCGGAGGAGGTGGCGGGTATCTCCTCGGACATCCTGCTGGTCCGGGCCACCGACCCCGAGGTGCACACGGCCGGCCAGGACGGCGGCCTGGTGTCGGCCATGCTGATCTGGGCGCTCGAGCACGACGTCATCGACGCCGCCCTGGTGTCCGACCTCGAGGGCGACGGCTCCACCTGGAAGGCCAAGCCGACCATGGCCGTCAACCGGGAGCAGGTCCTGGCCGCCGCCGGGTCCCGCTACACGTACTCGGCCAACACCCTGGCCTACCCGCTGGCCATCGAGGCCGGCGCCGAGCGCATCGCCCTGGTGGGCATGGGTTGCCAGGCCTCGGCCCCGCCCGTCATGCGGGCCCGCAAGGCCGGCAAGATCGCCCGGCGCCTGTCGCTGACCATCGGGCTGCTGTGCTCCAAGACGTTCGACGACGCCATCTTTCCGGAGTTGTTCGAGGCCAAGTACGGGATCGCCCGGGCCGACATCGCCAAGATGAACATCAAGGGCGTCTTCCAGGTCTGGACCAAGGACGGCGGGTTCCACGAGATCCCGCTCAAGGAGGCCCACGCCTGGACCCGTGAGGGCTGCACCACGTGCCCCGACTTCGCGGCCGAGCACGCCGACATCTCGACGGGGGGCATCGGGGCCTTCAACGACTGGACCCTCACCATCGTGCGCACCGACAAGGGCCGGGAGCTCCTGCAGGGCATGATCGACGACGGGGCGGTCGAGACCCGCCCGGGCGACGACGACCCGGGGGCCATCGCCCTCCTCCACCGATTGGCCAAGGTGAGCCGCCGGCGCTGGCCGGAGACGGCCGTCCCCATGCCTCGCCGCATGCCGGCCACAACCTGACCGACCTCCGGTCCCGACGTCGCAGAGGGGCGGCTCGAGTCCGCCTTTAGGGTCCAATTGCCCCTGACCCACGGGCAGGCCCGGACGTAGGGTGGACACTTGCCGGTCGATCGCCCATCCTTCATCTCCCTCGGACGCCTCACCGTCCGCTACCGATGGCTGGTGGTCGTCGTCTGGATCGTCGGCACCGTGGCGCTCACGCTCGGGCTGCCGGGCATCTCCAGCGTCGAGAAGAACAGCAATTCCCAGTTCATCCCGGCCAGCATGCCGAGCGAGCAGGTGGCCCGACTGGCCGCACCGTTCCGGCCGGAGACCACGTCCGAGGCCGTCCTGGCGGCCGCCACCACCTCGGGACGCCTGTCGGGGGCCGACATCGCCGCCGTCGACCGCGTGGAGACCGCCGTGGCCGCCGTCCCTCTCGTCCTCGGCGTCCACGACCGGGGCACCTCTGCCGACGGCCGGGCCCGCCAGGCCGTGGTCACCCTCGCCGTGCCCCCGGACTCGACGGGCGCGGCCGCCACCCGGGCGGTGGCCGACATCCGCAAGGTCGTCGCCCAGGCCGCCCTCACCCCGGGGCTCGCCGTCCACCTCACCGGGGCCGCCGCCCAGGCCGTCGACCGGCAGAGCCAGCAGGGCAAGACCCAGAAGCTCACGGAGATCCTGTCCGTGCTGTTCATCCTGCTCCTGTTGTTCTTCACCTTCCGGGCGCTCCTCGCCCCGTTCATCGCCCTGCTCCCCTCGGCCATCGCCCTGATCGCCGCCGAGCCGCTGATCGCCGCGTCGAGCCACATCGGCGTGCAGGTGTCCGACCTCACCCCGGTCCTGTTGGTAGTGGTGATGCTCGGGGCCGGCACCGACTACGGGCTCTTCCTCATCTTCAGGCTCCGCGAGGAGATCCGTCGAGGGCTGGCCCCCCACGACGCCGTGGCCTTCTCGCTGTCCAAGGTGGGCGAGTCGATCACCTTCTCCGGCTTGACCGTCATCGCCGCGCTGGCCACGGTGGTCATCGCCACCTTCGGGCTCTACAAGGGGTTCGGCCCGGCTCTGGCCATCGGTATCGCCATGGCGCTGCTGGCCAACCTCACGCTCCTGCCGGCCCTTCTGGCCATCTGCGGCCGGTCCGTCTTCTGGCCCCGCATCCCGGTGGCGGGACAGGTCAAGCGCGGGACGTGGGGACGGACCGCCGGTCGGGTGGTCGGCCACCCGGTGCGGACCCTCGTGCTCGGCCTGGTCATCCTCGGCGGCCTGGCGATGGCCATGCTGGCCTACTCCCCCACCGGCTTCGACAACCGGGCCGTCCCGCCGGCGGCCGACTCGGCACGGGGCCAGGCGCTGCTGTCGGCCCACTACCCGGCGGCCGTCTCCGACCCGACCGACGTGCTGTTCGCTCTGCCGGCCTCGGTGTGGGGCCAGCCCGAGGCCCTCGCCACCGCGGCCCATGGCCTGCGGGCGTCGGGGCAGTTCTCGTCGGTCTCCTCGGTCCTCGACGCCAACGGCACACCGGTGGCGCCGGCCGACCTGGCCAGCGCCCACCGGGAGCTGGCCGCCGCCGGGCCTCCCCAGGACCTGCCGGTGGTGCCGCCGGTCGCCTACACGGGGTCCCTCGCCGCGTATGCCGCCTACCGCGGCTCCGCACAGTTCATCAGCGCCGACGGCCGGACCCTGCTGTTCCCGACCTCGCTGGCCGCCGGACCGTCGATGAGCACGTCAGCAGCGGCGGCCATTCCCGACGTGCGGGCCGCGGTGGCTTCGGTAGCCCGCTCGATCGGGGCCACATCGTCCGGGGTCGACGGCTACGCGGCCCTGGCCGCCGACGTCGGAAACCTGTCCATGCACGACCTGCTTCGGATCATCCCCATCGTGATGCTGGTGCTCGCACTGCTGCTGGCCGTCGTGCTCCGCAGCCTCATCGCTCCGCTCTACCTGGTGGCCAGCGTGGCCCTCTCGTACCTGGCCTCGCTCGGCTTCGCCGTGCTGGTGTTCGTGGTCATCGGAGGCCAGGACGGGATCAACTTCGTCCTGCCCTTCTTCATGTTCATCTTCATCATGGCCCTGGGCCAGGACTACAACATCCTGGTCATGACCCGGATCCGCGAGGAGGCCCACTTCGCCCCGATCAAGGTGGCCGTGGGCCACGCGGTCGAGGCGACGGGCACCACGGTGACGTCGGCCGGCCTGATCCTGGCCGGGACCTTCGGTGTGCTGACCGTCACCGGTGACACCCAGGTCGTGGAGATCGGTGTCGGCCTGGCCGCCGGCATCCTGCTCGACACGTTCTTCGTCCGGACCCTGCTGGTCCCGTCGGTGGCCGTACTGCTCGGCCGGTGGAACTGGTGGCCGTCGAGCCTGTCGAAGGAGGACCGCGACCACGGCTCCCTGCTGCCCGGTCCCGAGTGGCCGGTGGTGGGCCCGGTAGAGGCACGTCGGGCGGTCGGGGACGACTGCGAACCGAGTACGGTGAGCGGGCGTGGCCAGCCGACCCAAACCCTCTGAGCGACCCACCGTCGTCCTGCTCGTGCGCCACGGGAAGACGCCGACGACCGGTCAGGTGCTGCCTGGTCGGGCCAAGGGCCTCCACCTCTCCGACGAAGGGGAGGCCCAGGCCGACGAGGTGGCCGGGCGCATCGCCGCCCTGGCCGAGGGCAAGCGGGGCGGCCCGGTTGCCGTCTACGCCTCGCCCCTCGAGCGCACCACGGAAACGGCCCGGCCGATCGCCAAGGCCCTCGGCCTGCGTGTCCGGTCCGACCGGGGCCTCCTGGAGTGCGACTTCGGCGAGTGGACCGGCGCCAAGCTCGCCGAACTGGCCAAGAAGCCGGAGTGGACCACTGTCCAGCGCAACCCGAGCGGGTTCCGCTTCCCGGGGGGCGAGTCGTTCCTCGACATGCAGACCAGGATGACGTCGGCCCTTTCCCGCCTGGCCGCCCTCCACCCGGGACAGACGGTGGTGGCCGTGTCCCACGCCGACCCGATCAAGGCGGTCGTGGCGCAGGCCGCCGGCACGCCGCTCGACCTGTTCCAACGCCTCACCGTGGCACCGTGCTCGGTGTCGGCCATCGCCTACACCGGAGGCGGGCCGTTCGTGCTGACCGTCAACTCCACCGCCTCGCTGCAGGCACTGGCCATCGCATGAGGGGCCCGACCGTGAGGAGCGACCGCCCGTGACCGAGGCGTACGACCTGTCGGCAGAACGCCTGTGCGTCGGTACCGTCGGCGCCGTGGGGAGCCGCCTGTTCCTGCTCCAGGTGCGTGGGGGCGAGACCCTCCTGACCCTGAAGATGGAGAAGCTCCAGGTGGCGGCCATGGCCGAGACCCTGGCCCAGGTGGTCAAGGACCAGCAGCGGCCCGGCCACCTGCCCGAGGACCAGGCCCTCGAGGAGCCGACGGACCCGGCGTGGGCCGTGGGGACCATCGGGGTCTCCTTCGACGAGGCCGAGGACCGGGTGGTGCTGGTCATCGAGGAGCTCGTCGCCGAGGGGGAGGTCGGCGCCATCGCTCGGGTGTCGGTCACCCGCGAGCAGGCCGCTGCCTTCTCCATCCAGGCCACCCGACTGGTCGAGGCAGGACGGCCGCCCTGCCCCTTGTGCGGCTCCCCGCTCGACCCTTCCGGACACGAATGCCCGCGGACCAACGGCCACCGTCCACCGGCCGTGTGAGCGGGTGGCGGCCGGGGACCGGTCCGTCACTGGACGAGGCCGCCGGCCTGCTGGCCACCCATGAGCTGGTCATCGAGGGCCGACTCCCGTGGAGCTCCAACCTGACCTTCCTGGTCAGCCTGGAGGGCACCGATGGGGGACCGGACTCCGACGGACGCTACGCCGCTGACGGACGGGGCCCGGTCCAGGCCGTCTACAAGCCCCACCGGGGTGAGCAGTCGCTGTGGGACTTCCCCGACGGGCTCTACCGCCGCGAGGTGGCCGCCTACCGGCTGTCCGAGGCCCTGGGCTGGGGGCTGGTGCCGCCGACCGTGGTGCGCGACGACGCGCCGTTCGGGCCCGGTTCGGTGCAGCTGTTCATCGACTCCGACTACGAACGCCACTACTTCACCCTGCTCGAGGACGGCGGCCGGGAGGGCGAACTGCAGGCCTTCTGCGCGTTCGACGTGGTGGTCAACAACGCCGACCGCAAGGGCGGCCACGTCCTGGTGGCGGCCGACGAGCGCCTGTGGGGCATCGACCACGGCCTGTGTTTCCACGTCCAGAACAAGCTACGCACCGTCATCTGGGACTTTGCCGACGAGGAGGTGCCGTCCTGGATCGTCAGCGACCTCGAGCGGCTGGTCTCGGACGGGCTGCCCGCCGCGCTCAGCGAGCTGCTGTCGGGGGCCGAAGCCGAGGCATTGCTGGACCGGGCCGCCCGGCTGGCAGCCGATGGGGTCTTCCCCGAGCCGGTGGGCGACCGGCCCCCCTATCCCTGGCCCCTCGTCTGATCGATCCGGGTCCGATCGATCCGGGTCTCCAGGATCACGGTCGGACGGACCCACCCTGACCGACCGGTTCAGGTGCGCCGGCCGGTGCCGGTGCCGCCGGCGCCGGGCACCAGCTGCACGTGCAGCTGGGCCTGCATGGCGTTGGCCACCGCGGCGGCCAGGCGGGCCCCGCCGCCCGGAGTCAGATGGATGCCGTCCGGCGTGCGCACGTTGACCTCGGCGCCCGAGGCGTCTGGCAGGAATGCCGTGTAGGCGCCCTTCTTGTCGCCGAGTGACGCCGTCGACGACAGGTAACTGGCACCGCCGTCCTTGGCCAGGGCCACCTGGGCCTGGACCAGACCGTTGAGGTGCCTGAGGGCGGCGTCGAGGCCCGGGTCCTGCATGGGGGGCATCCCCACCCACAGCACGTGGGCCCCGGCCACATTGGCCTCGGCGATGAAGGCGGCCACCCGGGCCGAGTAGGCGGCATCCCACTCGGGCCGGCCGAAGTGCAGGCTGCCGTCGGGGGTCACCAGGCCCTGCGGGTCGTTGGCCCCGATCATCACCACCACGAGGTTGGGCTGCTGGTTGGCCAGGTCGATCTGGAGCTCGGCGGGCCAGTTGAAGTAGTCGGGCCGGCTGAGCCCGGTGTCGATGCGGCCGTCGAGGAAGGTGGTGACGTCGCCGTAGGAGGCGAGGGTGTTGACCAGCGGCTGGCCGAGGTCGAGCCCCACCGAGTCACCCACGATGAGGACTTTGAGGGGCCGGGCCGGCGTCGGGTGGTAGTCGAGCGGCGGCAGCGTGGTCGAGGTCGGGGTGCCGATGACCGTGGTCGGGAGCGGCTTCGGCTTGGGCTTCGGTTTGGGCTTGCGGATGGGAGCCGCCAGCGCCGGTCCACCACCCGGGGTGCGGCCGAGGGCCCGGTCGGTGGACCCCACCACCGACGACAGCCCGAGGGTGCGGCTCAGCGCCGCCATCGGGCCGACCACGTCGAGCGAGACCGTGCGCCGGGTGCCGAGCGGCGACACTTGGGCCGAGTGCTGGAGGCTCGGGGCGTCGAGCAGGAACCACAGGCCGAAGCAGACGAGGCCGACGGTCAGCACCCGCCTCCACGGCACGCCACGGAAGGGCAGGCGCTCCCAGAAGGCGTGGTCGCCGAAGTCGCCGCGGCCGGAGGCGGGATGGCCGGAGGTGCCGTGCCGCTCGGAGGCCGCATCGGTCGCCGGCGGGTGGTCGGACCCGGAGTCGGACCAGTCGTAGGGCACCCCTCCCTCGTCAGACATGGGTGCGGTCGGGGGCGGGGTCGTGGGCAACGTCAGAACCGGTAGTAGATGAACGGGGCGACGCCCTGGGGGCCGAGGGTGGTGATGGCCAGGAGCACCAGGCCCAGTATGCCCCCCTGGATGACCGGGCGGCGGTCGGCGAAGACCTTGAGGCCCCGGGTCAGCCAGTCGTCGGGCAGGTACTGGCTGGCGATGCCGGCGGCGATGGCGAGGAGGGCCAGGGGGGTGACCAACGGCGAGGAGCCCCAGCCGACCACCAGCCGGCTGAGCATGGCGAAGGCCGTCCCGAGCGTGTCCGATCGGAAGAACAGCCACCCGAGGCAGACCACCTGGAAGGTGGCGAACCGCGCCCAGGCCACCCGGCCCCGTCCGACCGGCTCGGCCGGCAGGCCGCGGGCCACCCGGACGGCCCGCCGCTGGCGTCCGATGATCTGGCCGACCCCGTGGTACGCGCCCCAGAGGACGAACGTCCACGACGCTCCGTGCCACAGGCCGCCGAGCAACATGGTGACCAGGATGTTGACCGAGATGCGCCATTCGGTGCCCCGGTTGCCGCCGAGCGGGACGTAGAGGTAGTCACGGAGCCAGAACGACAGGGTGATGTGCCACCGGCGCCAGAAGTCCTGCAGGTCGATCGCCGTGTAGGGGCGCTTGAAGTTCACCGGGAACCGGAAGCCCATCAGCAGGGCGAGGCCGATGGCGATGTCGGTGTAGCCACTGAAGTCGGCGTAGATCTGGACGGCGTAGCCCCAGATGGCGAACAGCACCTCGAGGGCCGAGTGCTGGTGGGGGTTGGCGAACACCGGGTCCACCACATGGGCCGACAGGTAGGAGGAGAGGACCACCTTCTTGGCCAGGCCGGCGGAGATCAGCCAGAAGGCCTCGACGTAGTGCACGTCGTCGGGGTCCCGCATGGAGCGGATCTGGGGCAGCAGCTCGGTGCCCCGGACGATGGGTCCGGCGATCAGGTGGGGGAAGAAGGCCAGGTAGACGGTCACGTCGATCCCCCGGGCCGGGCGGAGTACGCCCCGGTAGATGTCCATCACGTAGCTGATGGCCATGAAGGTGAAGAACGAGATCCCGATGGGCAGGGTGACCGTCACCAGGGGCAGCGGTCGGCCGAGGCCGAGGGCATGGGTGACGTTGTCGATGTTGACAGCCAGGAACCCGAAGTACTTGAACCACCCGAGCAGGCCCAGCAGGAGGGCGAGGGTGACCCACAGGGTCACTTTCCGTCGGGTGCCGGTCGCCGGATGGACGAGGCGGCCGCCGACGTACGCGATGCCGGTGCTGGCCGCCAGTAGGAAGATGAAGCGCCAGTCCCACCAGGCGTAGAACACGTAGCTGGCCACCACCATGAACGCCTTCCAAGCCCCCGCATGGGGGACGAGCAGCCACTGCACCGTGAAGACCACGGCGAAGAAGATGGCGAAGTCGATGGTGGGAAAGAGCACGTGACCGTCGTTCGGACAGGGCGTGGGCGCCGTAGCCGCCCGGTGGCGGCCTGCAGCGGACACTACCCGGTGGACCCTCCGTCCCCGGTGATGACCGCAACGGGTTCGGGGGCCCCGGCGACACCCCGGTCCGGCCACCGTCCCGGGGCGTCCGGCGGCCGCCCGACGGCGGTCCCGGGACTGCTCCGAGGGCGTACCGCGAGACGACCTGCGGGCGGGGCCGCAGGTCGTCTCGTCACGTCGTAGGTGTCTGTCGACCCCCGGGTCGGGGGCGTCAGGTGGGGCTCAGCCCCGGGCCTGGAGGGCCTCGATGAGCTTCGGGATGACCTTGTGCACGTCACCGACGATGCCGAGGTCGGCCACCTGGAAGATCGGGGCGTCCTGATCCTTGTTGATGGCCACGATGTTCTTCGAGTTCTTCATGCCCACCATGTGCTGGGTGGCACCCGAGATCCCGCAGGCCATGTAGACGGTGGGCTTCACGGTCTTGCCGGTCTGGCCTACCTGGTGGGAGTAGGGCACCCACCCGGCGTCGACGATGGCGCGGCTGGCGCCGGCGGCGCCGTGCAGGAGGCCGGCCAGCTGCTCGATGAGGACGTACTGCTCCTTCTCACCCAGGCCTCGACCACCGGAGACGACCACGTCGGCCTCGTCCAGCTTCGGACCGGTGCGCTCCTCGACGTGGCGGGCCACGATGCGGGCCGCGTTCGACGCCCCGGTGTCGGGGGCGGGGGCGTCCAGCACGGCGGCGGCTGCGCCGCCCGACGCCTCGGCAGCGAACGACTTGGCCCGGATGACGAAGATTCCCGGACCTTCGGCGGTGAACTTGGCCGAGAGGATCTCGGCGCCACCGAAGATGGCGTGCTGGCTCACGAGCCCGCCGTCGGCCTCGGTCAGGTCGACCACGTTGGTCAGGACCGGACGGTCGAGCTTGACCGACAGGCGACCGGCGACGTCGCGACCGTCATAGGTGGCGGGCAGCAGGACGGCGTCGGGGCCGGTGCCGGCCGAGACGGCGGCGGCGATGGCCGCGGCCACCGGGGCCCCGGGCAGTGCGCCACCGAGGTCGCCCACGTCGTGGACGGTGGTGGCGCCGTACTCGCCCAGGGTGCCGGCGGCAGCGGCGCCGCCGTCCCAGACGATGGCCTCGACCGTGTCGGCCAGGGTGCGGGCGTGGCTCACCAGCTCGAGCGAGGTGGTGGTGGGGGCGCCGTCGATGACTTCGGCGACGACCCAGATCTTGGCGATGGACATGTTCGTGTTCTCCTGTTACCCGGCCCTAGATGACCTTGAGCTGCTCGAGGAACTCGATCACCCGCAGGTGACCCTCTCCCTCGTCGACGACGATCTCACCTGCGGCCCGGGCATCGGCCGGGGCGACGTCGGTGATCTCCTGGCGGGCGCCTGCGGCCCCGACCTGTCCGGCATCGAGGCCGAGATCTGCGACGGTCAGGTTCTCGACGGGCTTGGACTTGGCGGCCATGATCCCCTTGAAGGAGGGGTAGCGGGGCTCGACCACACCGGCGGTGACGGTGACCACCGCGGGCAGCGGGCACTCGACCTCGTCGTAGCCGGCCTCGGTCTGGCGCTCGACCTTGACCGAGCTGCCGGTCACCTCGACCTTCTTGGCGAAGGTGACGGAGGGGAGGCCGAGGAGCTCGGCGATCTGGACCGGGGTGGTGCCGGTGTAGCCGTCGGACGACTCGGTGGCGGCCAGGATCAGGTCGGGCTCGGCCCGCTTGATGGCGGCGGCCAACACCTTGGCTGTGCCGAGGGCGTCGGTACCGGCCAGGGCCGGGTCGCTGATCAGGATGGCCTTGGCGGCGCCCATGGCGAGCGCGGTGCGCAGGCCCGACACCTCCCCGTTGGGAGCCATCGAGACCAGGGTCACCTCACCCCCTCCGGCGGCGTCGGCCAGCTGCAGGGCCATCTCGACGCCGTAGGCGTCGGAATCGTCCAGGATCAGCTTCCCGTCACGGACAAGGTTCTTCGTCCCCGGATCGAGCGCCGGCGGAGCGGCGGGATCGGGGATCTGCTTTACACAGACGACGACGTTCATGACCGTGCATTGTTGACGAAAACCGACCCTGTCGACCAATCGGGGCCGCGGCCCAGGTCAGGGGGCCCTCCACCATGGGGGTCCGCGAGGCTCGCGAAGGGCCTCAACGGGGGCCGCGGGACGTCGATGGCCCTGCGGTCAGCGCCCGTCGGCGGCCCTGCGGTCAGCGTCCGTCGACGGCCCTGCGGGCCATGGCCACGTCGTCCGTGATGACCGTGTCCACCCCCGCCTCCAGCACCGAGGCCAGGGTGTCCTCGTCGACCACCGTCCAGGCGGCCACGGCCAGCCCGGCGGCATGGGCGGTGGCGACGGTCGCCCGATCGACCAAGCCCACGGGCAGGTGCACAGCGGCACAGCCCAGGTCGGCTGCGGCGGCGATGCTGGCCATCGGATCGAATGAGGAGACGACCAGGAGGCCTGTGGGCACGGCCGCTCCGGCCGAGCGCACGGCGGCCAGGGCGCCCGACCAGAACGACGAGACCACCACCGACCCGGACCGGTCCATGGCCTCGACCAGGGCGACCACGTCGCCGGCGGCCCGGTCGGTGGGGTCGAACCCCGGCTCATGGGGCTGGTTCTTGATCTCGATGTTGACGACCATCCCGGTGCACGCTTCCAGGGCGTCGGCCAGGAGGGGGACGTGGGAGGGAAGTTCGGCGGTGGTCAGCTCGCAGATGGTGCCCGCCCCTTCGACCACAGGGTCGTGGTGGACGGCCAGGCCGCCGTCGGCCGTCAGGCGGACGTCCAGCTCCACCCCGTCGGCCCCGAGCGTCCGGGCCCGGGCGAACGCGTCCAGGGTGTTCTGCCGGATGCCCGAAGCGGGGTCCGGACTCCCCCTGTGGGCCTGGACTGCGGTTGGTGTAGCCACGCTGCGTACTCTCCCCAACACATGACGCGACATCGGGATATTTGTGTCAAATCCCACGTAGAAGCCCCAAAACTGCTTGCAAGCGTGGATACCGCTGGATACTCTAGTGAACGAACCCTGAACGGCCGGTGACACCTTTAGCGCCGAGCTATGTGAAACAGATCACAAGAGGGTAATTCGGACTGATGAGTGGAGGAATCAGCGTGGCCCTCATGTGGAATCGCACGGTCGAGTGGGACGAAGGTGACTGGCGGCAGTTCGCTGCCTGTCGGAGCACCGAGCCCGATCTGTTCTTCCCCATCGGCACCACGGGGCCGGCGGTCGACCAGATCGAGTCGGCCAAGCGGGTCTGCCGTAGTTGCGAGGTCCAGGACACGTGCCTCGACTTCGCCCTGGCCACCAACCAGGAGTCGGGCGTGTGGGGTGCCACCTCCGAGGAGGAGCGCCGCAAACTCCGCAAGGCCTGGCTGGCCGCCCGACGTCGGGCCTCCTGAGCCACCCGGCCACGCTCCGCTCCCCTCCGGCCACACCGCAGCCCTCGGACCGCTGACCGGTCGCGCCCGAAGCGCGGAGGACGGTGGCCCGACTAGTGGCCGCCCGGCTACTGACCGATCGGCTGCGGGTCGCGTGCTGGCAGCTCGATGACCACCACCGTGCCGTGTTCACCGGCGCCCGACGCCGCCCGGTTCCGCATGGCGATCGTCCCGTCGAGCTGACTGCGCACCAGGTCCCGCACGATCGACAGTCCCAAGCTCTGGGTCTCGTCGATGTCGAAGCCGTCGGGCAGGCCCGAGCCGTCGTCGAGCACCTCGACCCGCAACAAGCTGTTCTCGGCTGATAGATCCACCCGGATGGTGCCGGCCGTGTGTTCGGCTCCGTCGGGGGCCTCGCCGTCGTCCTCGGCCTCGAAGTCGAGGAACGCGTGCTCGATGGCGTTCTGGACCAGCTCGGCCAGGACCACGGCCAACGGGGTGGCCACGTCGGCCGGCACCTCGCCCAGGCCGCCGTTGACCTCGAAGGTCAGGTGGCGGGAGACGACCGAGTCCTTGGCCATCCGGATCAGCGAGGTGACGATCTCGTCGAAGGGCACCTGGTCGCTCGGCTCGCGGGAGAGGATCTCGTGGACGATGGCGATCGACCGCACCCTTCGCTCGGCCTCGAACAGCGCCACCCGGCCTCCGCCGGGGGGCAGCCGTCGGGCCTGGAGCCGCAGGAGCGCCGAAATGGTCTGCAGGTTGTTCTTGACCCGATGGTGCACCTCACGGATGGCCGCGTCCTTGGACAGCAGGAGGCGGTCCAGTCGGCGGACGTCGGTCACGTCGCGCAGCAGGACGATGCAGCCGGTCACGTCCTGGGTCTGGATGAGGGGGATGCAGTGGAGCAGGACCGTGACGTCGGGGCGGCGCTCCACCTCCTCCACCACGGGCAGGGCGGAGGCCAGTGCCCACTCGATAGCCGACTCCTCGATGCCGAGGTCGGTGAGGCGGCGCCCCTCGATCTGGGAGTACATGCCCATCCGGTGGAGGGCGTTGGTGGCGTTGGGAGAGGCGTAGCGGACGCGCCCCTCCTCATCGACCAGGACCACGCCGTCGCCGACCCGGGGGGCCTCTTCGGTCGCCACCTCCTCGCTCGGGAAGGGGAAGGAACCCTCGGACAGCATGATGGCGAAGCGGTTGAAGACGTCGCGGTAGGTGCGCTCCAGGTGGCCGGGCCGCCGCCCGGCCCCGGCCGACATCCGGGCCAGCACGGCAACGGTCTCCCCCTGGCACCGCACCGGGATGCAGTGGAGTCGGACCGGCTCCCCCCCGGGCTCGAGCACCATCTCGCCCCGAGACGACTCACCGGACGCGAAGGAGAGCACGACCAGCGGCCATATGTCGGCGTCGACCGTCTGGCCCACCAGGTCGTGCTCGACCACCGTGGAGCTGTTGGACGGCCGCATCTGCCCGAGGATGACCAGCTCGAGACGGCCGGGGCGGGGGTCGGTCGGCTCGGGGGCCATGGGCGCCATCAGCACCAGGTCGGAGAAGGACAGGTCGGCCAGGATGCCCCAGGTGCCGAGGAGGCGCTGGAGGTGGGCGAGTTGGTCCTCGTCCAGGTTGGTGCGCTCGAAGGCGAGTTCGGCGGGCGTGGCCACGGTTCAGCCTTCCGACCCGCTGGGCCCGTCGGTGGGTCCACCGTCGGGAGGGGGCGCCGATACGGCGATGTCATGGGGCTCTCGGTTCCGGAAGCCCCGCAGGGTGTCGACCCCGGCGCCGGTCAGGAGGAGCCGCAGGTCGTCGGCCCGCTCAGCCACGTCGGGCAGGGTGTGGGCGTCGGAGGCCGTGGTGAGCGGGACCCCGTGGTCGACGAACCGCTTGAGCAGCGGGGGCGACGGGTACTCCTCCCCCACCGGCTTGCGCCATCCGGCCGACGAGACCTCGGCGGCCATGCCCGAGGCCACCGCGGCCTCGGTGATCCGGTCGTAGAACTCATCGGGCACCGCCGGCACGCGGCCGGCGATCTTGACCAGGTCGGGGTGGGCGAACACGTCGCACACCCCGGAGGCGCCCAGCTCCTCCATGGCCCGGGTGTACTCCTCCCACACGGCGTCGATGTCCCGGTGGTCCCACTCGGCCGCCACCTGGGGGTCGCTCAACACGTCGAACCGCCACGTCCCGAGCCAGTGGACCGAGCCGAGCAGGACATCGAAGGGGTAGCCGGCCAGCAGGTCGGCCACGTCCTCCATCCGGTCCTGGTAGTAGTCGACCTCGAGGCCGAGCACGACGGGCAGGCCGGCGGCCTTGACCGCCTCCACCACCTCGACGTAGTCGTCCAGGTCGACCCGGGCATGGTGGTCCCAGTAGGCGGCCATGCCGGGGCGCAGTTCGTCACCGGGCAGGTCGTCCCAGAAGCCACCCAGGCGGTCCTTGGCCTGGGTGAACCGGAAGAGGTGCTCGGTGACGGCGATTTCGGTGACCCCCTGGGCGGCCGCCCGCTCGCAGTAGGCGGCCACCTGGTCGACGGTGGTCTGGGCGTCACTCTGGCTGTGGGGCCACAGGTGGAGGTGGTAGTCCAGCACGCTGGTGGTCGGTCCTTTCGGTGCCCCCGGACGGGCGGCAGGCGGTGGGGGGGG
>DATCCR010000043.1:0-15742 GCA_036511155.1 Acidimicrobiales bacterium
CGTCGGCGGCGTGGCCGGCGGCATGTCGGCCGCCACCCGTCTGCGTCGACTCGACGAGGCCGCCCAGATCATCGTCGTCGAGCGCTCCGGCCACGTCTCCTACGCCAACTGCGGTCTCCCCTACTTCGTGGGCGGGGTCATCGAGGACGAGGACGACCTGCTCCTCCAGACCCCCGAGCGGCTCCACGAGCGCTTCCGACTCGACGTCCGGGTGGACGCCGAGGTGGTGGACATCGACCCCGACGCCCGCACCGTCACCGTCCGCTCCACCGTCGACGGCACCGAGTCGTCTCTCGACTTCGACAAGCTGGTGCTGAGCCCCGGCGCCGCCTCGATCCGACCGCCCATCCCCGGGTTCGACCGCGTGCGCAACCTGCGCACCGTCGAGGACGCCCGGCGGCTGTTCGACGACGTGGAGGCGGCCCCGCGCTCCGCGGTGGTGATCGGCGCCGGGTTCATCGGCCTGGAGACCGCCGAGAATCTCCGTCACGCCGGCATCGGGGTGACCGTGGTCGAGGCCGCCCCCCAGGTCCTCACTCCGCTCGACCCCGAGCTGGCCGTGCTGGTCGAGGCCGAGCTGCTGGCCAACGGCGTCGAGGTCGAGACCGGCGTGGCCGTCACCGAGGTGACCGGCACCGCGGTGGTGCTGGCCGACGGCCGGTCGCTGCCGGCCGATCTGGTGGTGGGCTCGATCGGCGTCCGTCCCGACATCCGCCTGGCCGAGCTGGCCGGCCTCGCCATCGGCCCGAACGGCGGGATCGCCGTCGACGGCAGCGGGCTGACGAGCCACTCGGACATCTACGCGGTGGGCGACGCCGTCGAGAAGACCGACGCCGTCGGGGGCGGGTCCTCGTTGGTCGCCCTGGCCAACGTGGCCAACCGTCAGGGGCGACGGGTGGCCGACCACATCGCCGGGCTCGACCGTGCGTCGGCACCGTCGGCCGGTACGGCCATCGTCAAGGTCTTCTCCCGCACGGCGGCCATGACCGGGTGGAACGAGCGGCGCCTGCGGGCCGCCGGGCGCCCGTACCGGTGCATCCACTCCCATCCGTGGAACCACGCCACCTACTACCCCGGGGCCGAGCAGATGTCGCTCAAGCTGTTGTTCGACCCGCTCGACGGGACCATCCTGGGCGCCCAGGCTGTCGGTGGGTCCGGTGTCGACAAGCGGATCGATGTGCTGGCCACGGCCATGACGGCCGGGGTCAGGGCACCGGGGCTGGCCGACCTGGACCTGGCCTACGCCCCGCCGTTCTCGTCGGCCAAGGACCCGGTCAACATGCTCGGCTACATGGCCGAAAACATCCTCTCGGGCGAGTGCGACGTAGTGGAGCCCGACGAGGTGCCGGGTCTGGTCGAGGCCGGCTGGGTCCTGCTCGACGTGCGGAGCCACGACGAGTTCGCCACCGGCTCGATCCCGGGCGGGACCTGTGCGCCCCTGGACGACCTGCGCCGCGAGCTGCCGGGTCTGGGCGCGGGCCCGTTCCTCGTCTACTGCCTGGTGGGCCAACGGGGGCACACGGCCACCGAGCTGCTGCACGAGCTCGGCTACGAGGCCCGGAACCTCGACGGCGGGCTCACCACGTGGCGGGCCGCCGAGGCGGCCCGGACCGGTGCGGCCCGGTCGCTGGTCAGGCCAGCTTCGTAAAGAGGCGCTGCACCTCGTCGAGCGGGTAGCCGGAGGCGGCCGACTCCTCCGGGTGTTCGATGCAGTAGGTGAGCCCGGCGGCGACCAGGCGGAACCCCGTCTGCTCGAGGGCGTTGATGGCGGCGCTCAGCTGGGTGACGATGTCCCGGCACTCACGGCCCTCGGCCAGCATCCGTTCGACGGCCTGGACCTGCCCCCCGGCGCGCTTCAGGCGCTTGCGCAGGTCGTCGACGACGTCTTCAGGCAGTTCCACGGTGGACCTCCGACTCGAGTACCCCCAAGGGTACCCGCGGAGCCGCCCCCAGCGAACCTGACCGGGTCACGCAACCGGGCCGGCCGCCGAGGTCAGCTGACCGTCAAGGTGAGGACCTGGGTGATCGTCTTCGACGCCGTCCCGTACGTGAAGGTGGCGCTGATCTTGTCCCGGTAGGTGCCGGCGGCCAACCTGTGGCCGACGATGGTCGGCGTGCCCGCCAGGGTCGCCGTGCCGTCGTAGTTGTCCACGAACGTGACGCCCTTCGGGAGCTTGCCCTTCTCCTTGAAGGTCGGGGTCACCCCACCGGCGGCCGCCACCGTGAAGGAAAAGGGCACACCCGTGGCTGCCGATGTGGCGTTCGGGCTGGTGAACGCGCACCCGCTGCCACACAGGTCCGGAGCCGTGTAGGCGTAGGCGGCGGATCCGCTACCACCCACCGAGGTGACGGTCACCGTCGTGGTGTCGACGGCGTCACCCGCTGGAGCGGTCACGGTCAACGACGTGTCGCTCTGCGCCGACGGGAAGGCCGGGTTCCCCCCGAAGGACACGGACGTCACGCCGGCCAGGTTGGTCCCGGTGACGACGACCTCGTTCCCACCCTGCAGGGGCCCGGATGCCGGGCTGAGGGAGGTGATGGTGGGCGCAGCCACGAAGGTGAACTGGTCGAAGGCACCGGTCGCGTCGGTCCCGCCCGCCGACGTCACGGTCACGTCCACCGGTCCGGGCGGAGCGGCAGGGGCCACCGCGGTGATCGAGGTGTCGCTGGTGATGGTGAACGTGGCGGCCGGCACGCCGCCGAAGCTGACGCCGGTGGCCGCGGTGAAGCCCGTACCGGAGATCACGACCGAGGTCCCGCCGGCTGCGGGCCCCTGGGCGGCCGATATGCCCGTGACCCGCGGTGCCGGCACGAAGCCGGGCGCCAGCAGCAGGAAGGCCGAGCTGCCCGAGTCGTAGACCTGGTTGCCATTGGCGTCCGTGGCCGAAAAGCCCGGGACGGCCGCGCCGGTGGCCGGCACCGACGTCGACACCACGGTCGCCGTGAAGTCCCACACCACGTCGGCCGAGGCCGTGTACGTCGTCGAGTGGTAGCCGCCGCCCTTGCCGCTGCCCCCGCAGCTCGTCTTGAGATCGACGACGGCGGTCGGGTAGCCCGACGCCGGGTCGAACCCGTTGGCGTACACCGTCTCCTGGATGCCCCCGCACGACGCGCCGAGGATGGCGAACGCCTGGGACCAGGTCAGGTTCAACGGGACCGGGGTGCCGGCGGCACCGGCCACACCCCCGAGGCCGACGAGACTGAGCGAGGTCGCCGCCACGGCGACTCCTGCGGTCACGAGCTTGCGGATCACGGTTCCCCCTGTTCGTCCGTCGGATGCGGCCGTCCGGCACCGTCCCGCGGATTTGGTTCTGTCCAGGTCCCTTGCGCTCGCCATGGTACGACAACGGCCGTTGTCGCACACGGGCGACACCCGTTTGGGATCCCTCCCGTTCGGGTGCGGTCAAGCGACCCCGGGACGCTGGTCCCGGCGTAGGACGTCGAGCATCTCGTCGTAGGGACCGAGGAGGTAGGCCTGGTCGCCGCCCTGGAACCTCGTCCCCCGCCGGGGCGGGTGCTCGAGCACGGCGGCGGCCGAGGCCCGGCGCAGCGCCACCACCCGGGTCCGAGCCGACAGGTCCTGCATGGCCAGACCCTGGAGGCCGCCGCCCGACGCGATGGTGAGCCGGCCCACCAGGAACGGCTGCTGATCCACGAAGAACGTCTCGAGCACGCCGAGACCCAGGGCGGCGCCCACGAACCACGGGGCGGCCAGGGCCGATGTCGACCGCACGTGGCGGAACCCGAAGTTCCGCTCCATCGTCCGGGCCAGGTCGCGGTCGAACACCCGGAGCACCACCGGGACCACGTCCCACCGCTCGCCCAGCGACTCCCGCACGGCCAGACCGGTCTCGATGTTGGTCAGGTCCGCGCTGGTGAGGATGGCGACAGCCGCCGCCTCGCCCAGGTTGACCGAGGCGTGGGTCTGGCGCTGGGTGGCATCGGCGATGACCACCGGGACATCGAGGGCCCGGGCCCGGTCGAGGTAGCGGTTACCGGCGTCCCGCTCGACCACCACCACCTTGCGGCCCTCGGCCACCAGGCCTTCCACCACTCGGATCCCCACCGACCCGAGGCCCACCACCACGACGTGGCCGGCCATGCCCGGCACCTTGCCGCGACCGAGCGACTGTTCGATCCGCCGGCTCACCAGGAAGTTGGTGAACAGGGCGAAGGCCGTCGACACCAACGTCACCCCGAGAAGGATGAGGACGATCCCGAAGACCACGAACCATGTGGACTGGCCGGAGAAGTTGAGGTCGCCGTACCCGACGGTGGCCACCGTCTCGACCGTGAAGTACACGGACTGCAGCAGGCCCAGGTGGGCGCCCGACCCCGGCACCACGTACGCCGTCCGGATCACGGCGGAGGACACCACCAGCAGGGCCAGCACGGCGGAGGCCACGACGGTGAGCCCCCAGGCATGGGACTGGCGGAGGGCCGACAGGCGCCGTCGTGCCCGCACGGACGTCGGGACGGTGGGCTCCGGCGATCCGGTCGCCTCCGCCAGGTCGATGCCCGCCCGGTCGAGTTCGGCGGGGGTGGCCAGCACCGCCACCCGGTCCCCGACGTCGACCGGATGGTCGCGGCCCGGGCAGCAGACGATGCCGCTGCCATCGGCCGGCACCACGGCCACCGGGGCCAGGTGCCCGAACCGGCTGCGGAAGGTCCGGCCGGCCGCCTCGTCCCGGTCGACGGGCAGTTCGGCCACCGCGAACCGCTCGCCGCCGAGCTCGATCTGGTGGGACGGACGGCGCAGGCACACCTCGACGAAGGAGGGCGCGGCCAGCGCCGCCGGGTCCAGGATGATCCCGGTCCCGAGGACGCGTTCCAGGGCACGCCCGACCGAGGGGTTGGCCAGCAGCACCACCAGCCGCACATCGGGGCGGGCCTCGCGCACCCGCATGGCGATCTCGAGGGTGGCCAGTTCGTCGGACTCCACGCAGATCACCGCCTGGGCCCGGTCGAGGCCGGCGCCGGCCAAGCCGTCGCCGATGCGGGCGCTCCGACGGATCAGCGTCACGCCCCAGGCCTCGACGATCTGGGCCAGGCGGGGGTCGGGGGCGTCGTCGACCACGACCACCGGCACCCGGCTCTGGTGCAGCTGCTCGACCGTGCGGAGGCCCACGCCGTGGAGCCCGCAGACGATCACGTGACCGTCGGATCCCCAGCTCCCGTCAGGCACCGTCGTCACCCGCCGGGCGGTGGCGCCGGCCCGTGCCGTTCACCGCTTCTGACGCCAACCCCGCTCGAAGGGGAGCCTCCACGAACGGGGCGCGATCAGGTCACGCATGGCCGTAGGCCCCCACGACCCGACCCGGTAGAGCTGGACCTCCGGCGGGTCGTCGAGAAGCGGCTGGGACACCTCCCACAGGCGCTCGATGCCCTCCGCGTTGGTGAACAGCGTCTGGTCGCCGCTCATCGAGTCGTGAATCAGTCGCTCGTAGGCCTCGAGGACGTTGTCGGACTCCTCCGTCTCGTGCAGCGCGAACTGCAGGCTCAGCTTGCCGAGCTTCATGCCCGGACCCGGGCGCTTGCCGTAGAACGAGAGGGAGAGCTTCGAGGCATCGGCCAGGTCGAAGGTGAGGTGGTCCGGACCCTGGCTGCCGACGCCCGACCCGGCCGGAAACATCGACTTCGGGGGCTCCCGGAAGGCGATCGACACGATGCGGGCCCCCTCGGCCAGGTGCTTTCCGGTGCGCAGGTAGAAGGGGACCCCGGCCCACCGCCAGTTGTCGATCTCGCACTTGAGGGCGATGAACGTCTCGGTGTCGGAGTCGGGTGCCACCCCCTCGGCACGGGTGTACCCCTCCTACTGGCCGCGCACCACGTTGCGGGGGTCGATCGGCCGGAGGGAGCGGAAGACCTTGTTCTTCTCCTCGTTGATCGACCGCGGCTCGAGCTCGGTCGGGGGCTCCATGGCCACGAAGGCCAGCACCTGGAGGAGGTGGGTGACCACCATGTCGCGGTAGGCACCGGTCTGCTCGTAGAAGGCGGCCCGCGATTCGACGCCCAGGGTCTCGGGCACGTCGATCTGGACGTGGTCGATGTGCTGGCGGTTCCAGATCGGCTCGAACAGCCCGTTGGCGAACCGGAAGGCCAGCATGTTCTGGGCCGCCTCCTTGCCGAGGAAGTGATCGATGCGGAAGACCTGATCGTCATCGAAGACCTCCCGGACCAGCGAGTTGAGGTGCCGGGCGCTGGGCAGGTCGGTGCCGAACGGCTTCTCCATGATGATCCGGGCCCGGTCGGTGAGCCCGGCCTCCCCCAGGGTCCGCACCACCGAGTCGGCGGCGTCGGGCGGGATGCTCAGGTAGTGGAGGCGGCGGGGTTCGGCGTCGAACGTCGACTCCAGCCGCCGGACCGTCTCGGCCAGCCCGCTGACCCCGTGCTCGCCGGGCACGTAGACGATGCGCTCCTGGAACACGCCCCAGTGCTCGTCGGTGATCTGACCGCGGGCGAACTCCTCGCAGGCCAGGCGGGCGATGCCGTGGTATTCGCCGTCGTCGAGGAGCTCGAGGGACGTGGCGACGATGTGGCAGTCGGGCGGCATGCCGGCCCGCGACAGGTGGAACAGGCCGGGGAGCAGTTTCCGCTTGGCCAGGTCGCCGGTGGCACCGAACAGGACGATGACGTGGGGCTCGGCGGGGACGTGACCTGACGACCCGGTCCGGAAGGCCGTGTCCTCCTCGTGGAGCAGCGCCAACGGAGAGTCCCTCAGGGCGGAGGGGCCGTGATCCTGTCCGTCGGATGCCATCGCTGGTCCCTCGCCCTTCCGTCCTGCCACGCCGGTCCGGTCCACACCGGGGGCGCCGGTCCGGCCAGCCCCGGACCGGTCCCCTCGGGTCGAGGGGCGTGGCGCCCCGCCCCTCGCCACCGAAGGTACGCGCCGATCGTTTCGAGAAGATTGCCGGCGTGGATGCATCGTGTGAACGGGGTCGGGACGGGATCGGGACGGGCGGCACATCGGTTCCGGCACTCCTGGACCGGGCACACCTTGCACGCGTGCAATAACCTGCACGTGTGCAAGATCTCCGGTCCACCAACAAGCAGCGACGCCGTCAGCAGATCCTGCGGGCGGCCCACGACCTCATCGGACGGGACGGCGCCGAGGGGCTGACCATGCGCACGCTGGCCGATGGGGCCATGGTCAGCGTCCCCACGGTCTACGCCCTGGTCGGCGGGCGTGACGACGTCATCGCCGCCCTGATGGCCGAAGGCGTGCACCGGTTCGACCACGGGGCCGCCGCCCTCGACTCCCGGGGGCTGTTCCGGGCGACCGCCGTCATCGAGCTGTTCACCGGCATCGTCGACCACGAGCGCGAGCTGGTCCGGGGACTCCTGGCCTCCGGTGTCCTGGCATCGATGGGCTCGGACCGGTTCCTCCTGCTCCAACGGGTCCGCGTCGAACTGGCCGGGGCGTTCACCGAGGCCGTGGCCGACGGCGAGCTGCAGGCCGACGCCGACGCCGACGCCGCGGCCACCGCCCTGGTGCGGCTCGGCCTCGGCGCCATCGTGGACTGGGTGGTCGGGCGCGGCGACCCCGACGACCTCCGGGCCGATCTCTTCCGGTCCGTCTCCGTCGTGATCGCCGCGTTCTCGTGAGCGCCGCCGACCTCGCCGCTGGGTCCGAGGACGCCGTCGCACCCCCGGCAGCCCGCGGCATCCGCCGCCTGTGGGACCGCGAGCTCCGGCACTACCCGGCTACCCGCGCCCGTTACCGGCTGCTGGCCCTCGTGGTCCTCAGCAGCATCGTCATGTACTACCAGCAGTACGTGGCGGGATCGGTGTCGTCCACGATCCTCGCCTACTACCAGATGTCGTTCCGCTTCTACCTGACCATCGTCGTCGTCTCCAGTGTGGCCGGCGCGATGTCCTCGCTGATCGCCTCGACGGCCGACCGGATCGGCCGGGCCAACATGGTGGTGGTCGGCCTGTTCGCCGTGGGCGTGGTGACCCTCTTCGGGATCCCGAACGCCCACACCAAGGCCAGCTACGCCCTGGCCGTCTGCGTGGTCGGCTTCTTCGAGGGGATGGTGCTGGTGGCCACTCCCGCCCTGGTGCGCGACTTCTCCCCCCAGCAACGGCGGGGCGCGGCCATGGGCTTCTGGACCCTCGGGCCGGTGCTCGGCAGCCTGACCGTCTCGCTGGTGGCCTCCCAGACGGCCGACAGCCACGCCTGGCAGTTCCAGTTCAAGGTGGCAGGCACGGTCGGTCTGGTGGTCTTCGTGCTGGCCCTGCTCTTCCTCCGCGAGCTGGCCCCGTCACTGCGCGACCAGCTGATGACGTCGATCCGCGAACGGGTGCTGGCCGAGGTCCGGGCCCGCGGCCTCCAGGTGGAGAACGCCCTGAAGCACCCGTTCCGCCAGATGATCGGGTGGAACACCGTGCTGCCCTCCCTGGGGGTCGGCTTCTTCCTGCTCATCTACCTGTCGGCCGTCGGGTTCTTCGTCATCTACTTCGTGTCGGTGTTCGGCTTCAGCCAGTCCGAGGCCAACGGTCTCGGCAACTGGTTCTGGTCGGCCGACGCGGTGGCCGTGGTGGCCGTCGGGGTGATCTCGGACAAGCTCCAGGTCCGCAAGCCCTTCATGCTGCTCGGCGGCGCGGTGGCCGTCGGCATGGGTCTGGTCTTCGCCTCGCTGGCCACCCGGCCCCACACCTCCTACAGCACGTTCGTGGTGGTGATCATGGTCATGTCGGCGGCCCGCGGCGTCGCCTACGCCCCCTGGATGGCCGCCTACACCGAGACCCTGGAGAGCCGGAACCCGGCCCTGGTGGCCACGGGACTCGCCATCTGGGGCTGGACCCTCCGACTCGTGGCCGCCACCGCCTTCCTGGTCGTGCCGTTCATCGTGCCCTCGGCCACCCCGGTGGCCGACTTCGGGACGCACGCCCGCGCCCTGCAGGTCGAGTACGCACCCCAGATCGCCACGCTCAAGGTCATCCAGCCGGCCACGCTGGCCAAGCTCCAGGTCAATCCGGCCGACCGGAAGGCCCAGGTGGCGGCCATCGCCCAGATCCACGCCGCAACCGGCCAGCCGTTCGGTGAGGCGGCGGCGAACCTGATCGCCGCCTCCAAGATCCCGAAGGCCGACCGGGCCTTCCTCGCAGCCCACGGACGCGAGGTCCTCGCCGCACGGGCCGCAGCCCCGAAGGAGTGGCAGCGGTGGTGGTTGATCTGCGTGGCCGGCGAGGTCCTCTTCATCCCGACGATCTTCCTGCTGGTCGGCCGGTGGCGCCGTTCGTCGGCCGTCCGGGACCGCGAGGAGTACGAGCAGCGGGTCAACGAGGAGTTCGAGGAGCTCTCCAGTTCCGACCAGTACATCGAGGGCGTACCGGCCTGACCCGTCGGCCCGACCGTCGGGTGCCGACGACACCCGACGTGGGTAGGGTGCGAGGACGAGCGCAAGGAGGAAGCCGCCGTGTCGGACAACCTGAGGACCCTGGCGGAGTACAGCGCCGCCATGGAGCGGGGCGACAGCGAGGCGGTCTTCGCCTTCTGGGCCCCGGAGTTCCACAGCCACGTGACCACCCGGGTCAGCCCGGACAAGGTCGGCTCCGACGTCAGGGGCGAGGAACAGAAGTGGTGGGAGAACGCCCGGGCGGCTTTTCCGGACATGGCGTTCACCGTCAACCTGCTCATCGAGAAGGACGACCTCATCGTCTCCAACTGGACGGTCGAGGGCACCCACTCCGGCGCCCACTTCTACGACGTCCCGCCTTCGGGCGAGCACGTCTCCATCAACGGCACGGCGATCCTGCGGATGCGCGACGGGAAGATCGTCGAGCACTGGGGCGGCCCCCACTGCCAGGAGGGCCTCGGCCTCATCCGCTGACCCGATCCGCTGACACCGCGGCTGGGCCCGGCCCGTCGGACTGCGACCCGGCCTGATCCGTCCCAGCGGTCACAGCCCGCCCGTACACTGGGTCCGGCATCGGGGACAGCACCGGACGGCAGGCCGGACGCCCCATCCGCCCACATCACGGCCCCCGGGCGCCCGCGCCGTGGTTCCCCGCCGACCGACCACGAGAGGAGGCCGCAGGTATGACCGCCTACGACATCATCGGCGACGTCCACGGGACCGCCGACAAGCTGGAAGGGCTCCTACGGACCCTCGGCTACACCGAGGTCGACGGCGCCTACCGGATGGAGGGTCATCAGGCCCTCTTCGTCGGCGACCTCATCGACCGGGGCGACGACCAGGTCCGGGTGGTCGAACTGGTCCGGGCGATGGCGGAGGCCGGGTCGGCACAGGTGGTGATGGGCAACCACGAATTCAACGCCATCGCCTGGGTGACACCGAACCCCCACGCGTCTGGCGACTTCATGCGCACCCACCTCGGCCGCCGCGGCCATCACAACCGGCACCACCACGCCAGGTTCCTCGACCAGGTGGGTGAGGGCTCGGCTCTGCACGCGGCCACCATCGAGTGGTTCCGCACGCTCCCCCTCTACCTGGACCTCGGCGGGGTGCGCATCGCCCACGCCTGCTGGCACCCCGCCTCGCTGGCCGTCCTCGACAAGTGGGTGACGCCGGGCACACCACTGACCGACGCGTTCGTCATCGAGGCCAACACCCGCTACTCGGAGGCATTCGACGCCGTCGAGGTGGTCCTGAAGGGGCCCGAGGTCCGTCTGCCCGAGCACCTGGCCTTCCTCGATCCCGAGGACGCCCCCCGGTGGGCGGCGCGGATCATGTGGTGGGACGACACGGCGACGTCGCTTCGGGACGTCGCCATCATCCCGGGCGGGTCGCGGACGCTCGACGGGGACCCGCACCCTGGGCTTCCCGACGATCCCTCCGACCATGCCGACGAGTTCCGCTACTCCGACCCGGTGCCCGTCTTCTTCGGCCATTACTGGTTCCGGGGGGCGCCACGTCCGGCGGCCCGCCATGCCGTCTGCGTCGACTACAGCGCGGTGCGGCCCGAGGGATCGCTGGTGGCCTACCGGTGGTCGGGCGAGGACGTGCCCACCGCCGACCGATTCGTCGCCTACCCCGCCACCCCGGACGACGGGTCGTTCGGGCCCGGCTGACCAGCCCTAGACCTCCGGCAGGACCACGGTGGCGCCGGCGTCGATCATCGCTTCGGCACCGGCCACCAGCGCCGTCAGCTGCGCTTCGTCCAGCACACCCAACAGCTCGGCCATTCGTCGGTCGGTCGCCTCTTCGGCGGACGCCCGGGCGCCCAAGACCTGCGGCGTCTCGGGCACACGGTCCTCGTCGCCGTACCCGTGGAGCCGGTAGTAGTCGTCACCCCGGTCGAACTGGCAGGCGACCGCGTCGGTCAGGCCTGCGGACTCCACCTCTTCGCGGTGCACCCCGCCCCGCAGCTCGCGGAGGATGACGGCCCGCAGGAAGGCGCTCGCCACCGGGTCGGACGGGACCGGCACCGCCCGGTACCCGTCCACCAGCGACCACCGGCCGACAGGCAGTTCCTCGACCACCCGGGACGCTGCGTCATCGAACCCGGCCAGCACGACCGGGTCGACGTCCCCGAACGCAGCCATCGCGTAGTCCACGGCGGACCCGACGTGGGCTTCCAGGATGGCCGACGGGTCGGCCGACGCCCGCGCGGCTTCGACGACGCTGCCGATCAATCCGGACTTGAAGAAGAAGAACTCCTCGTCGACCTCAGCCGGCGAACGGTCTCCCAGTACCCCGCCTCGACCGGCCGCATACAGACTCACCACGTCGATGCCGATGCCCGAGGCCCGGGCCGACGCCTCCGGCGAGAAGTAGAAGGCGGCCCCGACCGTTCCGAGGGGGGGTCCGATGGCAGTTGCGGCGGCGAGTGCGTCCATGTCCGGCACCCTAGCGATCCGCACCCTGCGGCACCCGGGATAGCTTGGCCCGGTTCCTTCCTCGACGGGAGAGTGTCCGATGGTGACGTCCGTGTACGAACTCGACCTGCCCGAAGTCGACACCGTCGGCATGGCCCGCGATGAGGCGTTGTACGCCATCGCCGAGGCCCGCACCCGGCACTGGCTGGCCAAGAGCCCACTCGGGTTCTCGCTCAGCCGCCAGGAGGACTGCGTGTCCCTCCTGCGGGACAAGCGGTTCCACAACGCCCTGGCGCTGATCCGCCAGATGAACGGCATGGAGCCCGACGAGCTGCAGAACCAGCGGCGCCAGTCGATTCTGTCCATGGAGGGCGACGACCATGCCCGGTTGCGCCGCCTGGTGGCACCGGCCTTCACGCCCTCGGCCGCCGACCGGCTCCGCCCGTTCATGCGCGAGGTGGTGGACGGCCTGGTCGACGCCTTCGCCCCGGCGGGACGGTGCGAGGTGGTCGTCGACCTGTGCGAGCCGTACCCGATCCCCATCATCTGCGAGCTCCTCGGCGCGCCCAAGGAAGACTGGCGGCAGTTCTCGGCCTGGGCCACCGACATCTTCCGGATCTTCAACCAGAACCTGGCCGAGGACCTGCCGCTCATCGAGGCGGCCAACACCGCCCTCGAGGCCTACCTGGCCGATCTCATCGCCGCCCGCCGGGAGTCCCCCGGCGAGGACCTGCTGAGCGTCCTGATCGCCATCGAGGAAGAGGGTGACCGCCTCTCCACCGACGAGCTGGTCTCGCTGGCGGTAGCCGTGCTCATGGCCGGCACCGACACCACCCGCAACCAACTGGCCTGTGCCCTGGCCCTGTTCGCCGAGTATCCCGACCAGTGGGCCCTCCTGGCCGAGCGGCCCGAGCTGGCGCCCCGGGCCGTCGAGGAGACCATGCGCTACCTCGGGGCCGTGCGGGGAACGGTCCGGTTCGCCCCCGAAGACGTTGTCTTCCGCGACGTGCTCTTCCCGAAGGGGACGCTGGTCTTCGTCTCGCTGGCCGGCGCCAACCGCGACCCGGGCATCTGGGAGGAGCCCGACACCTTCGACATCACCCGCGAGCGCACGACCCAGCAGATGACGTTCGGGTCGGGCATCCACCACTGCATGGGGGCCGCCCTGGCCCGGGCCGAGCTGCAGGAGGCCCTGGTCTTGCTGTCGCGTCGGCTGCCGGGCCTCGCCACCGACGGTCCCGTCGAGTGGAAGCCGGCCACCTTCGGGATCTGGGGGCCGGCCCGGCTCCCCCTCCGGTTCACCCCTTCACCCGCATGAACGCCGAGCCCCCGGCGGGGCGATGAGGACTTTCTCCCCTCGTCAGGCAGGCGGACGAGGTGCACCATGGTTGCATCAGGACCGGCGGAAGCGCCGGCACGACGGAGGAGACAATGCACATGGCTGAGTCCAGGGATACAAGAGTCCGCATCGAGCGGGCCATCGAGCGGGCCCAGAAGGAATTGCTGCAGGCCAGCCGCCAACTGGCCAAGGGGATCACCCGTGAGGCGGATCGCATCGTGCCTCCGGTCTCGCGTGACCTCGAGCGGATGGTCGACGACGTGTTCGACGTCGCCCAGCGGGTCCTGAAGAGTCAGCGCTCCATGGTGAGCGATGTGATGCGGGCCGTGAACGAGCAGGCCGACCGGGCCGCCAAGGCCGGTCGTGAGGTGACGGGCCGCACGAGGGGTCGCAAGCCCGCCAAGAAGGCACCGGCGAAGAAGGTGGCAGCCAAGAAGGCTCCGGCCAAGAAGGCACCGGCACGGAAGGCGCCGGCACGGAAGGCCGCTGCACGGAAGGCGCCGGCCAAGACGTCGGCGGGCGGTTAGTACGCCCGCCGTGCATCGTCCCGGGCCGGGTGACCGCGTGGGATCCGGCGACGGGCGCACGGTGGTCGACTTCGTGACCATCCACGGGCAGCGGATCGTCTACCGGCGGACGGGCGCCGGTCCCGTCGTCCTGCTGCTCCACGGGATCGCCGGGAGTTCGGCGACCTGGGAGCCGGTGATGGAACGCCTGGGCGCCAGCTACACGGTCGTGGCCCCCGACTTCATCGGCCACGGAGAGTCGGACAAGCCGCTCGGGGACTACTCGCTCGGTAGCTTCGCCAACTGGACCCGGGACCTGCTCGATGCGCTCGGGGTCGATCGCGCCACGGTGGTGGGCCAGTCGTTCGGAGGAGGGGTGGCTCTCCAGTTCGCCTACCAATTCCCCGACCGGTGCGAGCGCGTCGTCCTCGTCGACGCCGGAGGGCTGGGCCGCGAGGTCAATTGGATCCTCCGGCTGGTGGCCGTCCCGGGAGCGGAGTTCGTCATGCCCGTCCTCTTCCCGTCGTTCGCGGCCGGGGTGGGGGACTCGGTAGCCCGAATGCTCCGTCGACGGGGGTTCGCCAACCCGGCCGCCGCCGAGGTGTGGTCGGCCTACCGGTCGCTCACCGACGCGGTGACGAGGCGGGCGTTCGTCCGCACCATCCGTGCCGTCATCGACCCCGGTGGCCAGTCGGTCAGCGCCCATGGACGGCTCCACCTCACCGAGGGACTGCCAGTGCTGATCGTCTGGGGCGAGCGGGACCGCATCATCCCGGTGGACCACGCCTACCGCGCGGCCGACGCCATCCCCCACAGCACCCTCCAAGTGCTGCCTGGACTGGGCCACTTCCCCCAGGCCGAGGACCCCGAGACCGTGGCCGGGCTCATCCTCGACTTCCTGGCCACCACCACGCCCCGTCCCGCGTCAGGACAGGAGCCGGGCACCCGAGACTGACCGGACCCACCGTGAGGTGGGACAGCCGGTCAGGCCCCGAGTTCGGCCAGGCGGGGCACGATCTCCTCACCGAGGCGGCTGACGTAGGCGACCGGGTCCTCGACCAACGGCATCACGTCAACCATGTCGATGCCGAGCGCCGCGTACTGCTCCATGGAGGCCAGGAACCCGTCGACGTCGGCCAGCGGGTCGGCCATGGCGAGGATGGTGCGCCTGACGGCGGCCGGGTCCCGCTGCTCGTCGGCACAGTGCCGGTCGAGCACCTCCAACTTGTGGGCCACCTCGGCCGGCTCCGTGGCGAACAGGTTGCAGGCGTCGGCGTAACGGGCGACCAGCCGCAGGGTCTTCTGCTCACCGCTGCCACCCACCAGGATCCGCGGCCGCGGGCTGCTGACCGGGCGGGGCGAGCAGATCGTCTCCGCCAGCTGGTAGTGGATGCCCTCGAAAGGACCTTCGTCGTCACTCCACATCTGGTGGCAGATCTGGAGGGTCTCCTCGAGCCGCTCGAACCGCTCGGACAGAGGAGGGAAGGGGACCCCGAGGCCGAGGTGCTCGCGCTCGTACCAGGCGGCGCCGATGCCGAGCTGGGCACGGCCGCCCGACACCACATCGAGCGTGGTGACGATCTTGGCCAGCAGGCCCGGGTGGCGGTAGGTGACGCCGGTCACCAGCAGCCCGAGCGTCATCCGTTCCGTCCGGCCGGCCAGGAACCCGAGTGCCGTGTAGCCCTCCAGCATGGGATCGTGGCGGTCGGCGAACTCCTCCATCTGGAAGTAGTGGTCCATCAGCGTGAACGCCGCGCAGCCCCCCTCCTCAGCCGCCCGGGCGGTGCCCGCCAGGACCGGCCCGATGGCCTCCGGCCCTCCGGGCAGGGTGAAGTTGGCGAAGTGGATGCCGAGTTCCATGCGAGTTCCTCCGGGTGCTGGGGTCCACGGCCACAGTAGGCGGGGTGCCCCGGCGGTCGCCCGGGTCAGGTGCCGTCGGGCGACTCGGTCGCGCTCTCCAGGACGCCCAGGATCTCGTCGCCCCAGCGCTCCAGACGGATCGGCCCCATGCCCCGGCACTGGCCGAGCTCGCTCAGGGTGGTCGGATTCCGCCCGGCGATCCCCACCAGCTCCTTGTCGTTCAGCACCACATAGGCGGGCACGCTGTCCTTG
>DATCCR010000044.1:0-7449 GCA_036511155.1 Acidimicrobiales bacterium
GGCAGACGCTGCGCACCTTCGCCACCTGGGCCGAAGTGGTGGGGCTGCGGGCCGGCGACCGCTATCTGATCGTGAACCCCTTCTTCCACACCTTCGGGTACAAGGCCGGCATCCTGGCCTGCCTGATGGCGGGGGCGACCATGGTGCCCGAGCCGGTGTTCGACGTCGATCTGGTGCTGCAGCGGGTGTCCGACGAGCGGATCAGCGTGCTGCCCGGCCCCCCGACCATCTTCCAGTCGATCCTCGATCACCCGAAGCGTGACGCCTACGACCTGTCGACCCTGAGGCTGGTGGTGACCGGCGCCGCCGTGGTACCGGTCGAGCTGGTCGAGTCCCTGTGGTCCGACATGGGCGTCGAGACGGTGCTCACCGCTTACGGGCTGACCGAGGCAACGGGCACCGTGACCATGTGCCGCCGGGGCGACTCGGCCGAAGTGATCTCGGCGACGTCGGGGCGGGCTATCCCCGATGTGGAGGTGCGCATCGTCGACGCTGACGGCCACGAGGTGGCGACCGGCGAGGCGGGGGAGATCGTGGTGCGGGGTTACAACGTCATGTCCGGCTACTTCCGGGACGCCGAGGCCTCGGCGGCCGCCATCGACGACGACGGCTGGCTCCACACCGGCGACGTGGGCTTCGTCGATGCCGCCGGCAATCTGGCCATCACCGACCGCCTGAAGGACATGTACGTGTCCGGCGGGTTCAACGTCTACCCCGCCGAGGTCGAGGCCGTCCTGCGCCGCCACCCCGCCGTGGGACAGGTGGCCGTGGTCGGGGTTCCCGACCGCCGCATGGGCGAGGTCGGCCTGGCCGTCGTGGTGCCCCGCCCCGGCGCCGACACCGGAGGCCTTGCCGACGCCCTGCCGGCCTTCGCCAAGGAGCAGCTGGCCAACTTCAAGGCCCCCCGCCGGGTCGAGGTCGTCGACGTGCTGCCGACCAACGCCAGCGGCAAGGTCCTGAAGCGGGAACTGCGGGCCCGCTTCGGCACCTGAGGCCACCCGCCGACCTGATCGCCACACCGAACGGAACGCAACACCGAGCAGCAACACCGAGCAGAAGGAGCACCACGTGCGAGGCATCGTCTACACCGGATCCGACGTCGAGGTCACCGACGAGCTGACCATCGGGGACCCCGGGCCGACCGAGGTCCGGGTGGCCATAGGGGCCGCCGGCGTCTGCCACAGCGACCTGTCGGTCATCAACGGCACCATCCCGTGGAAGGCGCCGTCGGTTCTGGGCCACGAGGGAGCCGGCGTCGTCGAGGCGGTAGGCACCGAGGTCCGCTCGGTCAAGCCCGGCGACCACGTGGTGATCGCCACCCTGGCCAGCTGCGGGACGTGCCGGGCGTGCGCCACCGGCCACCCGACGTGGTGTGTCAAGACGTTGGGCAACGTGTCGACGCCCTTCACCTACAAAGGTGAGCCAGCCTCGAACTTCGCCGCCACCTCGGTGTTCGCCGAGTCGACCATCGTGAAGGAGGTTCAGGCCGTCAAGATCTCCAAAGACGTGCCCATGACCTCGGCCTGCCTGATCGGGTGCGGCGTGCTGACCGGCGTGGGTGCAGTGCTCAACCGGGCCAAGGTCCAGGCGGGGGAGACCTCGGCCGTCTTCGGCGTGGGGGGCGTGGGTCTGAACGTGATCCAGGGCCTCCGCCTGGCCGGGGCGAGCCGGATCATCGCGGTCGACACGCTGGCCTCCAAGGAGGGGCTGGCTCGCCAGTTCGGCGCCACCCACTTCGTCAACGCGTCCGAGACCGATGCTGTGGCCGCTATCCGTGAGATCGTCCCACCCGGACCCTCCCAGGTGACCGGCGCCCTCGGGTGGACCGGCGGCGTCAACTGGTCCTTCGACTGCGTCGGCCACCCGGCCGTGCTGCGCAACGCCCTCGACGTGCTCGACTGGGGGGGCAACGCCATGGCCATCGGGATCCCGCCCCAGGGCACCGAGGTGTCCGTCGACGTCAACGCCCTGGCCTACGTCGACCGGGGCCTGCTCGGCTGCCGGTACGGCTCGTCCCGCCCCCACCACGACATCCCGCTCATGGTCGAGCTCTACCTGTCGGGCAAGCTCATGCTCGACGAGCTGGTCACCGAGCAGAAGCCGCTCGAAGGCTTCCGTGAGATCGTGGAGGACATGGAGGCGGGCAAGCTCGCCCGCGGTGTCCTGACCTTCTAGAACATCCGGACCGCCGGTCAGCGGCACCTGGTCGGCGGGGCTGGTTCACCGGATCCCCAGCCACACGGCCCGCTGCGCCGATCGGGGGTCCGACACGACGGTCGACTCCTCGTCGAAGCACATGGTCGCCCGGACCTCGGGTCCATAGGGCTCCCAGCCCGGGTCCCCGGTACGGGCGAACGCCACCCAGGCGGCGTGCATCGCTGTGGCCAGTTGGCGAGGTGGCGCGGGACCCCAGAGCGGTCCGCTGTCCGGCTCGTCGAGCGTGTCGAAGACGAATCCCACCTCGAGCGCGTGGCACGCGCCCAGCCGACCGTCGAAGAGCGGTGACCTCCAGGCGAATTCGTACAGATGGGATCGGCCCCGGTGGGCTTCGGCCGTCCGGATGGCCGGGATCCGGAAGTACCAGTCGGTGTAGACGTCGGCGAACACCTCGCCTGGTGTCGCCTCCGGGGACTCGTAGGCCGCCAGTCCGGCCGGGTCGAGTCCGAGGCGGGCGGCGAAGCCGGCGAGGGCGCTGGCATCGATGAGGTCGATCACCCCGTTGGGGACGAGGTAGAGGCGCAGCTCATCGCGATTGGTGCCGATCAGGAGGTCGACGTCACCACCGGCACCGGCCGTGAGGCGCTCCATCGGTCGTGCCGCCAGGACATCGCCGTCGAGGACGGGGGCGAGCGGCAGCGTGTCGAGCCCGATCTCACCCCACCGGTCAGGATCCGGCTCGGACTCGATGTCGTCCGAGACCTTCCGCTGCTCGTCGATCAACCGGTCCGCCGGCACGGTGGCGAAAGCCGCGGTGGTGGGCTCGATGCCGAGCCGTCGGGCCAGCTCGTGGGCCACCGACCTGGCCGTCTCGGGCGTCAGGACCTGGTGCCCGGCACCACTCTGGGCGATGGCCCGGTGGAAGAGGCCCGACGCTCGGGGCATCGAGAGGAGGGTCACCACCGACATCGCCCCGGCGGACACGCCGAAGACGGTGACATTGTCCGGGTCCCCGCCGAACGACCGGATGTTGGCCTGGACCCACTCGAGCGCCGCCAGCTGGTCGAGGATCCCCCGGTTCGCCGTGCCGTCATCCAGGAGGAGGAAGCCTTCGCAGCCCAACCGGTAGTTGAGCGACACGCAGACGACGCCGTCGCGGGCGAAGCGGTCGCCGTAGTACCAGGGGACTCCACTCGACCCGTTCCGGAACGCACCGCCGTGGATCCACACCATGACCGGAAGTCCGGCGGCGCCCCGATCCGGTGTCCACACGTTGAGGTTCAGGCAGTCCTCGCCGGGTACCTGGACGTCCGGCAGCAGTGCATCGAGCGGTGGAGCGAACGACGGACTCGGTGCGGTCGGCCCGAACGCCAGGGCGTCCCGGATCCCGTCCCAGGGCTCGGGCGGCACCGGGGCGCGCAGCCGGTGGGTACCGAACGGCGGCGCGGCGTAGGGGATCCCCAGGAAGGAGGAGACGCCGTTGGTGCGACGGCCCCGCACGGAACCACTGGTGGTGGAGACCACGTCGTCCATCGCTGCCCCCGTCTGGAGTCGAGTGTGCCCGGACTGCCGGTCGCGAACGCTATCCCGCCCGCGACCGTAAGACCGGACTTGTCGTCGACCCGGCCAGTGGGACCTCGCCTCTCAACCGACCGTCACCCGCGACCGGTGGTCCAGGTCGGGTGGCGTTTGCCCGGGATGCGGCCCGGGGACAGAGTGGGGGTCCTACGCGCACGAGGAGTTCATGCATGCCCATCGAGGTGAACGTCGATAACTACGCCCGAGCTGAGGTCGCCTTCCAGATCGACCGATTCCTCGGCTTCGGGGCGGTCGTCGATGCGTGGACTCACATCCGGACCCCGACCCCGATCGACCGGCAGTCGGTCATCCGGATGAATCGGGACACGCTCTACAGCATTGCCGTCACCGACATCAGCCAGGGCGCCACTGTCACGGTTCCCGACACGGGCGGCCGGTACCTGACCGTGATGGTCATGAACGAGGACGGCTATGTCAACCGGGTGATCCACGACCCGGGTGACGAACCTCTGACCGTCGACGAGTTCGACACGCCCTACGTGCTGCTGCTGGCTCGCATCCTGGTGGACCCGACGGACCCCGACGACGTGGCCGAGGTCAACCGGCTCCAGGACCGGATCACCCTCGATGCGGCGTCCACCCGACCGTGGGTCACCGGGGGCTACGACGAGGCCAGCTACGAGGCCACCAAGCGCCCCCTGCTCGCCCTCGGTCAGGGCATCCAGGACGCCCGCCGGATGTTCGGGGCGAAGGGCGCGGTGGACCAGGTCCGCTTCCTCATCGGGACGGCCGGGGGCTTCGGAGGGCTGCCCGAGGAAGAGGCCTACTACGCCATCCGCGCCACGCCGCAGCCGGCGGGGCGGTTCGTGTTGTCCGTGACCGACGTGCCGGTCGACGGCTTCTGGTCGGTCTCGGTCTACAACCGGGACGGCTACTTCGACGAGAACCCGTACGACTCGTACAGCGTCAACAGCGTCACGGCCACGCCGGACCCCGACGGGACGGTGACGATCCACTTCGGGCCGGAGCCGGACGGGTCGCCCAACTTCCTGTTCGTGAAGGACGGCTGGAACTACGTGGCCCGCATGTACCGGCCGCGTCCGTCGATCCTGGATGGCAGCTGGAGCTTCCCGGAGCCGGTTTCGGCGGGCTGAAGCCGGTCGCCCGGCCGCTGCAGCCACTGGTGCCCGACGCACCGCCCCCTCAGGCCGGTCGGTGGTCGCCCAACGACTCGAGTGCCCGTTCGTAGAGGTCGTCGATGCCCGCCGCGGTGGCCTCGGCCAGCACCCCGACATCGGGCGTCGACCGGAAGTCGCCGGTCACACCGAAGAAGAGCCTCCCGTTGTACGAGAGGATGGCCGTGCCCACCCGGAGCCCGTGACTGATGGGCACGTACGGCCGGTACTCCTCCATGAGGTGGCCGAGGCAGTAGAGGGGCACCTGAGGACCGGGGACATTGGTGGTCACCGTGTTGAGCGACTGCTGACCGAACCGGTGCATGGACCGGATCGCCGTGCGGCTCACCAGGCCGAGCACCATGGGTGGCACCAGGTCGCTGACCGTGGTCATCACTTGCCCGGCCTCGGCGATGCCCGACGACTTGAGGTCGGCCATCTGCGCCTTGACCGACTCGAGGCGCTCGACCGGGTCGTCGAGGCCCACGGGGAGCTCGTACAGCAGGGCCGAGACCCGGTTGTCGGCGACCCCCTTGGCGTCCACGGTCCGGGTCGACACCGGAACGAGGGAGCGGACCACCGCAGTGGTGACGTCGTCCTCCCGCTCGACGAGCAGGGCCCGGTAGCCACCGGCCACTGCGGCGAGCACGACGTCGTTGACGGTGCCGCCGAACGCGGTGCGGATGGTCTTCACCTCGTCCAAGGGAGCGGACGAGTGGGCCCAGACCCGGTGGGGGCCGACCGGGCCCTCGATCGAGAGCGACCGGGTGGGTGCCAGGCGTTCGGTGAACCGGACGGCACCGGTCGCGACGGCGGCCAGCGACCGGAACGTCCGCACCGGGTGGACGACCGAGCCGGGGAAGGACCCGGCGGCCCGGAGTACCTCGCCGGCCAGTCCGCCCCACGCGTCGAGGACCTTGGCGGCCCCGGGCGGCTCGGCCGCGGGCGTCCACGGCACCGGTTCGCCTAGGGCGGCGTCGGGGACGAAGTCGAGCACTGCGGTCAGCAGGCCGACCCCGGCGATGCCGTCGACCATGCAGTGGTGGACCTTGAAGACCAGGGCCCACCGCCCGCCTTCGAGGCCCTCCACCAGCCAGATCTCCCACGGTGGACGGTCACGGTCGAGGTCCTGGGACATGAGGCGGCCCATCAGCCGGCAGAAGTCCCCGTCGTCGCCGGGGGCCGGCAGGGCGGTGTGGCGCATGTGGTAGCCGAGGTCGAAGTCGGGGTCGTCGACCCACACCGGGCGGCCCAGCTCGAAGGGCACGGTACGGACGCGTTGGCGGTAGCGGGGGATCAGGTGCATCTTCGAGGCCATCAACGCCTCCATCTCACCGATGGTCGGTGGCGGATCGGCGAAGACACACGCTCCGGCGATGGCCATGTGGACGGCCCCATCCTCCAGGTGCAGGAACTCCGCATCGAGCGCGCTCAGCCGGTCCATGTCGTTTCGCCTTCCCGCAGTGGTCCTGCCCGCACCCTACGGCCGGTGGCCAGGGCGCAACAGGGTCCAAGGTCCGCGACCGTTCCCACCCGGGAGGGAGCGCCGGGGTGAGTGGTTCAGACGGAGGCGGGGGCGGGGGCCAGACTCCGGCGGCCCTCGGCGTAGGTGAGCCAGTGGCCGGCGTCGAAGTCGTACAGCTTGCAGGCCCGGGAGTTGGCGACGAAGTCCGAGATCTTCAGCGGCTTGTCGATGACCGTCCCCGGAAATGCCGCCTCGATGGCGTCAGCCGCCTCCTCGAGGTGGTACATCGGTACGCGCATGTCCACGTGGTGGGGGACGTGGACCATGATCCAGTGGAGGAAGAAGTTGACGCCCTTCGGGACCCGCAGGACGGTGGTGCCCTCCATCTGGGCCTTGAACTTGTTCCACTCCGCCTTCTTCCACCACCGGATGTCCGGTGCGATGTGGTGGGTGTGGACCACAGTGCCGATCAGGTAGGCGAAGCCGACGAACGGGAGCAGGACGGTGCGGGCGTCCAGCCACAGGATGCCGTAGATGGAATCACCCCGGGCCAGGCCGATCAGGGTGAACAGGGCAAGCATGCCGGCGATGAACGCGGTGACGATCCAGCGGTCCCGCCGGATGGCCTTGACCCACCGAGCCGGGTTCGGCCCGACCATCATCTTCTTCCACCACACCTGGTGCGCGTAGTAGAGGCCGGCGCCCGCCCACGACCACTCGAACCGGTGGACCGCCTTGCGCCACCAGCCGAGCTCGGCGAACTGCTCGGGGGTGGTGGGGTGCCAGACGAAGTCGTAACCCTGGCGGACGGTGTAGGGGTGGTGGACTCGGTTGTGGCCGAGCACCCACCCCTCATACACGTGGAAGCTCGGGAGCATGGCGATGTGGGCGACCGTCGAGTTCATCCGCTTGGAGGAGAACAGCGCCCCGTGGGCAGCGTCGTGCCCGACCACGAAGAGCCCGGACACCACCACGCCCATCAGTACTTCGAGGGCGAACACCGCGAACACGTTGGAGACCATGACCAGGACGGCGATCAGGGCCACGTACATGGCGGCGTCCCGCAGGAAGTACATCATGCCCCGCCAGGTCGGGTTCTCGTAGACGGAGGCG
>DATCCR010000045.1:0-2642 GCA_036511155.1 Acidimicrobiales bacterium
CCCAGCGGGCCGCCCGCCCGATCACCCTGCCCGGGCACGGGGCCACCAGCGCGGTGGTGGTGATGCACGGCAACCGGACGGTGCTCGCCGCCAGCGGGACGACCATCGTGCCGGTCGACATCGCCACTCGGGCGGTCGGGACGCCGCTCGACCTCGGACCGGGCCGGACGGTGGTCGGCCTGGCGCTCAGTCCCACGTCGCCCATCCTCTACGTGCTGGTGGCCGGTGGCGTGGTGCCCGTCGACACGGCTACGGCCACCGCCGGTCCGCCCATCGTCACCGGGCTGACCGTGTCGTCGGTGTCGTCGCCCCACGGGCTCATCGTGTCGGCCGACGGCAGCACGCTGTACGTGGCGGGCCAGGGGCCGCCCGACTACGGCGGCCGGGTGGTGCCGGTCACCACGGCAACCGGTGCGGTCGGCGCGCCCACCGGGTTCGACCGGTTCGGGATCTCCGACCCGGCGGCACTGGCGCTGACCCCCGACGGCTCGCAGCTGCTGGTGGTCGACTCGGCCGACAACTGGATCGACACCGTGCCGGTGGCCGACTTCGCCAACCCGCTACTCCCGGTGCGCCTGCCCAGCGGGGGGACGACGGCCGCCGCGTCGGGCACCGACCATCCCACCGACATCGTGACCGGCCCGGACGCCACCGGGGCGTTCGTCGTGACCGGGCACGGCACCGTCCTTCCCTACGACCCGGCCCACCAGACGTTCGGGCGGGCCGTCCGGGTGTGCTCGGGCGCCTCGTCGATGACGGTGGGCGCCACGGCGTAGCGGGCGGGCACCGCAGGCATCAGCCCGCGGAGCCCGAGGCAACCGGGGGGTACGCCAACCCGGCGGCGGCCACCGCGTCGGCGGCCTGACGCGAGCGGAACTCGGCCGGGGGCAGGCCGGCGGCCTCGAGCAGCTCGTCGAGGGCGAGCGGGATGTCGGCGGCCAGCTTCCACACCTTCGGCATCGTCTCGGGGCAGGAGATGATCCCCCAGTAGAGGGTGCCGCGGTAGCTCATGATGGTGATGTTGACGCCGATCCCGTCCATGACCGGGCCGAGGGGGAAGCCGGCCACCATCTCGGCCCCGGCCAGGTAGAGCGGGAAGTCGGGCCCCGGCACGTTCGAGATGATCAGGTTGGCCACCGGCCGGTGGCGGTCGGCCAGCCGCATCCGGCTGTAGAGCCTGGCAGCGGCCGCGAATGTATTGGGCGTGGCGTGCTCGGCCCAGTTGACCAGCATGTCGGCGCCGAGGGCGTTGTGCTCCTCCTTCGCCCCCTTGGTGCCTTCGCGGATTGCCTCCAGCCGCTCCAGCGGATCGTCCACGTGGGCGGGCAGTTGGACGAACATCGACGACACCTTGTTCGACCCGTAGGGGGCGTCGACGTCCGGGTGGACCGACACCGGCACCACGGCGACGAGCGGCTTGTCGGGCAGCTCGTCCCCCTCGACCAGGAAGCGCCGGAGGGCGCCGGTGCACACGGCCAGGACCACGTCGTTGACCGTCGTGCCGGTGGCGTGCTTCAGCCGCTTCACGTCGGCGAGCCCGATGGCCGACAGGGCCACCTGCCGGCGCCGGGTCAGCGTGCCGTTGAACGAGGTTCGGGGCGCCGACAGGGGCAGCGCCGCCCTGGCCTGGGGCGCCCGGTGCTCGGGCTCGTTGCGGACCCGTCGCACGTCGAGCAGCCGTTGGCCGGTGCGCAGGATGTCCCGGGTCATCTCGAAGGGCCGGAAGACCCGCGCCGCCACCGCCTCGCTGATCAGCTCGGCGCTCGACGGGATGTGGCTGTCGCCGACCGACTCGGGCGGTTCGGGCTCCGGGCCCGGGTCGATCTCCAGGTCGAACAGGACCGAGAGGAGCGCGGCACCCGACATTCCGTCGACGGTGGAGTGGTGCATCTTGGCGATGACGGCGATGCGGTCCTCCTCCAGGCCCTCCACGATCCAGATCTCCCACAGCGGTTTGGACCGGTCGAGCTGGCGGCTGGCGATGTCGCCGGCCAGCTCGGCGAGTTCGAGGAGTCCGCCGGGGGAGGGGACCGCCGTGCGCCGGACGTGGTAGTCGATGTCGAAGTGGGGGTCGTCCACCCAGACCGGGTGGCCCAGCCGGAACGGGACCTCGACCAGGAGCCGGCGGAACACGGGCGCCAGATGGGTGCGGGCGGCGATCTGCGCCTGCATCTTGGCGAACGAGTAGCCGCCGGGCACGGTGGACGGGTCGAACACGGTGACCATCTCCACATGCATGTGGAGGGTCGGCGTCTCGAGGTAGAGGAAGCTGGCGTCGAGGCCGCTCAGTGGTTCCATGGTAGGCCTTCCTCCTTCGGCGACGACCCGCGGCCGGACCCAGATGATGCCCCAGCCGGGGCGGGCGATCCACAGCCGGTTTCCGCTCCGGACGGCGGAGGGTGTTTGATGGTGGGGTGCTCTGGGCCTTTCTGGCGTTCACCGTGGTGTCCACCCTCCTGGCCGTCCCGGCCTGGGCGCCGCTCCGCCGGGAGCCCTTTTCGGTCATCTCGTTCCTGCTGGGCTGGGTCGTGGCCGAGGTGCCGGTGCACGCTGCCGTGGTCGTCCTGGCGGGGACCGTGGTCCTCGGCGGCGCCGCGCATCCGCGCCACGCGGTGTGGTGGCTGGCCGCCGCGCTCGGGCTC
>DATCCR010000046.1:0-14953 GCA_036511155.1 Acidimicrobiales bacterium
TGCGCGACGGCCAGATCGGCAAGGTCAAGGGCCTCTACGCCCTGTGCCCGTACATCTCCGGCGAGTGGCCCCGGGAGCACCTGGTGTCCACCTACGAGAACAACGGCATCCTGCTCGACCTCCACGGGAGCAAAGGGGCGCTGGCCTACGGCATCGAAGCATTCGAGGCCGAGGACCCTCTGGCCTGGCCGCTGTTCGCCACCGTCGACGACGTGGCCGGACTGCCGCCCGTGGTCGTCAACGTGAACGAGTGCGACCCGCTGCGCGACGAGGGGATCGAGTTCTACCGACTGCTGCTCGGGGCCGGCGTGTCCGCCCGCTGCCGCCAGCAGATGGGGACCATGCACGGGACCGAGATCTTCACCATCGCCTGCCCCGACGTCAGCCGGGACACCGCCCGCGACGTGGCGGGGTTCGCCAGGGACTGAACCTCAGCCGTCGGCCGGCACGGTGATGAGGTCGCCGGTGCGCACCGAGGCGGCCACCGCCTCGACCAGGCCGTCGACGGCCACGTCGTGGGCCACGGTGATGGCGTTCACCATGGCCACCGAAGTCGACGAACCGTGGCTGATCACGCACACCCCGTCGACGCCGAGGAGCATGGCGCCCCCGGTGCTCTCGGGGTCGAGGGTGGCGGCCAGGGGCAACAGGTGCGGGAGCAGCACGCCGGCGGCGTCGGCCACCTCGGGAAGGGAGAAGATGCCGGTGAGCGTCTCGAGCAGGAAGCGCAACGTGCCCTCGAGGGTCTTGAGTGCCACGTTTCCGGTGAATCCGTCGGTCACGATGACGTCGGCCTGGTCCTCGAAGAAGTCACGCCCCTCGACGTTGCCGACGAATTCGAAGTCGCCGTGGCCGCCCTCGGCCAGGATGGCGTGGGTCTCCTTGACCAACGGGGTCCCCTTCGACTTCTCCTCGCCGATGGACAGCAGGGCCACCCGGGGACGGACCACGCCGTAGCGCTTGCTCGAGTAGGCCGCTCCCATCTGGGCGAACTGGAGCAGCATGGCCGAGGTCGCCTCGGCATTGGCCCCGGCGTCGAGCATGACCGTCGGGTGGTCCTTCTTCAGGTCGGGGATCGGCGTGGCGATGGCCGGACGGATGACGCCGGGGAGCCGTCCCATCCGCAGGAGGGCCGAGGCCATGGTGGCGCCGGTGTTGCCGGCCGAGACCATGGCCATGGCCTTGCCGTCGCGCACGGCCTCGGCGGCCCGCACCAGCGAGGAGTCCTTCTTGCGACGCACCCCTTGGCCGGGGTCGTCGTCCATGCCGATGACCTCGCTGCATTCGAGGAGCGGGAGGTCGCCCGTGTCGCCCATGCCCCCGGGCAGCCCGACAAGCAGCACCTTGATGGCGCCGGTCTCGGCCACCTGGCGCGCGCCCTTGACGATCTCGTCGGGTGCCTTGTCCCCGCCCATCGCATCGACCGCCACCGGGAGCGCGTCGAACGCGTCACCCGTGGGTCGAGGTGCGCGCCGGGCCACTAGTCGACTTCGATGGCCTGCCGGCCTTTGTACCAACCGCAGTTGGGACACACGATGTGGGGCAGCTTGGCGGTGGTGCACTGGGGGCACACGGAGCGTGCCGGCGCCTTCAGCACCCAGTTGGATGCCCGGCGGCTGCGGCTCTTCGCCTTGGAGGTCTTCTTCTTCGGAACGGCCATAAGGGGGACATCCTAGGTCAGATCACGGGGGCCGGTCAGATCGGGGGCTCCTCGCCCCGCAGGGCGTCGAGGGCGGACCACCGCGGGTCGGGCGGCGGCGCGCATCCGCACGGCTCGGTGTTCCGGTTGGCCCCGCACGTCGGGCACAGGCCCAGGCAGTCCTCGGCGCACAGCGGAGCGAGCGGGAGTTCCAGCAGCACGGCGTCGCGGGCCAAGGGCTCGAGGTCCAGCTCGTCGCCGGCCAGCGGGTACGCCTCTTCGTCCCGGTCCTTCCCGCCGACCGGTGCGTAGCGCTCCACCACGTCGGCCACCACGGTGCCCTCGACAGGCCCCCCGCACCGCCGGCACTCCCCCTGCCACGGGGCGGACACGGTGCCGGTGGCCATGATCCCGCCGGGGTAGGAGGCGAGGGTCAGCTCGAGGACCACCACGGCGCCCTCGGGCACGACCACGGAGACGGCGCCCAGGTCGGGGATGACTGCGGCGCGGCGCTCGTTCCGGGTGGCCCCGGTCTGCTTGCGCAGGGCGGCCACCTGGACCCGGAAGGGTCGGCGCTCGAGCGGTCGGTCCGGTTCCTGGTCATCCACGGGCACGACCCGGATCAGGCGAGGTCCTGGTCGAAGAAGCCCTCGCGCTCGTCGACCCGGGACCCGGGCCCGTCGCCGGCCAGCGAGGTGTCGCCCTGGTCGCCGATGTCGACGGCGGGGATGGGGCTGACCTGGAGCTTCTCCCGGCCGGCCTGGACGGTCTTCATGGTCCGGTCCAACACGATCTCGAAACTGGCCAACTTCTTGTCGGCATAGTCCTCGGCCTCGTGGCACATCCGCCGGGCGTTCTCGTTGGCGTCGTTCAGGATCCGCTGGGCCACGTGGTTGGCCTGGCGCACGACCTCGGTGCGCTGGACCATCCGTTCGGTCTGGACCCGGGCCTCCTCGGTGATGCCGTCGGCCTTGCGCTGGGTCTCGGCCAGGAAGTCCTCGCGTTCTTTCAGCATCCACCGTGCCTGCTTGATCTCCTCGGGAATGCGCTGCAGTGCCCCCTCGAGCAGTTCGACGAGTTCGTCGCGCTCGATCCGGACCGACGACGACAGCGGCATGGGCTTGGCGTTGAGGACCACGTCGAGTGCGCTGCGGATGTAGGCCTCGGCGTCGGCCTGCTCGCCGTCGGCCACCTCCTGGTCGAGGTCGTCGAAGAGGTCACTCACCGGCGAACTTCTCCTCGAGGCGCTGGGCGACCGACTTGGGCACGAAGGCGGTGACGTCGCCCCCGAACCGGGCCACCTCGCGCAGCAGGCGCGAGGCGATGAACGAGTGGGCCGAGCTCGTGGGGATGAACAGGGTCTCGACCCCGGACAGCTGCTTGTTCATCTGGGCCATCTGCAGCTCGTTCTCGAAGTCGGAGACCGCCCGCAAGCCCTTGACGATGGCGCTGGCCCCGACCTCCTGGGCCACGTTCACCACCAGAGTGGACATCGACACGATCCGCACGTTGGCCAGGTGGGTGACCGTCTCCTCGAGCATGTCGCGGCGTTCGTCGTCATCGAACAGGGCCTCGCTCTTCTGGGGGTTCCGCAGCGCGGCCACGACGACCTCGTCGAAGAGCCGCGACGCACGCTCGATGACCTCGAGATGCCCGTTGTGGACGGGATCGAACGACCCCGGGATGAGCGCAATCCTCACGAGACACCTTTCTCGAACGCCCGTTCCGGACGGGCGACCGTGACGATGGTACCCCCATACCGCTTGGATCTGAGTACTTCCCACCCCTCGACGTGCGGGAGCTCGGTGCCCGATTCGAGCACGGCCAGGCCGGCCGGCAGCCTCGTGACCAGGGGTTCCCATGCGGTGTAGTCGTAGGGCGGGTCGCACAGCACGAGGTCGTAGTGCGACGCAGTCGATGCCACCCAGGAGTCGACGTCGGCTCGGACCACGGTGGCGTCGCCGCCCGACTCGGCGTCCCCCAGTCCGGCCGACACCAGATTGGCCCGCACGGCGGTGACCGAGCGCGGGTCGCGATCGACGAAGGTGACCGAGGCCGCCCCCCGCGACAGCGCCTCGATGCCGAGGGCCCCCGTGCCCGCGAAGAGGTCGGCCACCCGCAGCCCTTCCACCCCGCCGAGGCTGAAGAGGATGTTGAAGATGGCCTCGCGGACACGGTCCGAAGTGGGGCGCACGTGGTCGCCCACCGGCGCGCTGAGGCGCCTGCCCCGGGACTCCCCACCGATCACACGCATCGGTCCACCCTACCGGCGCGCACCAGCAGGTCGGCGGCGGGTCAGCCGGTCGTCGACCGGCGGCACGTCAGGTACGACGGCTCCGTGACGGGACGCTGTGCCCGACCTCGGTGATCAGACCGGTGTCACGAGCGCCGATGAGCTGCCAGGCGCGGGCGATGCCGACCAGGAAGAGGACGATCAACATGGTGCACACCGTCTTCAACGAGCCGACGTCGTGCGGGTCCGTGGCCAGCTGGATGCCCACGATCACCTCGTACACGAAGACCAGGCTCTGGACCACGAGGTAGGCGGACTGACGCCCGCGCCCTGGGCCGGGCGCGGCCTCCCGCACGAGAACGATGCCCAGGGCCGCGCACGAGGACAGGCTGACCAGACTCACCACGACCACGGTGACCCCCAGACTGGCACCCGGAACGAGGGCGAACAGGGACACCGCCAAGGTATTCACCAGCGCGGAGAAGGCGATACCGGCGCGGATGTCCGTCACGACCCGCGCCGCCGGATCGTCACGGCCGGGGGCGACCGAGATGGCGACGAACAGGAGCCCGATGAGGGCACCGGCTACCGCTGCGGTGGCCGCGAAGAACGGGCCGAAGTCGGAGGGCACCACGGCAATGGACCGTACCGCACCGGTCCCGCCGGGTCGGCGACCGTCAGCGGGACACCACCTCGGCCGCCGACGAGTACTCGCTAGCTCTTGAACAGGAACTCGGCCTCGTCGTCGTCGACGAACAGTCGCAGCTCCTCGACCAACAGGCGGTGGTCGTCCAACCGGGGGTCGCCGTCGACCAGTTCGACCGCCAGCGAGCGGGCATCGACCACCAGGTCCCGGTCGGACAGCAGGCGGGCCAGCTTCAGGTCGGAGCGCCCCTTCTGCCGGGCCCCGAGGATGGTCCCCTCCCCCCGGAGCTCGAGGTCCACGTCGGCCAGGACAAACCCGTCGGTGCTCGCCTCCATGGCCTCGAGCCGGGCGGTCGCCTCCGGTGAGCCGGTCTCGGACAGCAGGAAGCACCAGGCCGGCTCGCCGCTGCGGCCGACCCGGCCCCGCAGCTGGTGGAGCTGGGCGATGCCGAACCGGTCGGCGTCCTCGATCACCATCACCGAGGCGTCGGGGATGTCGACCCCCACCTCGATGACCGTCGTCGCCACCAGCACGTCGAGGTCCCCGGCCCGGAACGCCTCCATGGCCTGCTCCTTGTCGGACGGCTTCATCTGCCCGTGCAGGAGGCCGACCCGCAGCCCCGCCAGCTCGTGCTCGGCCAGGCGCTCGGCCTCGGCCGTGGCCGACGCCGCCTCCACCCGGTCCGATCCCTCGACCAGGGGGCAGACCACGAAGGCCCGGTGGCCCGACCTCACCTGCTCCCGCACCCGGGACCACGCCTGCTCGGCCTCGAGCGGAGTCCGCAGCCACGAGGTGTCTACCGGCTGGCGGCCGGGGGGCATCTCGTCGATGACCGTCATGTCGAGGTCGCCGAAGACGACCATGGCCGCCGTGCGGGGGATCGGGGTCGCCGTCATGACCAGCAGGTCGGGGTCGCTCCCCCGCCCGTCGGCACCCCGGCCCTTGTCGCGCAAAGCAGCCCGTTGCTCGACCCCGAAGCGGTGCTGCTCGTCGATCACCACCACGCCGAGCGAGTGGAAGACCACCCGGTCGGTCAGCAGGGCATGGGTGCCCACGGCCAGGTCGACCGTGCCGGCGGCCAGGCCCTCGTGGATGGCGGTCCGGTCGGCCGCCCCCGTGCGGCTTGTCAGCAGCGCGACCCGCAGCGGCCGCTCGCCGGTCAGCGTCGTCGGGTCGGCCACCACCAGGCCATCGACCAGGCGCCGGACCTCGGCGGCGTGCTGCTCGGCCAGGACCTCTGTGGGCGCCATGAGCGCCCCCTGGTGCCCGCCTTCGGTGCCGATGAGGAGCGCGGCCACGGCCACCACCGTCTTGCCCGAGCCGACGTCGCCCTGGAGTAGGCGGTGCATGGGCAGCGGGCCGCCGAGGTCGTCTACCAGGTCGGCCACGGCCCGGGCCTGGGCCGACGTCAACGGGAAGGGCAGCCCGCCCACGAACTGCTCCACGAGGGTGGGGCCGTCGGTGCGGGTCGTGGCGTGGACGATGCCCCGGGCGTCTTCGTGGAGGCGTTGGCGCCGCAGCACGAGCGCCAGCTGGAGCCGGAGCAGCTCGTCGAAGGCCAGGCGCCTGCGGGCCGGCTCCACCTCGTCCATGGCGACCGGCCGGTGGATGCCGGCGAAGGCGGCCGTGCGGTCGAGGAGCCCGTGGCGCTCCCGGACCTCCGCGTCCAGCGGATCGGCGAACGTGCCCGCCCGGTCGAGCGCCTCGTGGACCAGCCGGCCGATGCGAGCCGAGGTCAGGGACGCCTTCTCGGTGAGGGGGTAGACGGGGTAGATGCGACCGGACGACGGCCCGTCCTCGTCGGCGACCGACTCGTCGGCCCCCCGCAGCACCTCGACCGTGGGATTGACCATCTGCACGGCGCCCCGGAACGACGAGACCGGGCCGAAGAACAGGGCCAGCGTGCCGACCGGCAGCTGGCGGGCCCGCCAGGCCTGGTTGAAGAAGGTCACCTTCATCCGCCCGCCCCCGTCGACCACCTCCAGCTCCACCCGGGACGGCGCCCGCCGCCCGCGGCCGGGGCGCCCCTGCGGGGCGCTGGCCCGGCGGACGGTGGCCAGCACGGTGGCCTTCTCGCCTTCGACGAGCCGGTCCACCGTCAGCATCAGGGTGCCGTCGATGTGGCGGCGCGGGTAGTGGGTGACCAGGTCGAAGACGGTGGCGATGCCGAGTTCGGCCAAGTCCGCGGCGACCGACTCCCCCACCCCCCGCAGCACCGTCACCGGCAGCTCGGCGAGCTGCTGCAGCCGACGCCCCATGACGGGGTCCCCGGCACCGGGCGTCGGTGCCGGACCGCTCACTCGATGGAGAACAGGTACGGGTAGAGAGGCTGGCCGCCGTGGTGGACCTCGGTTTCGACCAGCGGTCGGGCCTCCTTCAGCCACTCGGTGATCCGGCGGGTGTCGGCGGCACCCGACCCCTCGCCCTCGATGATGGTCACCAGGTCGTGGTCCTCGCCCACCAGGAGCTCGAGCAGGCGGCAGGCGGCGTCCGGCAACGTCTCGCCCACCACCTCGATGCCGTCGCGGGAAAGGCCGAGCCAGTCGCCCGTGCGTACGGGGCCGGCCGACGTCTCGGAGTCACGGACAGCCCGGGTCACCTCGCCGGGCACCACCTTGCGGGCGGTGGCCTCCATGGCCTCGGCGTTGGCGGCGCCCCCTGCCTCGGGGTCGTAGGCCAGCAGGGCGGCGAAACCCTCGGCGATGGTCTCGGTGGGCACCACCCAGACCCGTTTGGCGCTCAGCTCGTCGACCCGGTTGGCCACCGGGCGGATGTTGCCGTTGTTGGGCAGCACGATGACTTCGTCGGAGGCGAGGGCGTCGACCGCGTCGACCAGCTCGGCGATGGAGGGGTTCATGGACTGGCCGCCGGCGATGAGCCGCTGGACGCCGAGCGAGCGGAAGATCCGGCCGATGCCGTCGCCGCTGGCCACGGCCACGACGCTGGTCACCGGGGTCGGGCCGAGCGGGGCCTCGGACGGTCCGGAGTCCTCGTCGCCGGCGCCCTCGCGGACCCAGCGCTCCTCCTCCACCTCCTCGAGCAGGTCGGTGACCCGGATCGACCGGGGCCGGCCGGCGTCCAGGCTGGCCTCGATGGCCGGGCCCACTTCGTCAGTGTGGATGTGGCAGTTCCACAGCCCGTCGCCACCGACCACCACGATGGAGTCGCCCAGACCGGCCCACACCTCCTTGAAGGCGGGGATGGTCTCGTCGAGGGCCTCGAGCAGGTACATGACCTCGTAGCGGAGGCCGGCCAGCTTGGCGTAGGCCTCGTCGTCGGTCCCGCCACCCGGCAGGCCGTACCCGGCACCGGCGCTCACCTCGGGCAGCTCGGGCGGCTCGGGCATCGGCCTGTCGTCGAGGACGGTCAACAGGGCGTCGAACAGCAGGAGGTAGCCGGTCCCCCCGGCGTCGACCACGCCGGCCTGCTCGAGGACGGGCAGGAGCGAGGGGGTCAGAGCCAGGGCCTCGGCGGCACCGGCCCGGGCGGCCTCGGCCACGGCCAGGAGGGACCCGCTGCCGTCAGCCGCGGCGTTGGCGCCCTCGGCGGCGCCCCTGGCCACCGTCAGGATCGTCCCCTCCACCGGGCGCTGGACGGCCTCGCGGGCCATGCGGTCGGCGGTCATGAGTGCCCCGGCCAGGTCACGGGCCCCCGGCCGGCCCTCGGGAGTGTTCAACCCGTCGGACAGCCCGCGCAGCAGCTGGCTAAGGATCACCCCCGAGTTCCCCCGGGCCCCCATGAGTGAGCCGTGGGCGATGGCCCGGCAGGCGGCATCGAGGTCCGGCGCATCGAGTCCGTCCAGCTCAGAGGCCACGGACTCCAGGGTGAGCGCCATGTTCGTACCGGTGTCACCGTCCGGCACGGGGTAGACGTTGAGGCGGTTGATGAGCTGCTGATGGGTCCGCAGGCCGTCACGGAACGTGCCGATCACCCGGCAGAGCGCGGCGGAATCCAAGGCGTCGAGGGCGACCATGGGCAGGATGCTAACCTTTGCGACTTACCCAGAGGTTCTTAGAGGAAGTCGGAGTGTCATGGCAGCGGTGTGCGAGGTCTGCGGCAAGAAGCCGTCGTTCGGAATGAACATCAGTCACTCCCACCGGCGTACCAAGCGTCGTTGGGATCCCAACATCCAGAAGGTGCGCGCCATCGTGGACGGCGCCCCCAAGCGACTGCACGTGTGCACGTCGTGCATCCGCGGCGGCAAGGTCACCAAGCGCCCGGTCCGCAACTTCCCGGCCTGAGTCACCTGGCCTGAGTCACCTGGCCTGAGTCACCTGGCCGGGAGCACCCGGCCCCGTCGGACGGCACGGCCGGTCGACCCCACGCCACTGCTCACCGTCGACCGGGTCACCCCGGCAGGCCGTGTCTGCGTCGCCATCCGTTCAGAACCGGTGGCGCCAGCCGCCTGGGGGCAGCGGTTCGCCGTCGAGCACCCGGCCGGCCGAGCGGTCGGTGCACCTGCCGATGGCCAGCGGTGCTCGGAGGCCTGCCCGGCTGAAGGCGGCCCGCAGCCCGTCGGGGTCCGGCGTGGCCACGACCAACTCGTAGTCCTCGCCCCCGCCGAGGGCCTCGTCGCGGGTGGCCCCCTCGGCCACCATCCCGTCCCCTTCCGCCCCGCCCCCCACCGTCAGGTCCAGCCCGACGCCCGAGGCATCGGCCAGGTGGGTCACGTCGGCCGCCAGTCCGTCGGACACGTCGATGCAGGCGGTGGCACCGGCCTCCCGGGCCACCACGCCCTCTCGGATGCGGGCCACCGGTCGGCGGTGGGCCGACGCCAGCGCCTCGCTCACCCGATCAGACCCGTCGACCCGGCCGGATGCGCCGAGCAGGCGGAGGCCGGCGGCCGAGGCCCCGAGGGGGCCGGTCACGAACAGGTGGTCCCCCGGCCGGGCCCCGGCACGGGTCAGCAGCCCGACCCGTCCGTCGTCCGCCGGCCCGACCGCCGTGACCGAGACGACCAGGAGCGTCGAGGACGACAGGTCGCCGCCGACCACCGTGCAGCCGGCCGCCTCCGCCGCCTGGGCCACGCCGTCACCCAGCCGCCCCACCGGGAACCCGGAGGGGGCGGCCACGGACAAGAGCGCGTGGGACGGGGCGCATCCCATGGCCCCGAGGTCGGAGACCGTCACCATCAGGGCCTTCCACCCGACGTCCTCCGGCGTGCTGACCGCCAGGTCGACGTGCACCCCCTCCACCACCAGGTCGGTGGCCAGGACCACCCGGCCCGGGCCGGGCAGGGTGACCGCGGCGGCGTCGTCGCCGATCCCCAGGTCACCGGCGGCGAGACCGCCGGATGCGGCCCGGAACCGGGCCGCCAGGGCCTCGATCAGCGAGAATTCGTCGCCTTCGGGGGTCACCGGGGACTCCCGACCGCACCGGTCCGGCGATCCTCCGTTTTGGGTGTGCGCACCCGACTTGCCTAGCATTGTCCCCGGCCCGACCCCACTACTATTGGCGAGCCGTGCCGAGAGCCATCATGCGGACCAGATGCCGCGTGGACGGCGACCCCGACGGGTTGCCGGACAACCGAGGAGGAAGAACCAGCCCATGCCCCCCACCGAGCACAAGAAGCTGATCGCATGGGTCGACGAGGTGGCCGCCCTCACCCAACCCGACGAGGTCGTCTGGTGTGACGGCTCCGCCGAGGAGTACGACCGGCTCTGCCAACTCCTGGTGGACAACGGCACCTTCACCAAGCTGTCGGAGGCCAAGCGACCGAACAGCTACTGGGCCCACTCCGACCCGGGCGACGTGGCCCGCGTCGAGGACCGCACCTACATCTGCTCGACCGACGAGTCCGACGCCGGCCCGACCAACAACTGGCGGGACCCGGCCGAGATGCGGGGTGTGCTGACCGACCTGTTCCGGGACTCCATGAAGGGCCGGACGATGTACGTGGTCCCCTTCTCGATGGGCCCGCTCGGCTCGTCGATCGCCCACATCGGCGTGCAGATCACCGACTCCGCCTACGTGGCCGTGTCGATGCGGATCATGACCCGCATGGGCCGCGGCGCCCTCGAGGTGCTCGGTACCGACAGCGAGTTCGTCCCGTGCCTGCACTCGGTCGGCATGCCGCTGGCCGATGGCCAGGCCGACGTGCCGTGGCCGTGCGATGCCGACAACAAGTACATCGTGCACTTCCCCGAGACCCGGGAGATCTGGTCGTACGGCTCGGGCTACGGCGGCAACGCGCTCCTCGGCAAGAAGTGCTTCGCCCTACGCATCGCCTCGGTCATGGCCCGGGACGACAACTGGCTGGCCGAGCACATGCTCATCCTCAAGCTGACGTCGCCGGCGGGCGAGACCCGCTACGTGACCGGCGCCTTCCCGTCGGCCTGCGGCAAGACCAACCTGGCCATGCTCATCCCGACCCTTCCCGACTGGAAGGTCGAGACGGTCGGCGACGACATCTGCTGGATGAAGTTCGGCGCCGACGGTCGCCTCTACGCCATCAACCCCGAGGCCGGCTTCTTCGGCGTGGCACCGGGCACCAACACCCACACCAACCCGAACGCCATGCTCACCATGGACGCCAACACCATCTTCACCAACACCGCCCTCACCGACGACGGCGACGTGTGGTGGGAGTCGATGACCGACGAGGCCCCGGCCCACCTGACGTCATGGAAGGGCGAGGACTGGACCCCGGAGACGGGCACGCCGGCCGCCCACCCGAACGCCCGGTTCACCGTGCCGGCCGCACAGGACCCGGCCATCGCCTCGGAGTGGGAGGACCCGGCCGGCGTGCCGATCGACGCCATCCTCTTCGGCGGACGCCGCGCCTCGGTCGTCCCGCTCGTGTTCCAGTCCCGCGACTGGCAGCACGGTGTGTTCCTCGGCTCGATCATGGCCTCGGAGACGACGGCCGCCGCTGCCGGCGCCGTCGGGAACCTGCGCCGCGACCCCTTCGCCATGCTGCCCTTCTGCGGCTACAACATGGCTGACTACTTCGCCCATTGGTTGGACATCGGCGAGGGCGCCGACCCCGAGAAGCTCCCGAAGATCTTCTACGTGAACTGGTTCCGCAAGGACGAGGACGGTCGCTGGCTGTGGCCCGGATACGGCGAGAACAGCCGGGTCCTCGAGTGGGTCTTCGAACGGGTCAGCGGCAAGGGCGACGCCGTCGAGACCCCCATCGGGTTCATCCCGACCACGGGGGCCATCAACACCGACGGGCTCGACGTGTCGGAGGCCGACATGCAGACCCTGCTGCACGTGGACACCGACGAGTGGCGTGCCGAGGTGCCCTCCATCCGCGAGCACTTCGCCACCTTCGGCGACAAGCTCCCGGCCGCGCTGGCCGGCGAGGTCGACAAGCTGGAGCAGCAGCTGGGCTGACCGGAGCGATCCGGGGCGACGTGGGACGAGGGGCCGGTCCGCCGGCTCCTCGTCCGCGCCCGGGCTGCGGGGTGACGGGACTGCGGACCTGTGGGGCGGGCCCGGCTCAGGCCCGGTCGGCCGCCGAGTGCAGGGCGCTCATGTAGGACAGGGCGCCGACCATGGCCACCACGGCGAGCACCAGATTGCCGGCCGGGATCGACAGCGAGAGCACAACCCCGACCAGCGACCCGATGACCCACATGAGCTGGAGCCGGGTCTCGAACCGGGCGAAGGCCCGGCCCTGGTCCGACTCCCGGACGTGGCGCTGCACGAGCGCATCGAACGACGGCTTGGCCACCGCCCCGGCCGCCCCGACGGCCACGGCGACCAGGGCCTGGAGTGCCTGGTGCGGGAACAGCCACCCGAGCAGCCCGGCGGCGGCCACCAGCCACAGCGAGGCGGCCAGCATCTGCTGCTCGGACAGGACCCGCCGGAGGCGGCCCACCAGCAGCACGCCGATGACGGCGCCGAGTGTGAGGGCGCCGATGAGCAGACCGAACCACCAGGTGGCCGCTCCCTCGCGCCGGAGTCCGAAGGCGAACAGGAAGGTGAGGAACCCGAGCAGGCCCTTCAGCACCGACATCGGAGTGAGGGCCATGATGACCTGCGTGCCGGCGATCGGCCGGAAGGCGGCCAGATCCCGCTGCTCCTCCGTCCACCAGCCGTCGGCGTCGGGGGCCAGCTCGACGTCGGCCGTCGGCTCGCGTCGGGACGGGAAGGCGCGGCCCCGACGGGCGTCCCGGGCGGCCCGGGCCAGGCGACGCACCGGCAGCCGCATGCCGGCCACCACCCCGGCCACGAACACGGCGGCGCACGACCACAGCACCGCCGGGGCCCCGGCCAGCTTGAGGATGGCGATGGCCGGCAGTGCGAAGACGAACCCCGACAGCGAGGCCAGCAGTCCCAACCGGGCGTTGAGGGTGGCCAGGTCGGGCTCCACCACGTCCTCGCCGGTCACCGGGTCGTCCACGTGGACGGTCGGCGGCATCCCGTAGGGCGGGGTGGGGTTCGGCGGGCCGCTCCCGGTCCCGTCGAGCCATTCGGGGCCGTCCGGACCAGGTCCGACGCCGGTGCCCGGCATTTCGAGGGCGGCCATCTCCGGTACCAGGGCGCCTTTGGTGACCAGGTAGACCTTGGACAGCACCAGCATCAGGAAGGCCTCGGGGAACAGCAGGAGCGAATGGATGTCCCGGGCCACGAACGGGCACAGCACGGCCCGGCCGAGCGCGGAGGTGACGACCATGGCCCGCCTCGCCCCCCGACTGCGGTCGATGAGCGGGCCGAGCGCCGGAGCCACCACGGCGAAGGGCCCCATGGTCAGCAGCAGGTACAGCAGGACCTTGTCCTTGGCCGCCGTGGGTGAGATCGAGAAGAACAGCGACCCGGCCAGCGATACCGCGAACATGGTGTCCCCCGCCGTCATCAGGACGTGGGTCAGGGCCAGGCGCCCGAAGGGGCTGCGCTGGTCGAACAGGTCGTCGACAGCCGACCGGACGAGGCGACGGAACTGGTCTCCTCGCTCCTTGACACCCATGCCGGCATGGTAGGCGGACCAGCACGGGCGGTAGGCTTATGCGTCCAGCCCCGCCTCTTCCCACCCTCCAGCCCTTTCCAGGAGATGGACATGTCCGTCAGCGCCTACGTACTCATCCAGACCGAGGTCGGACGGGCGGCCGGAGTGGCCCGGGCCGTGCAGGCGGTCGACGGTGTCGTGGCGGCCGAGGGCGTGACCGGCCCCTACGACGTGATCGCCCGGGCCGACGCCACCACGGTGGACGAACTGGGTCAGATGGTGGTGGGCCGGATCCAGCTGATCGACGGCATCATCCGCACCGTCACCTGCCCCGTGGTCAACCTCTGACGTGATCGACGGGCGCGTCCCGTCGGTCCGGTGTCAGGCGACGGGGACCGAGGGTCAGGCGATGGCGCCGGAACTGCGCAGGGCGGTGACCTGGTCGTCCGGCACTCCCCAGTCGGCCAGCGCCTCGTCGGCGTGCTGGCCGGGGTTGGGCGGCGGGCGCCGGATGGCACCGGGGGTCGACAGGAATCGGGGTGCCGGGGCCGGCTGGACGACACCGGCCACCTCGGTGAAGGTGCCCCGAGCCTTGTTGTGCGGGTGGTCGGGCGCCTCGGTAGCGGACAGCACGGGCGCCACGCAGGCGTCGGAGCCGGCAAAGACCTCTTCCCACTCCCCTCGGGTCTTCGTGGCGAAGATGGCGGCGAACCGCTCCTTCATGGCCGACCACGTGGTCCGGTCCATCTGGGTGCTGAGGTCCTCGTCGCCCAGGCCGAGCAGGCGCATCAGCTCGGCGTAGAACTGGGGCTCGATGGCTCCCACACCCATGAACCCGCCATCCGAGGTCTCGTAGACCTCGTAGAAGTGGGCCCCGGTGTCGAGCAGGTTGGTCCCCCGCCCGTCGTGCCACACCCCGGCAGCGCGCAAGGTGTACGTCATGGTCATGAGCGAGGCGGCGCCGTCGACCATGGCGGCGTCGATGACCTGGCCCTTGCCGGTGGTGCGGGCGCCGAGGATGGCGGCCACCATCCCGTAGGCCAAGAGCATGCCGCCGCCGCCGAAGTCGCCGACCAGGTTGAGCGGCGGGAGCGGGCGCTCCCCCTCGCGGCCGATGGCCTCGAGGGCGCCGGACAGGGCGATGTAGTCGATGTCGTGACCGGCGGCCTGGGCCATCGGCCCGTCCTGGCCGTAGCCCGTCATCCGGCCGTAGACCAGCTTCGGGTTACGGGCCAGGCACTCATCGGGGCCGAGCCCCAGCCGCTCGGCCACACCGGGACGGAAGCCCTCCATGAGGCCGTCGGCACCTTCGGCCAGGCGCAGTACCAGGGACACCCCGTCGGGGTGCTTGAGGTCGACGGCCACCGAGCGGCGGCCCCGGTTCATGAGGTCGACGTGGGGCTCCTCACGGGGCGGGTAGGTGGCCCGGTCGGACCGGTCGATGCGGATGATGTCCGCGCCGGCGTCGGCCAGCATCATGCCGGCGAAGGGGGCGGGCCCGAGGCCGGCCAGCTCGATGATCCGCACGCCCTCGAGGGGTCC
>DATCCR010000047.1:0-22500 GCA_036511155.1 Acidimicrobiales bacterium
TCCGGTCCGCACGGCGACGGCCACCGCGTCCGACGGCCGCGAGGAGACCGGCACTTCGCGTCCCTCCGTCCGCAGCACGATGTCGGCGTAGTAGGTGCTCGCCCGCAGCTCGGTCACCACCACCCGGATCACGTCGGCGCCGAGCGACTCGAGCAGGTCGCGGATGAGGTCGTGGGTCATCGGCCGGGGGGTGTCCATCCCCTGCAGGGCGAAGGCGATGGCCGTCGCCTCGGGGGCCCCGATGAAGATGGGCAGCGTCCGCCCGAGCCCCTCGGTCTCCTGCAGCAGCAGGACCGGCGTGTTCGACTGGAGGTCCACCCGAACCGCACGGAGCCGCACTTCGACCATGCACCAAACCTACTCGCCGAGGTCGGGACATGCGACGTCGGCCCGGCGGTCGATGGGCGCCGGTGCGACCCGCGGGACCGCCCCTACAGGATGTCGCGCAAGGCGGTGCGCAGCAGCGAGGCCTTCAACTGCTGGCCCAGGCCGGACAGCTCCTCGGCCGTCTGCGTCGCCCGGGCCCGGGCCTCAGGGTTGCGCTGGCGGACCATCGGGATCACGATCTGCTCGATGAACCCGGCCTCGCGGTCGGCGGCGTTCTTGTAGAGCCGAAGGTGGCGGGCCTCGATGCCGAAGGCGGCGAACTTGCCGGCCAGGTTGGCCACGGCCAGCGCCTCGTCGTCGAAGGATTCGACCCCGGCGGCCACGTTGGCCGACAGGAGTCCGTACTCCTGGAGCTGGGCGACATCGTCCTCCGACAGCCCGCTGGCCGTGCACAGGTCCTCCAACGAGAGCGACGCACCCCCGAGCCCGGCGGCGGTGGCCGGCGGGTCTCCCTTGCCGTCACCCGAAGCGGGGCCCGGGGCGGCGGATGTTCCGGGCGTGGCCGATGACGCTGCGACCTTACGGGACGCGGACTTCTGCGGCTTCGGAGCCGGCGGGTCGGCGGGGGCCGCCGGTGCCACGTGGCCGGTCGGGCCGGTCGCCGGGGACCGGTTAGCCGTGCCGTTGGCCGCCGGTGTGTCCACGGTGCGGGCGGACGAGGGGTTGGACTGGGTGGCCAGGCTCGCCCGGTGGGCGCGCTCGACCGGTGCGGTCGGGGCGGCGGCGGCCGAGCCGGGGGTGGCGGTCGCCGTGGCCCCGCCGGTGGGCCGGTCCGGGGCCCGGTGGCGGGCGGCGGTCTCGATGCCCGGCAGGCCGGACGCGGTCCCGGGGGCGGCATCGGCCACGACGGTCGTGGCCCCGGGGCCGACCAGCACCACCGCCTCCTCGGCGATGGTCTCCGGGGCCTCTCCCGCGGCGGCCACGGGGGCCGGGCCGGGCGAGTGGGCCACCGGCGCGCTCGGGGCCGGATGGTCCGCCCCCGCCGATGCGGTTGCCGCGGTGGCGCCGCCGTCCTCGTCGAGGCGGTCCTTGATCACCTTGAGGGGCAGGAAGTGCTCGCGCTGTTGGCGCAGCACCCAGCGCAGGCGTTCGACGTCGTGCTCGTAGAACTTGCGGTATCCCGACGGAGTCCGCTCGGGGTTGACCAGGCCCTGGCTCTCCAGGAACCGGATCTTCGAGATGGTGACGTCGGGGAACTCCTGGCGGAGCAGGGTCAGGACGTCGCCGATCGACAGGTAGGAGCGGGAGCTCACTCCGCGGCTCCCCGCAGGTAGACGAGCTTGAACTTGCCCACCTGCACCTCGTCGCCGCTCGACAGAACGGCCTCGTCGATGCGGGTCCGGTTGACGTAGGTGCCGTTGAGCGAGCCGGCGTCGCGGACCGTCGTGACCTGACCCTCGGTCACGAAGACGGCATGCTTGCGCGACACCGTGATGTCGTCCAGGAACACGTCGGCGTCGGGGTTTCGGCCCACGGTGGTCTCGCGCTGCTCGAGCGGGAACCGGGCACCCTCGTCGGTGCCGCGGCGCACGACGAGCAGGCCCACGCCGCGGGGCAGCTCGATCCGGCCGACCGGGGCGCCGTCACTGGCGGCGGCGAGGTCCTCGACCGGGGCGACCGAGACCGAGGTGTCGGGGGCGGACGTGACCATCGACGCGCCGCATGACGAGCAGAAGTTCACACCCTCGGGATTCTGATGGCCGCACTGGTGACAGAACACGTGATCCAACGTAGCCGCTCCCGACGATCCGCTCCCGGGCAGTACACCGGTGGCGGGACTCAACCTTCTGTCAGCTGCCGGTAGGCGGCCGCGTCGAGCAGTGCGTCCACCGCGGACGGGTCGCTCGGGGCGATCTCGCAGATCCAGCCGTCACCGTAGGGGTCGGCGTTGAGCTGCTCGGGGGCGTCGGACAGCAGGGCGTTTACGGCCACCACCTCGCCGGCCACCGGCGCATAGATCTCGGAGACGGACTTGGTCGATTCGACCTCGCCGATCATGCCACCGGACTCGACCGTCGCGCCCGGCGTCGGCAGGTCGACGAACACCACGTCACCGAGGGCGTCCTGTGCGTAGTCGGTGATCCCCACCCGGATGCGACCGTCGGCCGTCCGGGCCCACTCGTGGTCACTCGAATAGCGCAGATCCTCGGGCACGTTCATGGCGCCCGACCCTACCTGACCGGCGCCAGGGGCGCCTCACGCCAGCCGGCCCTCACGCCGGTCCCCCGGGGGCCCGACCGGTCCTCACGGCTCCGACTCAGCCTCCGGCTCCGTCAGTGCAGCAGGTGCTCGAGCCGGGTGGCGTACTCCTGGGCCCTCGCCTCGGCCCGGGCCGCGCTCGGGGCCTCGGCCCACACGTGGGTGAGCGGCTCCTCGGGGTCGGGCAGGACCAGCGCCCAGCCGTCGTCCTCGATGACCTTCACCCCGTCGACGAGCACCAGCTCGCGCCCCTGGGACCGCTCGACCAGGGTACGCATGAGCATCCCCTTCTGGTCCCATGGCGTGTGGACCGACTGATGGGCGATCCTCACCGGGGGCATGGCCGCCACCAGCTCGGACAGCTTCCGGCCCGTCAAGGTGAGCAGCGAGATGAGGTTGACCAAGGTGGCCGCCCCGTCGAAGGCCGGAAGGAACGCAGGGAAGATGAAGCCCCCGGACTGGCTGGCCGCCAGGGTGACCTTCTCCGACCGGGCCACCTCCATGAGGTGGGAGGCCGACAGCTTGGTCCACACGATCTCGGCGCCGGCGTCTCGGCAGATCTTCTCGGCGGCACCGCTGGCCGCCACCGGCAGGGCGATCCGCGCCCCGGGCACCGACTCGGTGATGAGGGTGACCAGGACCAGCAGCGCCTCGTCGTGGCTCAGCATGTGGCCCTTGTCGTCCACGATGTCGACGAACTCGCCTCCGGGGTCGAGGACGGCGCCGAGGTGGGCGCCGGAGGACCGCACCAGGTCCGACACCCGGGCGGCGGCCGCCGGGCGGTCGAAGGCCAGCACATTGGCCGTGTTGGCGTAGGGGTTGACGACCAGCACCTCGGCCTCGAGTTTGGCCAGCAGGTTGGGCATGACGAAGCTGGCCGTCCCGAACGAGTAGTCGAGGACCAGCCTCAGGCCGGCCGCCCGGGCCGACGAGAGGTCGACCGAGTCGATGAGGGCCTGGGTGTAGTGGTCGAGCGTGCGGGGAGGGAATCCGAGGTCGCCGATCTCCCGGGCCAGGACCCGTCGGAAGTCCTCTCGGTGGTAGAGCCGCTCGATCTTGCGTTGGGTCGTCTCGTCGACGTCGATGCCGTCCTTGTCGAAGAAGCGCAGCACCACCGACTGAGGGTCCTCGGGGTCGAGCCGCACGGTGACCCCGGCTGAGCTCTTGGACGACGTCACCTGGAAACGGGTGACGGGGACGGTGGCCGCCTCGAGGTCGTCGACGTTGACCCCCGCGGCGTTGCAGCCCACCATGATGGCCCGCTTGAGGACTCGCGCCGCCCGGCTGGTGTCCCGGGAGCTGGTGACCGTGGCCCCCTTCTCGAGAGTCGAGGCCCAGGCCATGGAGAGGCGGACGGCCAGCTCGGGACTGATGTCCACGTTGGCCAGACCCCGGACACCGTCCCGGCCGAACAGCGACCGGGCCCCGCGGGACTCCCACACGATCGAGGAGTTGACGATGGCGCCGGCCTCGACCGTCTTGAACGGGTAGATCTTGACCCCGGCACTGATCTCGGCGTGGGCGCCGACGAAGCATTCGTCGCCGAGGACCACGCCCTCTTCGCACCGGACCCCCTGGCGGAGGTCGGAGCCGCGGCCGAGCACGGCGCCCTCCACCCGGACCCCGGAGCCGAGGTAGGTGTTGTCGTGCACGATCGAGCGCTCGACGACGGCATTGTCGCCGATGCGGACGTTGCGGCCGAGGGTGCAGTACGCCCCGAGCCGGGCTCCGGGCCCCACCACGCAGTTGTCGCCGATGACGGCCGGGCCGACGAGCTCGACGCTCGGGTCGATTTCAGCGCCCTTGCCCACCCAGACGCCGGGCCGGAGCGGGAAACCCTCGATGTCGACGTGGACCTTGCCGTCCAGGATGTCCTGGTGGGAGCTGAGGTAGGCCTCGAGGGTGCCCACGTCCTCCCAGTAGCCGTCACACACGTAGCCGAACAGTCCCTTGCCGGCGGCCAGGGCGGCGGGGAACGACTCACCCGAGAAGTCGACCGCCTGCCCTTCCGGAATGAAGTCGAAGATCTCCGGCTCCAGCACGTAGATCCCGGTGTTGATGGTGTCGCTGAACACCTGGCCCCATGTGGGCTTCTCCAGGAATCGTTCGATCGACCCGTCCTCGTTGGTGATGACGATCCCGAATTCGAGGGGGTTCTCGACCGCCTTGAGGGCCAGTGTCGCCAGGCCCCCGCGGGCGTCGTGGAAGTCGAGGACGGCACCCAGGTCGATGTCGGTCAGCACGTCGCCGCTGATCACCAGGAACCGTTCGTCGAGCTCGTCCTTGGCGTTGCGGACCGAGCCGGCCGTCCCGAGGGGCGTCGACTCGGTGGCGTAGACCATGCGGACCCCGAACTCGCTGCCGTCGCCGAAGTAGGTGCGGATGGCGTTGGCCATGAAGGCCACGGTCACCACGATGTCCTCGAACCCGTGGGTCCGGAGCAGGTTGACCACGTGCTCCATCATCGGGATGTTCGCCATCGGGAGCATCGGCTTGGGTTGGTTGGAGGTGAGCGGCCGGAGCCGGGTCCCCTCGCCACCGGCCATGATCACTGCCTTCATCGGGTCACTGCCTTCATCTCGCTACCTTCGTCTCAGGTGTCACTCGTGGTGCTCACGGCGCTCGCCGTGCTCGGGGTGCTCGTCGTGCCCGGGGTGTCCGGGGTATCGGGGGTCGGCGTGGTGGCGCGCCTGCGCCCGTCGGCCAGCGCCTTGCGGGCCACGGGCACATACGAGGCAGCGGCCACCCAGGCGAGCGTCAGGCCGAGGAGCCCGACGATCCAAGCCACGGTGCGCAGCGCGTGCTCCCAGCCGGCCGTCCCGTCGCTCACCAGGAAAAGCGGATAGGCGGTCATCAGGGCGAAGGTGCCGGCCTTGCCCACCCACAGCACGTCGATCCGGGCCGCCCCGAGCGATGCCAGCAGCAGCACGGCCCCGGACACCACCACCTCACGGGCGAGCGTGGCCACGGCGAACCAGACCGGCACCGCGCCGTGGATCATGATCGTGACGACGGCGGTGACCACCAGCAGTCGGTCGGCCACCGGATCGAGGACCTTGCCGAACGTCGAGACCTGGTTGAACCGTCGGGCGATGTACCCGTCGATCCAGTCGGTGACCCCCAGCGCGGCCAGAAGCAGGGCGGCGGCAACCTGGTCCTTCGCCCCGAAGAGCAGCCAGACGTAGAGCGGGATGCAGGCCAGGCGGATGCACGTCACCACGTTGGGCACGGTCCAGATGCGGTCGAGTCCGACCACGTCCCTGACGTCCACCCGTGTCACGGTGGCATCGGCATTCGCCGTTGCCACCGTGCTGTCGTCGACACCGTCCACAGGCCCGAGTCTACGAGCACGCCCGTGACCTGCGGGACATCGTGCCGGGGTGTCGTGCCCGGCCCCCGGCAGCCCCGGCGGGCTGCCCCCCGCCGGGGCGCCCGATGGGCGAGACTGGAGCCGTGTCGGGCATCAGTCGGGTCGACCGCGCCATCGGGGCCGTGCTCCTTCTCGTGCTGGCCGCCCTCGTGGGCCTGGGCCTGGTCGACAGCCACTCGTCGGCCCACGCCCCCCTGGCGGGGCCGGCCACCGTCGCTTCCTCCCCCTCGGTGACCGCCGCGCCGCCCACCACCGCGCCGCCTCCACCCACCACGACGACGACCACCGCGCCCCCTACCGGCCCCGTCTCCGCGGTCGGTGACTCGATCCTCCTCGACGTCCAGCCGGAGCTGACCGCCGACGTGCCCGGCATCAGCGTCGACGGGCTGGTCAGTCGCCAGTTCGAGGCCGGCATCGCCGTGGTCCAGGCCGACCGGGCAGCCGGCACCCTGGGCAAGGTGCTGGTGGTCGAGCTCGGCACCAACGGGGCGGTGACGCCGGCCGACGTGGACGCCATGGTCCAGGCCGCCGCCGGAGTGACCCGGATCGTATTCGTCAACGTGTGCGTGCCCCGGGCATGGACCGCCCCCGACAACGCTGTCCTGGTCGACGGTGTGGCCCGCCACGCCGACGTGGCCGTACTGGCCGACTGGAACGCGCTGGCCACACCCCACCCCGAGTGGTTCACGGCCGACCGGGTCCACCTGAACCCTGCGGGGGCCACGGCCCTGGCCGCACTCATCGCCACCCTCGCCTGAATCGGGGGAGGACGGTCGCCGGCAACCGGGGGCACAGTTCGGTAGCCAACGGTCGACATCGAACGTCGGCGGTTCCACGGGGTGGGCGCACGGGACTCCCTCACGTGCCTCCGGCACCGGGGGCCGAGCCGGCCGGTGTGGTAGTCAGTGGCCATGCCACGCTTCGAACCGTTCGCCGGACTCCGGTACGACCCTTCCCGGGTGGAGCTCGCCAAGGTGGTGGCCCCGCCCTACGACGTGGTGGGACCCGAGCAGCGCGCCGCCCTGGCCGCCCGGCACAGCGCCAATGCCATCCTCGTCGAGCTCCCCGAGCCCGACCCCCGCAGCGGAGCCGACCGGTATGCGGCGGCAGCCGACCGTATCGCCGAGTGGCGCGCCGACGGCCTGCTCCGGCGGGACCCGGCCGACGTCTTCTACGGGTACCGGATGACGGACACCGACGGCTCCACCACCCTCGGCGTGCTCGGCGTGCTCGGGCTCGACGAGGCCAGCGCCGCCGAGATCCTCCCCCATGAGGAGACGTTGCCCAAGGCCAAGAGCGACCGCCTCGAGCTGCTCACCGCCACCCGGGTCAACCTCTCCCCCATCTGGGGTCTTTCGCTGGCCTCCGGCCTCACTGCACTGCTGGCCACCGATGGCCCGCCGGCAGCGGCCACGGTCGACGACGACGGGGTGCGCCATGAGGTGTGGGTGATCGACGACCCGGCCACGATCGCCGCTGTCACTGGTGTCGTCGGTTCGGCTCCCGTCGTGGTGGCCGACGGACACCATCGCCTGGCCACCGCCTCGACCTACCTGGCCGGCGCCGGGGCCGGCAGCCCGGGGGCGGACGGTGTCCTCGCTCTGGTGGTCGAGCTGGCCGAGGACACCCTGACGGTCGGGCCCATCCACCGGCTGCTGTCGGGCCTGCCCGACGGGCTCGACCTGGTGGACGCCTTCGATTCCTGGTTCGACGTGGCCCGGGCCGGCGACTCCACCGACCGCACCACGGCCGCCCTCGGGGAGTCCTCGGCCCTGGCACTGGTCATGCCCTCGGGCTGCTGGCTGCTCACTCCCCGCGATGGGACGACCGAGGCGGCCGGGTCCGACCTGGTGGCGTCCATGGTGGCCCTGGTCGTGGCCGAATTGCCCGACCACGAGCTCACCTTCGCCAACAGCTGGCAGGACGCCGTGGCCGCCGTCGAGTCCGAGGAGGCCCAGGCCGCCGTCCTGCTCCCCCCGGTGGCCGTGGCCCAGATCGACGCCTGGGCCCGCTCCCGGCGTCGCATGCCCCCGAAGAGCACGTTCTTCCACCCGAAGCCCCGGACCGGCATGGTGTTCCGGGCCCTCGACCCCGAGTCCTGACCGGCTGACGGGCCCGAGCGGCTGACGGGCCCGACCCCGGACACCCCGTGCGGCCCCACTAGCCTGTCAGGGCGATACCAGGCGATCCCACTCGGAGGGCAGGTGGCCGGACGACGACGAGTGGGGACGGGCACGGCCATGGCCCCGGTCCAGGCGATTGCCCTGGTGGTGGTGGCCCTGCTGGGCGCGGCCTGTGCCTCCACCCAGGAGGTCCGTTCCGTACGGCCGGTGCCGACCACCTCCGCCCCGACGGCGTCGACGGTGCCGACCACCACCATCCCCTCGGCCGTCCCGACCACCGTGCCCACTCCGGTGGTTCCGGTCGTCGGCTGGTCCCACCCGGCCACCACCCTCCCGCCGGCCGGCGGGTTCACCGCCGCCTCGTGCATCTCCGACGTGTTCTGCCTGGCCGCCGGCGGCGGGGCCAACGAGGCCGACGCCTCCCTGTCGACCGGCCCGGGGGTCGTCTCGTCGTGGGACGGGGCCACCTGGGCGCCGTCGGTCACCTACTTCGCCGCCCCGGCCGATAGTCCGGCCACGGCCCCTGAGCTCCCGGCCATCGCCTGCACGCACGGACCCCGGTGCGCGGTGGTCGACGGCTCGGGTCACACGGCGCTGGGCGACGGTACGACCTGGTCGCCGCCGCTTGCCCTGGCCCCCTCCCCGGTGGCGGTCGCCGACCCGGCCGACACCGGTCCCGGCCACCCCGGTTCCCGATCGGCCGCGGTGGCCTGCCCGACCAGCCAGTTCTGCGCCTATGTCGACAACACCGGGCACGTCGCCACCCTGCAGGGGGCCACCTGGTCGGCCCCGCAGGCCATCACGGCCCGTACCGGGTCGTCCGCCTTCGAGCTGTTCCAGTCCGGGAGAGTCGGCATCTCGTGCGCCACCGCCTCGACCTGCACGGCGCTCGTCGGGGACACCGTCCTCGACTGGAACGGCACCGGGTGGACCACCGGGCCCGGGCCGTGGCCGGAAGGCACCGCCGGCGACTCGGCCGTGTCGTGCCCGGTGCCGGGGACGTGCCTGGCCGTCCGGGGTTCGTCCCTGTCGGTGCGCACCCCGGGGACGGGCTGGTCGGCACCGCTGGTCGTCGACGGCAACGGCGGACTCGACACCTTGTCATGCCCGACCGCGTCATTCTGCATGGCGGCCGATGCCTACGGGAACGTGGTCCACCTGGCGGGCGGGACGTGGTCCGCCCCGTCCAAGGTGGTGCCGACCCCGGTCGACTACGCCGGTGACGGCACCAGCGTCTCGTGCCCGACCGACCAGTTCTGCCTCGTCCTCAACGGCGACGGCGATTACGCCACCTACCAGGGCGCCACCCCGTCCGACGTCCGGGTGACGACCGCACCGCCCGTCGGGACCTGACCCGCCCTCAGGGGGTGGACCCGGCCAGCTCCGCCAGGGCCAGGACGGTCCGCCAGTTCCGGGTGGTGGCCACCCGGCCCAGGCGGCGCTCCAGGAAGACGTTGGAGAACCGGGTGTCGGCGTACCCGCCGGGCGTGTGGAGGTAGGCGTCGGCACCCACCACCTCGATGCGCTCGGGGGTCAGAGCCACGGCCTCGTCAGCCAGGGCGGCCAGGCGGTCGGCGTCGGGTGGTCCGTCGAGGAAGGTCACGTGCAACCGCTTCGGGTCGTCGTCGAGATGGGCGAGCGGGTTGGCAGCCACCATCGCCGCCCACTGCCCGGCGGTCCGGGCCACCACGGGGACGGACAGACCCAGCTCGGCCTTCAGGCCGGTGGCCACCGCGGTGGCCACCACTTCAGGGGAGTCCGGTGCGGTGCAGACGGCGTTGCCGCTCTGCAGGTAGGTGGCGGCGTCGGCGTAGCCGAGCGTGCCGAGCAGCGTGCGCAGGTCGGCCATGGCCAGGCGGTTGTGCCCGCCCACGTTGACGCCCCGCATCAGGATCACCTGGGTGGTCACGCGGCTGCCGCTCTCCCCCGACGGGCCGACTAGTCGACCGTCCAGGACGAGCCGGACCGGAGCAGGTCGGCGAAGTCGCCGGCACCGCGCCGCTCGGTGGCGGAGGCGATCTGCTCGGCCATCTGCTCGCCGTACTCCGCGTGGTCGACGTCGCGGAACACGCCGATCGGGGTGGGTTCGTAGGGCCCACGCGACAGCCGGCTCAGCTGGAAGGCCAGACCCGGGTTCTCCTTGCGCTCGTCGTGCACGAGGAGCGCATCCGCGCCCACGTTCGCCACCTCGACGACCTCGACCGAGCCGTCAGGATCCATGATCACGCCGAACTGTCCTTCGGATCCGAACCGGATCGGCTCGCCGTGGACGAGCGGGATCAACATGTCGGCCCGATGCTCCTTCCCCGTGATCTGCTCGAACGCCCCGTCGTTGAAGACGTTGCAGTTCTGGTAGATCTCGACGAAGGAGGCGCCCTTGTGCTCATGGGCCCGCCGGAACGTCTCCATCATGTGCTTGCGGTCCATGTCGTGGGTCCGGGCCACGAAGCCGGCTTCGGCCCCGAGGGCCAGGCTCAGCGGGTTGAACGGGTGCTCGAGTGAACCGAACGGCGTCGACTTGGTGACCTTGGCGATCTCCGAGGTCGGCGAATACTGGCCTTTGGTCAGCCCGTAGATCTGGTTGTTGAACAGCAGGATGGTGATGTTCACGTTGCGGCGCAGCGCGTGGATCAGGTGGTTCCCACCGATGGACAGGGCGTCGCCGTCGCCGGTGACGACCCACACGTCGAGATCGGGTCGGGTGGTGGCCAGGCCGGTGGCGATGGCCGGGGCCCGGCCGTGGATCGAGTGCATCCCGTAGGTGTCCATGTAGTACGGGAACCGGGCCGCACAGCCGATGCCCGACAGGAACACGGTGGACTCCCGGCGCACCCCGAGTTCGGGCATGAGCATCTGGACGGCGGACAGGATCGAGTAGTCGCCGCACCCGGGACACCAGCGCACCTCCTGGTCCGAGGACCAGTCCTTGCGGGTGGTCAGCGGGACGGGCACTGCTTCGGTCACGTCGGTCATCGGTCGGACACCTCTCCGTCGGCCTCGGCCTTGGCGTCGGCGGCCAGTTCATCTATCAGTTGCAGGATGGCCGACTCCATGGCGGCGGCCCGGAACGGGATACCCGACACCTGCGTGAGGGACACCGCGTCGACCAGGTACTCGGCCCGCAGCAGGCGACTCAGTTGGCCGAGGTTCACCTCGGGCACCAGCACCCGCTTGTAGCGGCGCAGCACGTCGCCCAGGTCGTCCGGGAACGGGTTGAGGTGGACCAGGTGGGCCTGGTCGACCTTCAGGCCCCGGGCCCGGGTCCGCTGCACGCCGGCGGCGATTGCACCGTAGGTGGAGCCCCAGCCGATGACCAGGACCTCGGCGCCCTCTTCGTGGTCGACCTCGGTCGGCGGGATGTCGGCGGCGATGCCGGCCACCTTGGCCGCCCGCAGCCGGGTCATCCGCTCGTGGTTGGCGCCGTCGTAGGCGACGTTGCCGGAGCCGTCGGACTTCTCGAGGCCGCCGATGCGGTGCTCGAGGCCGGCGAGACCCGGCGGGGCCCACGGGCGGGCCAGCGTCACGGGGTCGCGCAGGTAGGGCCAGAAGACCTCGGTGCCGTCCTCTTCGGTGTGGTTGGGGCCGGTGGCGAAATCGGGGTCGATGGACGGCAGGTCCTCGAGGGAGGGCAGCTTCCAGGGTTCGGTCCCGTTGGCCAGGTAGCCGTCGGACAGCAGGATCACCGGCGTCCGGTACTTGACGGCGATCCGGCAGGCTTCGATGACGGCGTCGAAGCAGTGCGACGGCGTCTTGGCCGCGATGATCGGCATCGGCGCCTCGCCGTGGCGGCCGTACATGGCGTGGAGCAGGTCGGCCTGCTCGGTCTTTGTCGGGAGCCCGGTCGACGGTCCGCCCCGCTGGATGTCGATGATCAGCAGCGGGAGTTCGAGGCTGATGGCCAGGCCCATCATCTCGGACTTGAGGTCGATGCCCGGGCCCGAGGTGGTGGTGACGCCCAGGGCGCCGCCGAAGGCCGCCCCGAGGGCGGCGCCGATCCCGGAGATCTCGTCTTCGGCCTGGAAGGTCCGCACCCCGAAATGCTTGTGCTTGGACAGCTCGTGGAGGATGTCCGAGGCCGGCGTGATGGGGTAGGTGCCGAGGAACAGCGGCAGGCTGCTGCGCAGCGATGCGGCGATCAGACCCCACGCCGCCGCGGTGTTGCCGGTGACGTTGGCGTACTCGCCGGGCGCGAGCACCGCTGGCTTCACCTCGTAGGAGGACTCGAAGAGCTCGGCCGTCTCGCCGAAGTGGTAGCCGGCCTTGAACGCCCGCTGGTTTGCCTCGCGCACCAGTTCCTTTCCGGCGTACTTCTCGGCGATCCACTGCACTGTCGGCTCGACCGGACGGGTGTACAGCCAGCTGATGAGACCGAGGGCGAAGAAGTTCTTGGAGCGCTCGGCGTCGCGGGGCTTGACACCGAGGTCCTTCGACGACTCGGTGGTGATGGAGGTCATGGGGACCTCGTACACGGTAAAAGCGGACAGCGAGCCGTCGGCCAGCGGGTCGCCGTCGTAGCCGGCCTTGGCGAGGTTGCGCTCGTCGAAGGCGTCGGAGTTCACGATGATGGTGGCACCCTGGGGCAGGGCGGCCACGTTGGCCCGCAGGGCGGCCGGGTTCATGGCCACCAGCACGTTGGGCGAATCGCCGGGTGTCGAGATGTCGTGGTCCGAGATGTGGACCTGGAAGGCGGACACGCCGGCCAGGGTCCCGGCCGGGGCCCGGATCTCGGCCGGAAAGTCCGGGAAGGTGGCCAAGTCGTTGCCGAAGAGGGCCGACGACGTGGTGAAGCGGTCCCCCGCCAGCTGCATGCCGTCACCCGAGTCCCCGGCGAACCGGATGACGACGCGATCGATCAGGTGGGGGGATTTCGGTTCGGTGGTGGTGTCGGACACCTTGCTCCTCTTCGTACTGCTCTACCGCATCGGGACGCCGGACTCGCCGGCGCCGCTCCTGTGTACCGGGCCCCGTGGGGCTCCGGGCATGGGCCGCGCCGCGAACGGGAGGCGCGTCCCCTCTGACACTACCGCCGTGCACCGGTCGGACCGGGCACACGGCCGCAGGTTCAGGCCACCGTCACCTGACCGTCGAGGTAGACGTCCTGGATGGCGTGGATGAGGGCGGCGCCCTCGTCAGTCGGCCGTTGGAAGGCCTTGCGCCCCACGATCAGGCCGGCGCCGCCGGCCCGCTTGTTGATCACTGCGGTGCGCACGGCCTGGGCCAGGTCGTCGGCCCCCTTGGATTCGCCACCGGAGTTGATGAGCGGGATCCGCCCGGCGTAGCAGTTGACGACCTGCCAACGGGCCAGGTCGATCGGGTGGTCGGTGGTCAACTGGCTGTAGACCAGCGGGTCGGTCTTGCCGAACCCCACGGCGTTGTAGCCACCGTTGTTCTCGGGCTGCTTCTGCTTGATGATGTCGGCTTCGATGGTCACGCCGAGGTGGTTGGCCTGGCCGGTGAGGTCGGCCGACACGTGGTAGTCGGTGCTGTCCTGCTTGAAGGCCGGGTTACGCAGGTAGCACCACAGGACGGTGAACATCCCGAGCCGGTGGGCCTCGGCGAACGCACGCGAGACCTCGATGATCTGGCGGTCGGCACCCTCGGACCCGAAGTAGATGGTGGCGCCCACGCCCACGGCGCCGAGGTCGGCGGCCTGCTGGACGGAGGCGAACATCACCTGGTCGTAGGTGTTCGGATAGTTGAGGAAGTCGTTGTGATTCAGCTTCACGAGGAACGGGATCTTGTGGACGTAGCGCCGGGACACGATGCCGAGGCCGCCGAGCGTGGTGGCGATGGCGTTGCAGTCGGCGGCGATTGCCAGGTCACACAGCCGGGCCGGGTCGAAGTAGGCCGGGAACTTGGCGAAGCTGGCGGCGGCCGAATGTTCGATGCCCTGGTCGACCGGGAGGATCGAGACGTAGCCGGTGCCGGCCAGGCGCCCCGTGTTGAAGAGCGTCCCGAGGTTGCGCAGCACGGTCGGCGAGCGGTCCGAGTCCCGGAAGACGTCGTCGACGACGTCGGGCCCGGGGAGGGTCAGGTGCTCGGAAGGAAAGGCGGTAGCGGTGTGGTTGAGCAGGGAGTCTGCTTCGTCACCCAGCAGCTGTTCGAGGTTCATGGGCGCAGAGCCTAACGGGCGCCGCGACCCTTGTTCGGCGTCCGGCGGGGACGGATCGGCGGGCCCAGTGATTCGAGCCGGTCGGCCACGTCGTAGGCGTCGGGGTCGGCGGCCTGGACCCGCAGGAACAACTCCCGGGCCTTGGCCATGTCGCCGGACCGCTCCGTCAGGTCGCCCAGCACGTACCACTGGCGCAGGTGGCGCTCCGACGGGTTGCGGACCAGGCGCCCGGCCCCGGCGTCGACCAGCAGGCGCACCGCACCGTCGAGGTCCCCGAGGTCGGCCCGGGTGCCGGCCAGGACCAGGCGGCCCTCGGACAGCACCTCGGCATCGGGCGAGCCGGCGCGCAGCTCGTTGAACAGGGCCTCCACCCGCTTCGGGCGGCCGAGGGCCCGGTGGCAGTCCATCCGCACCGGGTGCTGGTCGACCGATCCGGTCAGGGTGGCGAACATCTCGAGGCTGGGCAGGGCGGCCTTCCAGTTGCCCTGGTGGTACTGACTCAGGCCCAGCAGCTCGACGGCCGAGGCGGCGTTGGGCACGGCTTCGACCACGGTGCGCAGGATGCGGGCGGCGTCCCGGTAGCGCTCGCGCTGGTAGGCGCCGATGCCGGCGGTCATGCGCTCGGTGATGCGGGTCCGCAGGAAGTTCCAGTCGGGGCCGGCCGCGGTGGCCAGTTCCTGGGCGATGTCGGCCGGCAGCTCGTCGGGTTCGCGCACGGGGCGGTGGGCCGGGGGGCGGAGTCGGTCGGACGTGGCCCCGGACCGGTCGTCGACGCGGACGAACTCCTCGGGCACGAACTCGTCGGTCCGCTTCTTCGACCGCCGCCGTCCCTCGGGGGTGTCCTCGTCGGGGCCGTGGTCGATGCCGTCCCGGACGATGGAGGCGCCTCGCCGGGTGACGCTCCCCCAGCCCTTGCGGGAGATCTGGCCACGGTTCGCCCGGTCGTCGCCGTGGTCCGGGGCGTCGGTGGCACCACGACGGGCCGGCGGACGGCCGGTCGGGCGGGAGCCCGACGAGGAGCCGGTGCGGGAGCCCGACGAGGAGCCGGTGCGGGAGCCCTGGTAGCCGCCCGGCGCGCCGTCGCGCTTCGGCGGGCGGGACGCGCCCGAGCCGGACGTGGAGGGCCGGCTGTAGCCCGAGCCCGACGGCTTGCCCGACCCGGAGCCGGAGGGTCGACCGGATCCGGAGCCTGCCCCAGAGCCCGACCCCTTGCCGGAAGGACGGCCTCCCGGGGCACCACTGCCCTTGCCCGAGCCCGTCCCCTTGCCGGCTGGGCGTCCCGAGCCTCCGCTGCGGCCACCCGCAGCGGGACGGGACCCGCCGCCGGGCGTGCGCGGGCGCGGTGAACCAGAGGGGGTGCTGGGCGACATGCCCCCACTCTACCTGGGAGGAGGTGGCCGACCGGGGCCACGGCCGGTCCACACCACTGTCCACCACGCAGGCGCTGCCGCTCCCGGGCCGCCGTCCCCTACCCTTGTGCCCGGCACCGAGCGCCCGGAACCCAACGACAACCACCATGACGCCCCCATCCCCTCCTCTCCACGGCCGACGCGCCCCCCACACCTCCACCTCCACCTCCACCTTCATCACCCTGGCAGTCCTCGCCGCGCTGGCAAGTGCCTGCGGGGGCACGACCGCCACCCGGCCGACGACCTCCACGGCCCCGGTCAGCGGTCCCGAGGCCGGGGTCACGTCCCGCTACGGCACCGATGTCGGCAGCCCGTCGGCGCCGACCACGGCACTCGCCCACGCCGCCACCCGCGGCTTCGCCACCCAGGTCCAGGCCTCGGCCGCCGCCTTCGTAGCCTCGGTGTCCGCCCTCCAGGCGGACACCGCCCGGGGTGACGTGGCGGCGGCCCGTGCCGACGAGCTGGCCGCCCAGGGCGAGTACGACGCCGTGCGGGCCCTCGAATCGGGTAACTCCATCAACGCTTCCACCCTCGACGAGCTCGAGACCGACGTGCTGCCCGGCCAGTCGTTCGGTGGCCTGCACGCCGTCGAGCGCGACCTGTGGGCCGGTGGCCCCCTGGCCACCGACGTGGCCGCCCTGGCCGGCCAGGCCCCGGTCGCCCAGTTTCTGCTGTCCCGCGAGCGCCTCGGCCCCGAGGCCGTCGGAATCGTGGCCGTCGACCAACTCAACTGGGTGGCCGACGTCGCCCTGCCCGAGAGCCAGGAGCACACCTCCCACTTCGGCCTGGTCGACGTGGTGGCCACCGAGCAGGCGGCGCAGCAGGCGTTCCAGGACGTCCAGCCCCTGGCCCACGTGGTCGACCCGGCCCGGACGGCCACCGTGGCCGGCGAGTTCGCTTCGCTGTCGACCGCCATCGCCGCCCTGGGCCCGCCCACCGTCACGACCGACACCTCGGTGACGCCGGCCGCCCGGCTGGCCCTGACCCGCCAACTCGACGCCACAGCCACCACCTTGGCCCGCCTGATCGCCGAGCTCACCCCCTACGGCACGGCGGGGGCGCCGTCGTGACCCCCCGTCGGCCCGGGGCCTTCTCGCGGCGCCAGATGCTGGCCGGCTCGGGGCTGGCCACCGCCGCCCTGGTGACCGGAGCCGGCGTGGAGACGGCCGCGGCCGACACCCTCGCCTCGGGCACTGGGGCCACCGAGCCCTTCCACGGGGCGCACCAAGGCGGGATCGCCACCGCGCAGCAGGCCCGGATGGCCTTTGCCGCATTCGACGTGACCGGCACCGACCGGGCCGCGCTGACCGAACTGCTGGTGACCTGGACCCGGGCCGCCGAGCAGATGACCCGGGGACGGGACGTCGCCGGCCCGTCGGGCTCGTTCGCGCCCCCGGCCGACACCGGCGAGGCCCTCGATCTGCCGGCCTCCCGCCTCACCCTGACCGTCGGGTACGGGCCGTCGCTCTTCGACGGGCGCTTCGGCCTGGCCGCCAGGCGCCCCAGGTCTCTGATCGACCTGCCGGCCTTTCCGGGGGACGCCCTCGACCCGGCCCGCTCGGGCGGCGACCTGTGCGTCCAGGCCTGCGCCGACGACCCCCAGGTGGCCTTCCACGCCATCCACAACCTGACCCGCCTCGGCCTCGGCACCGTCTCGCTCCGCCACCTCCAGCTCGGGTTCGGCCGGACGGCGGCGGCGGCCCACGGCGCGTCGTCCACCCCCCGCAACCTGCTCGGCTTCAAGGACGGCACCGACAACATCGCCCCGTCCGACGCCGGGGCCCTGGACAAGTTCGTCTGGGTCGGCGGTTCGGCCGACCAGTCCTGGATGCAGGGCGGGACCTACCTGGTGGCACGCCGCATCCGGGTCCACCTCGAGGCCTGGGACCGAAGCACCCTCGGCGACCAGGAGCGCACCATCGGCCGGGCCAAGACCAGTGGCGCACCGCTCGGCTCGGCCCGCGAGCACGACCCGGTCGACCTCAAGGCCCTCGACGACTTCGGGGCGCCCCGCATCCCCGACTCGTCCCACATCCGGGCGGCCGCCCCGACGACCAACCACGGGGCCACCATCCTGCGGCGCGGCTACAGCTTCGTCGATGGCGTCGACCCGTCCACCGGCGAGCTCGACGCCGGGCTGTTCTTCGTCTGCTTCCAGCAGGACCCGTCCGAACAGTTCGTCCGCATCCAACGTCGACTGGCCGCCCAGGACGCGCTGACCACCTACCTGGTCCACACCGGGAGCGGCGTCTTCGCCTGTCCGCGCGGCCCGGGCCCGGGCCGACCCTGGGGCCACGGCCTGCTCTGAGCCACCGGTCGGCGCCCAATTCGGTCCACCCTCTTGACATGCAACTGTTTGGTTGCCTATTCTGATCCGACGGGACGGAGTCGCCGTCCGGATCTGAGGACCGACCATGGCTGACATCAGGCACCGCATCGGAACCAGCGCCTCACCCGCCGACGTCTTCGCCGCTGTTGGCACGGTCGACGGGCTGGCCGGCTGGTGGACCACCGACACCCGGGGCGACGCCTCCCCCGGCGGCAGACTCGACTTCTACTTCGGCGGCACCGAGCCGGCCGGGGTGATGGACGTGCTCGAGTCGGTGCCCGACGAGCGGGTGGTGTGGCGGTGCGCAGCCGGTCCCGACGCGTGGGTGGGTACCACGTTCACCTTCGAGGTCTCCCCCGGCGAGGGCGAGACCGTCCTCATGTTCACCAACGAGGGCTGGCAGGAGCCTGTCCCGTTCCTCCACCACTGCAGCACCAAGTGGGCCTACTTCCTCCTCGGACTGAAGGCGTCCCTCGAGGGCGCCCCGAGCGTGGCCTTCCCGAACGACGCGCCCATCGATGCCTGGGGCTGAACCCACCGGGACGATCGGTCCGGCCGCCGGCGGCGCGCTGTGGACGGGCGACATGGACGCCGCCTTCCGGGCCCTGGCCGACCCGACCCGGCGCCGACTGCTCGACACGCTGCACGATCGCAACGGGCAGACCCTCAACGGGCTCTGCGTCGGGATGCACCACTCGCGCCAGGCCATCTCCAAGCACTTGGGGATCCTGGAGGGGGCCGGGCTGGTGACCACCGACCGTCGGGGTCGCACGAAGCTGCACTTCCTCAACCCCGCACCCATCAACGACATCGACGAGCGGTGGATCCACCGCTACGAGCGGACCCGCATCGACGCACTGACCGACCTGAGACGAGCGCTGGAGGACCACCCCGTGACCGACGACCGGACCGAGTTCCGCTACGTGACGTACATCCGCACCACCCCCGAACGCCTGTGGGAGGCCCTCACCGACCCGGTCTTCACCACCGTGTGGTGGCAGGCGACGGCCATCGACTCGGCCTGGACCGCGGGCGCACCGATGAACTGGTTGCACCACGGAGTGACCATCGCCCATCCCGACCAGGTCGTGCTCGTGGCCGATCCGCCCCGACGGCTCTCGTTCACCTGGCACACGTTCTCCCCCGAGTGGGCCGCCGAGATCGGGTTCGACGAAGCCCGTCGGGAACTGATGGACGCCGAACCCCGAACGACGGCCACCTTCGACCTCGAGCCAGAGGGCGACGTGGTGAAGCTGACCGTCACCCACGGCAACCTGCTGCCCGACGGCGAGATCATCCAGCTCATCACCAACGGGTGGCCCCGGGTCCTGGCTGACCTCAAGACCCTCGTCGAGACCGGCGCCCTCTGAGATGCTCGGGTCGGGTCCTGTGCCTCTGGTCCGGCCCTGCCGTTCAGGGCAGGCTGGTGCCATGACCCTGACTCCGCGACGACTCGTGACCGCCGGCTTCCTGGCGGCCGTCCTGACTGCCGCTGCCGGGTGTGGCAGCTCCTCGACGTCGTCAACCAGTACGTCGCCGCCGTCGACGTCCGCGCCCACGACCAGCGTGCCGGCCGGCTCGACCAGCACGACGCTGCCGGGCACGACCACCACGACGGGCGCCCCGACCGTCCTGCCACTGGCTGTCGCCACCACAAACGGGGCGTTCCTCTCCCCCACCAAGAATCTGGCCTGTCTCATCGCCCAGAGTCCGAGCAGCCAGGTCCGTTGCGCGTCGTTCTCGCCGCCGATGCTGGTGACCATGACTCCGGACGGGACCCTGACGCAATGCCGGGGGACCTCGTGCGAGCTGGGCAACCCGGCGCTCGAGACCAAGGTCCTTCCTTACGGTTCGACCACCGGTAACGGGACCTTCACCTGTGCCTCGGCACCGATCGGGGTCACCTGCACCACCTCGTCGGGCAAGGGGTTCCTCATCGCCAAGTCGGGGATCCAAGCGGTCGGCACCTGAGCGGTATGTCCGCCCGGGCGGCGTCGGCGCGTGGTGCGAACTCCCGACTCCGCACGCTCGCCGGGGGTTGCCGTGGTATCAGATGTAGTACCACCCGGAGGGTCCACACGGTGCCCTGCCACCGGGACTCCCTGCCACCGGGACTCCCTGCCACCGGGACTCCCGCCGACTCGAACTCCCCGTCCTTGGAACTCCCGCCGAAGGATCTCGATCCAGGGGCCCGACGACCGGAACCTGTCCCCGGACGCGAAGAAGCCCCCCGCAGAGCGGGGGGCTTCTTCAGAGAAATCCCGGCGGCGTCCTACTCTCCCAGGGGGCTACCCCCCAAGTACCATCGGCGCTGACAGGCTTAACTGCCGTGTTCGGAATGGGAACGGGTGTATCTCTGTCGCCATGGCCACCGGAAATCGTGCGCCCTCGAGCCGAGGTTCAAGACCCCGAAGGGTCGACCTCAAGGCTCGGTGTGACCCCATAAGGGTCACCCTGAGCGTTCCATAGCGAGCACGAGCAAGTTCCCAAGCCCTCGGCCGATTAGTACCGGTCAGCTGAATGCGTTACCGCACGTACACTTCCGGCCTATCAACGTGGTCGTCTGGCCACGGGCCTTACCAGGTTAACCCTGTGGGAGATTTCATCTTGGAACGAGCTTCGCGCTTAGATGCTTTCAGCGCTTATCCCACCCGAAGGTCGCTAACCAGCCGTGCCCTTGGCAGGACAACTGGCACACGAGAGCTTCGTCCATCCCGGTCCTCTCGTACTAGGGATAGCCTTCCTCAAATCTCCTACGGCTGCATCGGATAGGGACCGAACTGTCTCACGACGTTCTAAACCCAGCTCGCGTACCGCTTTAATGGGCGAACAGCCCAACCCTTGGGACCGGCTTCAGCCCCAGGATGCGACGAGCCGACATCGAGGTGCCAAACCTTCCCGTCGATATGGACTCTTGGGGAAGATGAGCCTGTTATCCCCGGGGTACCTTTTATCCGTTGAGCAACGGCGCTTCCACAAGCAACCGCTGGATCACTATGCCCTGCTTTCGCACCTGCTTGACTTGTAGGTCTCGCAGTCAAGCTCCCTTGTGCCATTGCACTCGACGGCTGATTGCCAACCAGCCTGAGGGAACCTTTGGGCGCCTCCGTTACGTTTTAGGAGGCGACCGCCCCAGTCAAACTACCCACCTGACACTGTCCCTGACCCGGATAACGGGCCGAGGTTAGGGTTCCGGCACATAAAGGGTGGTATTTCAAGGTTGACTCCACACTAGCTGGCGCCAATGCTTCAAAGTCTCCCACCTATCCTACACAATATGAACTAAAACTCAATAGCAAGCTGTAGTAAAGGTCCACGGGGTCTTTCCGTCCTGATGCAGCTAACGAGCATCTTTACTCGTACTTCAATTTCGCCGGGTCTGTGGTTGAGACAGTAGGAAAGTCGTTACGCCATTCGTGCAGGTCGGAACTTACCCGACAAGGAATTTCGCTACCTTAGGACCGTTATAGTTACGGCCGCCGTTTACCGGGGCTTAGGTTCATAGCTTCGCCCGAAGGCTAACCATTCCCCGTAACCTTCCGGCACCGGGCAGGCGTCAGAGCGTATACATCGTCTTACGACTTCGCACGCTCCTGTGTTTTTAGTAAACAGTCGCTTTCCCCTATTCTCTGCGGCCTCTTCAGACTCAGGACGCGAAGTCCATCATCCTAGTGAGGCCCTCCTTCTCCCGAAGTTACGGAGGTATTTTGCCGAGTTCCTTAACCACAGTTCTCCCGATCGCCTTGGTATTCTCTACCCGCCCACCTGTGTCGGTTTGGGGTACGGGTTCCGTGCCAGCTCGCTAGAAGCTTTTCTCGGCAGCATGGGATTAGTGACTTCGCCTGGTGTGGCTCGGCATCGCGTCTCAGGATTCACGGGGTCCGGATTTGCCTAGACCCCTCCCTACACGCTTACCCCAGGACAACCAACGCCTGGGCTCACCTACCCTCCTGCGTCCCTCCTTCGCTATCCGCCTCTGGGTCGGTCGGTTCGCCCCGAAGGACAGCCCCTTAGGACACCAAAATTGGATTGGGCGCGGACACGGAAGTACTGGAATATCAACCAGTTGTGCATCGACTACGCCTCTCGGCCTCGCCTTAGCTCCCGACTTACCCTGGGAGGATTAGCCTTCCCCAGGAACCCTTGGGCTTACGGCGGAGGGGTTTCTCACCCCTCTCTCGCTACTCATACCAACATTCTCACTCGACCACGCTCCACGACGGTTTACACCGCCGCTTCTCTGCAGGATCGACGCTCCCCTACCACTCCTGCACCATGAATCCCGAACAAGTTCAGGTGGTGCAGAAATCCGCAGCTTCGGCTATTAACTTGAGCCCCGTTACATTGTCCGCGCAGGACCACTCGACCAGTGAGCTATTACGCACTCTTTTAAGGATGGCTGCTTCTGAGCCAACCTCCTGGCTGTCTTCGCGTTCCCACATCGTTTTCCACTTAGTTAATAATTTGGGGCCTTAGCTGGCGGTCTGGGCTGTTTCCCTCTCGACTAACGAAGCTCATCCCTCGTAGTCTCACTGCCAGGCTCTAAAGCATCGGCATTCGGAGTTTGATTG
>DATCCR010000048.1:0-11897 GCA_036511155.1 Acidimicrobiales bacterium
ATCGCACCCGACGGCGCGCCGGCGGCCCCGGCGCCCGCCGTGCCGAGCACCAGCCCGGATCCGGCGAGCACGAGCACCACGGAGGCGGCGGTCACGACGACGCGACTGGTGCGCCCCGGCTTACGGGGCGGGGTCATGTTCACCCGTGCAGTCTGGCGCAACCGCAGGTGGGAGTGGGTGCAGGGGCCGTCACGACTCGACGGTCCGGTCGTCCGGGGCAGCCCCGGCTCCCCCTTCGCCCGATCCCTCGACATCCGGACCGCCCCCACCCCGCAGGCGCCGCAGCCGCTCGGCCACCACCGCCTCGTGGCCCCGGTCGCTCGGCTCGTAGTACCGGTGCCCGGCGATGGACGCCGGCCGGTACTCCTGGTCCACGTAGGCGTCCGGGTGGTCGTGGGGGTAGGCGTAGCCCTCGCCGTGGCCGATGGTGGCCGCACTGCGGTAGTGCGCGTCGCGCAGGTGGGTCGGCACATCGCCCCGGGGGGCCTCGCGAACATCCCGTTGGGCCCGGCCGAGGGCCACGGTCACCCGGTTCGACTTCGGGGCGCAGGCCAGGTGCACCACGGCCTGGGCCAGGTTGAGCTGGGCCTCGGGTAGCCCGACGAATTCGACGGCCCGGGCGGCGGCGTCGGCCACCACCAGGGCGAGCGGGTCGGCCTCGCCCACATCCTCGCTGGCCAGGATGACCAGCCGGCGGGCGATGAACCGGGCGTCCTCCCCCGACTCGAGCATGCGGGCCAGCCAGTAGAGCCCGGCGTCGGGATCCGAGCCCCGGATCGACTTGATCAGGGCACTCACCTGGTCGTAGTGGTCGTCCTCGCCGTAGTGCTGGAGGCGGGTGTGGCGGGCCCGCTCTACGTCCTCGAGCGTCACCGGCCGCTCCCCCGCCAGGGCCAGGGCGACCTCGAGCGTGGTGAGCACGGCCCGGGCGTCGCCGTCGGCCAGCCCGACCAGGGCGGCCACGGCATCGGAATCGGCCGAGGCCTCCTCGGCCGCCAGTCCGCGGGCCACCACCTCGGCCAGCTCCTCGTCGGTGAGGGGCTCCAGGCGCCACAGGGTGGACCGGGACAGCAGGGGCGCGTTGACCTCGAAGAACGGGTTCTCGGTGGTGGCGCCGATGAGCACCAGCAGGCCCTCTTCCACCGAAGGGAGCAGGGCGTCCTGCTGGGACCGGTTGAACCGGTGCACCTCGTCGAGGAAGAGGATGGTCCCCCGCCCTTGCTCGCCGAGCAGGCGGCGGGCACCCTCGACCACCTCCCGGACGTCCTTCACCCCGGCCGTCACCGCAGACAGCGGGACGAAGTGCTTGGACGTGGCCGTGGCCACCACCGTGGCCAGTGTGGTCTTGCCCGTGCCCGGTGGGCCCCACAGGATGGCCGACGTCAGCCGGTCCGACTCGATGAGGGCCCGCAGCGGGGCGCCGGGGCCGACGAGGTGGCGCTGGCCGACGATGTCGTCGAGGGTGTGCGGCCGCATCCGTGCCGCCAGGGGTGCCCGCGATGCCAGACGGTCGGCGGCAGCGCCGGAGAAGAGGTCCTCGCCGGCCACCGTCCGCTCAGTCCAGCTTCTTCGGGATGGGCTGGAGGCCGAGGTCCCGCAACGCGTTGGGGGCGATCGGCTTCGGGGCGTCGGTCATCGGGTCCCAGCCGGACTGCGTCTTCGGGAAGGCGATGACCTCGCGGATGTTGTCCTCGCCGGCGAAGATGGCCACCAGCCGGTCGAGACCGACGGCGAAGCCGGCGTGAGGCGGGGCCCCGAACCGGAACGCCCCGAGGAGGAACCCGAACCGGGACGACGCTTCCTCGTCGCTGATCCCGAGCACGCTGAAGATCCGGCTCTGGATGTCGGCCCGGTGGACACGGACGCTGCCCGAGCCGAGCTCCCAGCCGTTCAACACCAGGTCGTAGGCCTGGCTCCGGACAGACGCCGGGTCGGACTCGAGCCGGTCGAGGTCGTCGGCGTGGGGCATGGTGAACGGGTGGTGGGCGGAGACGGGGTGGCCCTCGTCGTCGACACCGTCGAACATCGGGAAGTCGACCACCCACAGGTACCGGTACGGACCCTCGGACACCGGACGGCCACCGAGCTCGACCCGCAGGGCACCCAGCACGTGGCAGGTCAGCCGGTACTCGTCGGCCACGGTGAGGATCAGGTCGCCGACCGTCGCCCCCGTCGTGGCGACCAGTCCGGCCTTCTCGTCGTCGGACAGGAACTTGGCCACCGGCGAGTCGACGTCGGTCCCGCCGCCCTCGCCCTCGACCACCCGGAACCAGGCCAGGCCCTTGGCCCCGAGCGCCTTGGCCCGGTCGGTCAGGGTGTCGAGGCGGGAGCGGGTGGCCGTCGCCCCGTCCTCCACCACCACGGCCTTGACGCACGGTGCGGCGAACGCCCGGAATTCGGTGGTGGCGAAGACCTCGGTCAGGTCGACCAGCTCCATGCCGAACCGGATGTCGGGCTTGTCGGTGCCGTACCGGTCCATGGCCTCGGCCCACGTCATCCGGGGCACGTCACCCGGGCGCTCGCCGGTGACGGCCTCGGCCGCGTCGAGCACGGCCTCGGACACGAAGCCGAGGATGTCCTCCTGGTCCACGAAGGACGCCTCGATGTCGAGCTGGGAGAACTCGAACTGCCGGTCGGCCCGCAGGTCCTCGTCGCGCAGACAGCGGGCGATCTGGTAGTAGCGATCGACGCCGGCCACCATCAGCAGCTGCTTGGCCAGCTGGGGGCTCTGGGGCAGGACGTAGCACGAGCCGTGGTGCAGCCGGCTGGGCACGGCGAACTCCCGGGCGCCCTCGGGGGTCGGGGCCCACAGCAGCGGGGTCTCGACCTCCACGAATCCCTGGCGGTCCATGGCCGACCGCAACGACCCGTTGACCTTGGCCCGCAGCCGCAGGTTGGCCTGCATCTTGGGCCGGCGCAGGTCGACGAAACGGTGCTTGAGGCGGATGACCTCGTCGACGTCGACCCGGTCGTCCACGGCGAACGGCGGCGGCTCGGCGGCGTTCAGCAGGGTGACGGTGCACTCCCCCAGCTCGACCTCGCCGGTCGGCAGGTCGGGGTTGCCGGTGCCCCCGGGCCGGAGGCGGACGGTGCCCTCGACGGCCACCACGTACTCGCTCCGGACATCCACGGTGCCCGGGACCACGCACTGGATGATGCCGGTGTGGTCCCGCAGGTCGATGAAGGCGAGGTGCTCCCCGTGCTCGCGGCGCTTGGCCACCCAGCCGCACACGGTCACCGTGCGGCCCACGTCGGCGGCCCGCAGCGTCCCGCACAGGTCGGTCCGCAGCGAGGTGGCCCCGGGGGACGGGGTGGGGGTCTCGGGGGGAACGGTCACGTCGGGTCCTTTCGTCGTGCCCCGGTCACGGGGCGGGGAGGGCGTCCGAGCCGCTCCGCACGGCGTCGACCACCTCGGCGACCGGCACGGTCCGCTGGTCGCCCTCGCCCCGCAGCGGCCGGAGTGACACCGTACCCGAGGCGGCCTCGTCCGGACCCACGATGAGCACCCACCGGGCGCCGGACTTGTCGGCCACCTTGAACTGGGCCTTCATCGACCGGTCGTCGAACGCCCGGTCGGCGGACAGGCCGGCGGCCCGCAGGGCGGCCGTGAGGTCGCGGGCCGCTGCCCCACCGGTGGTGTCGACCACGAAGGCGTCGAGGGGGGCGGGGTCGACGGCAAAGACGCCCTCGGCGTCACAGGCCAGCAGGATCCGTTCGATGCCCATACCGAAGCCGATGCCCGGGGTGGGCGGCCCGCCCAGCATCTCCACCAGGCCGTCGTAGCGCCCGCCGCCGCCGATCCCGTTCTGGGCCGACTCGAGGGCGGTCGAGGCGAACTCGAACGTGGTGCGGCAGTAGTAGTCGAAGCCCCGGACCAGTCTGTGGTCGAGTTCGTAGCCCACACCCAGGGCATCGAGGCCCGCGCACACCCGGGCGAAGTGGGCGGCGCACTCGTCGCACAGGTGCTCCACGAAGCCCGGCGCCCCGTCCGTCGCCTCTCGGCAGGCCGGGCGTTTGCAGTCGAGGGCGCGGAGCGGGTTGGCTTCGAGCCGCTCCCGGTGCTCGTCGCACAGCTGGTCGCGCCGGTCGGTCAGGTAGGCGGTCAGCAGCTCGAGGTAGGCCGGACGGCAGGTGTCGTCGCCCATGGAGTTGATGCGCAGCCCGAAGTCCGCCAGGCCCAGCGAGCGGAAGAACCCGTCGGCCAGGGCCACCACCTCGACGTCGAGGTCGGGGTCGGATGGCCCGAGCGCCTCCACGCCCAGCTGGTGGTGCTGGCGGTAGCGGCCGGCCTGGGGGCGCTCGTAGCGGAAGGCGGGCGTGGCGTACCACGCCTTCCACGGAAGGGGCGGGCGGTGCTGCACCCAGGCCCGGACCATGGGGGCGGTGCCCTCGGGCCGCAGCGCCAGGGTACGTCCGCCCCGGTCCTCGAACTCGTACATCTCCTTGCCGACCACGTCGCTGCCCTCGCCGATGCCCCGGCGGAAGACCTTCACGTCCTCGAAGATCGGGGTGTGGGCCAGCCCGTAGCCGGCCCGTTCGACATGCCCGGCGAACAGGGCCAGCAGGGCCTCCCACCGGGTCGACTCGGGCCACAGGACGTCGTGGGTGCCGCTCGGGGCGCGCGCGGCCAGGGTCTTGTCGGCCACGGGGGTTCAGTCCTTCTTTCCGGGGAGGATCCGGTACACGTCGTACACGGCATCGAGATGGCGGATGAGGTTCAGCACCGACTCGAGGTGGGCCGGGTCGGCGAGCTCCACGTCGAAGCGCATCCGGCTGATCCGGTGGGCGTCGGTCTGGGTGTTGGCGCTGACGATGTTGAGATGGTGCTCGGACACCACCTTGGTGACGTCGGCCAGCAGGCGGGACCGGTCGATGGCCACCACCTCGATGGTGGCCACGAACACGCTGGACGACCGGTGGTCCCACTCGACCTCGATCAGGCGCTCGCGGGACCGGCTGGCCAGCGAGGCGGCGTTGGCGCAGTCGGCCCGGTGGACCGACACCCCCCGGCCCCGGGTCACGAAGCCGATGATCTCGTCGCCGGGCACGGGGGTACAGCAGCGCGACAGCCGGACCATCATGTCGTCGAGGCCCTCGACGTAGACGCCGACCGACGAACCCTTGCCCGGGCGGGCGGTGATGTGCTGCTGGCGGGCGGTGACCGGCAGCTGCTCCTCGAACACCCCGCCCCGCAGGTCGCGCAGGATGCGCTGGGTGACGGCCCGCGCGCTGATGCGGTTGTCGCCGATGGCGGCGTGCAGGGCTTCCACGTCGGCGTAGTTCATCGACTCGGCCAGCGTGGTCAACGTGTTGTCGGAGGCCAGCTTCTGGACCGGCAGCCCCTCGCGCCGCAGCTCCTTGATCAGCTCGTCACGCCCGAGCTCGATGGCATCTTCGCGCCGCTCCTTCGAGAACCACTGACGGATCTTGGAGCGGGCCCGCGACGAGGCCACCATGTGAAGCCAGTCACGGGACGGCCCGGCCGTTTCCGCCTTGGAGGTGAAGATCTCCACGGTGTCGGCGGAGTTGAGCCGGGTGTCGAGGGGGACGAGGCGCCCGTTGACCTTGGCCCCGATGCACTTGTGGCCGACCTCGGTGTGGATGGAGTACGCGAAGTCGACCGGGGTGGCGTTGGCGGCCAGGGCGATGACCTTGCCCTTGGGGGTGAAGACGTAGACCTCGTCCTCCTCGAGGTCGAGCTTCAGCGCTTCGAGGAACTCGATCGGGTCGGTCGTCTCGTTCTGGAAGTCGACGATGCGCTGCATCCACTCGACCTCGGCCGTGGTGGACGACGTCTCCTTGGCCAGGGCCAGGCGCTCGGCCCTGCGGTCCCGCTCGACCATCTCGGCCCGCTGGGCCGGGGTCATGGCCGACGACTTCTTGTCGGACTTCGCCTTCCCGTCCTTGCCCCTCTTGGCGCGGGTGCCGGTGCCGCCGGTGTCGGCCCGCGGGCCGTGGCTGGCGTCGGACCGGCTGCCGCCCTCCTTGTAGTTCCAGTGGGCGGCGATGCCGTACTCGGCGCGGCGGTGCATCTCGTGGGTCCGGACCTGGACCTCGATGGGCTTGCCGTCCAGCCCGATGACCGTGGTGTGGAGCGACTGGTAGAGGTTGAATTTCGGGGAGTTGATGTAGTCCTTGAAACGGCCCTGGACCGGTGGCCAGATGGCGTGGATCGACCCGAGGGCGGCCCAGCAGTCCTTCTCCGACTCGACGATGACCCGGATGCCGACCAGGTCGTAGAGCTCGTCGAACTCCTTACCGCGGACGACCATCTTTTCGTAGATGCTCCACAGGTGCTTCGGGCGGCCGGTCACCTCGGCGTTGACCGCAGAGGCGACCAGGCGCTCGCGTACGGACACCAGGACCCGGGCCAGGAACTCGTCGCGCAGCGGGGCCCGGCTGGCCACCATCTGCTCGATCTCCGTGTAGCGCTTGGGGTGGAGGGTGGCGAAGGCCAGGTCCTCGAGCTGCCACTTCACGCCCTGGATCCCGAGCCGGTGGGCCAGCGGGGCGTAGATGTCGAGGGTCTCCTGGGCCGTGCGGCGCTGCTTCCACTCGGGCATGACCGACAGCGTCCGCATGTTGTGGAGCCGGTCGGCCAGCTTGATGATCAGGACCCTCCAGTCGTCGGCCATGGCCACGAGCATCTTGCGCACCGTGGCCGCCTGCTGGGCCTCCTTGGAGTCGAACTGGAGCCGGTCGAGCTTGGTGACACCCTCGACGATGAGGGCGACGTCGGGCCCGAAGTCGCGGTCGATGATCTCGGTGGTGACCCCGGTGTCCTCCACGGCGTCGTGCAGCAGGGCGGCGGCCACCGTCTGGGCGTCGAGGCCCAGGTCGGCGACGATGCCGGCCACGGCGATCGGGTGGGTGATGTAGGGCTCGCCCGACCGCCGGGTCTGCCCGGCATGGGCCAAGGTGGCCGTCTCGGCCGCCCGCACGATCATCGAGGTGTCGTCCCCCGGGTGGCGCCGCAGGAAGGCGGCCAGGACCGGGCCGAGCAGCTCCGCCTCGGCGGCGGGCAGCGACGAGTCGGCCAGGCTGTCATCGGCTGCGTCGGTGGGCCCCTCCGCGGGGACAGGGGTGGCCAGGGCCATGCCTACACGGTACCTGGACGGGCCGACGGACCGGTACTACCGGCGGTCCGGTCGGCGGGCGATGTCGGCCCGGAGCTCAGCGCTTCTTGCCCTTCCCCTTGCCCTTGCGGGGGCGCGGGGGCGGGCGGTTTCCGGCGGGTCGGGTCGAGCCCTGCGAGGAGCGCGACGCCGTGCCGGTGCCGCCACCCCCCTTGCCGCCGTTCGTCGCGGTCGAGGGCGACCCCCCCGACGACTGCTTGGCCCCCTGGCCCGGGCGGATGACCCCCGAGTTGGCGCGGGCCTTGGACGAGCCTCGTCCGCTGCCGCCCGAGGAGCCGGCCATCGCCGCGGCCATGGCCGGGGTCAGGGCCGGTCCGCGGTCGCCGCCGCGGGACTCGATCCGTTGGCGGATGGTCACGTAGCGGGGCTCGCGCTCCTTCATCCACGCCAGCAGCGGCGAGGCGATGAAGATCGAGGAGTACGCACCGCTGGTGAGGCCGATGACCAGGGCCAGACCGAAGCTCTGGAGGGAGGTGGCGCCCAGGATCAGGGACCCGACGACCAGGATCGACAGCACGGGCACGATGGCGACCAGCGAGGTGTTGATCGACCGGGCCAGGGTCTGGTTCATCGAGAGGTTGACCATCTCGGAGTAGGTGATGCGTCCGGACGCGCCGAGGCCCTGCGCGTTGTCGCGGATCCGGTCGAACACCACGACGGTGTCGTAGAGCGAATAGCCGAGCACGGTCAGCACGGCCACCACGGTGTCCGGGGTCACCAGGAATTGGAAGACCGAGTAGATCCCGACGACGACCAGGATGTCGTGGAGCACGGCCACGATGGCGGCCACGGCCATCTTGAACTCGAAGCGCAGCGAGATGTACGCGGTCACCACGATGAAGAAGATGATCAGGGCCTGGATGGCCTTCTTGGTCACGTTCGACCCCCAGGTGGAACCCACCTGGTTCACGCTGACCGACTCCGGCGACACACCGGCCGCCTTGGCCAGGGCGTTGCGGACCTTCAGGAGGTTGCCCTGCTGCTGCTCGGAAGGCGCGGTGACCAGGTCGGCCGTCACCTCGATCTGCTTCTTGCCGTTCAGCTGGTTGGTCAGCTGGACCACGGTAGGCGAGGCCACGCCGGCCGACTTGGCGGCGGTGGTGGCCTGGGCGACGGTCAGGGTCTGGGACGAGACCAGCCAGGAGCTGCCGCCCTTGAAGTCGATGCCCTCGTTGAGGCCCCGGGCGCCCAGCGAGATGACGCCCACGACGATGATGACGGCCGACACGCCGAACCACCACTTGCGGTTGCCGATGAAGTCGAACGACGTCTGGCCCCGGTACAGCCGGAGGAAGACGTTCGGCCGCTTGGCCCCCGTGACCTCGGCCTCCTCGAGCTCGGCGGCGTACTCCAGCTCCTCCTCGAAGGACTCCTCGAGCTCGGCCGACAGGTCCTCGGTCGGCACCTCGTCGCCGCTCTGGCCGTCCACGTTGTCGTCCGGGCTCATGCGTCCACCCCCGAGTTGAGGCCCAGGCCGCTGGCCACGCCCATGCCCTTGGCCTCGGTGGCGGTGCGACTACGGCCGAGGAGGATGACGAACGGTCGGGTGAAGAAGTAGGTCACGGCCACGTCCAGCACGGTCGAGAGGCCGAGGAAGAGGGCGAAGCCCTGGACCGGACCGATGGAGAACTTGTACAGCACCACGGCGCCGAGCAGCGACACGAAGTCGGCGGCCAGCACGGTGCGGAAGGCGCTCTTGAACCCGCGGTCGACGCTGGTGCGCACGGTGCGGCCCGAGCGGGCCTCGTCCTTCAGCCGTTCGAAATAGACGATGTACGAGTCGACGGTGATACCGATGGACACGATCAGGCCGATCACGCCCGCCAGGTCGATGGTGGTGTTGAAGGCCTGCCCCATCCAGGCGATGATCGACCACAGCAGGGCGCCGGTCACGGCCAGGCCGGACACGACCACCAGGCCGAGCAGCCGGTAGTAGAAGATCGTGTAGATCATGACCAGCAACAGGCCGATGAGGCCGGAGATCAGGCCGGCCTGCAGCGACGACTTGCCCAGCGATGGGGACACGGTCTGGACGGTCTGCTGGTCCAGCTTTACCGGCAGGGCGCCGAAGTTGAGCTCGGTGGCCAGGGCCTTCGCCTGGGCCTCGCTGAAGCTCCCCGAGATCTGGACCGTGCCCTGGAACGACGTGAACGCCGCCTGGCTCGGGAGCGTGATGGGAGCCGAGATCACCTGGGCGTCGAGGTCGATGCCGATGATGGCGTGGAACTGCTGCTGGGCCAGGGCGTCCCACTCGGTGGCGCCGGTCGGGGTGAGGTTGAGGTTGACCGTCCACACGCCGGTGCTCGTGACCGAGGCGTTGGCCGACTTGATCTGGGCACCGGTCAGGCCGGCCGGGCCGAGCACATAGCGCGTCGTCCCCTGTCCGGGCAGGCCGGGCAGCAGGACGGTGGCGCCCTTCACGTCGGCTGCCGAGGTGGTCGACGGGTACGGGGGGAACTGGGCGTCAGGCTGGGGGTTCCCCGCGGCCTGGCCGGTGCCGGTGTTGACGGCCAGGTTGGCGGCGGTCAGCGCCGAAGCGGCCGAACACTGCGGCAGGGCCCCGGTGGCCGGTGCCTGGCCCTTGGCGACCTGGTGCGGCGCGGCGTAGCAGAGGGCGGGCCGGAAGAAGAGCTGGGCGGTCTTGCCCAACTGCGCCAGGATCTCCTGGGTGTTCTTCTGACCCGGGATGGAGGCCCCGATGAGCGCGCAGGTGTGCTTCCCGTCGGGGCACCTGGCGGAACCCTGGCTGGACACGGTGGCGCCGCTCGAGCCCGAGCCCACCCGTTCGTTCAGGATGGTGGTGATGGTGTCGAGTTCGGCCTGGGTCACCGGTGTGTGGCTCTCGTAGACGACCGACAGTCCGCCGGCGAGGTCGAGGCCGAGCTTGGGCGACCACCCGGCGGCGAGCGTGGCGCACAGCGACACCACGGCGATGATGACGACGGACATCAGGCTGATCCAGAGGGGGCGCTTGTCTTTCATGGCGTTCAGATGAGCGGGGGGCCGTCGGCCCCGGAGGCGTCGGTCCCGTCAGGATCGTCGGGGGGCGGCGGCATCGTGGGTCCCTTGGGGTCCGCCGTCCCCTTCGACTTGGACGTCGTCCCCTTCGCCGGGTGGTCGTCGGCGGCATCCGGCATCGTCGGCGGGGCGGCCGGCGGCTCGGGCTCGTGCTCCTCGTCGGCCGAACCGTCCACGACATCGGTCGGGGGCTGGGCGGGCTCGAGCTTGCGCAGGATGTAGGGGCGCAGCACCACGAACGAGGCGCCCACGCTGGTCTCCAGGGTCACCCGGTCGTCGGTGATGTCGAGCACCCGGCCGACGATGCCGCCGGCGGTCACGACCTCGTCGCCCACCTCGAACGAGTTGCCCACCTCACGGGCCGCCTTCTGCTTCTTCTGCTGTGGCCGGTAGATCAGGAAGTAGAAGGCGCCGCTAATGACGGCGAAGATGAGGATCGACGGGTTGAACCCGCTCTTGGCGGGCTGGGTGGCGGCGTCGATGAACGGTCCGATCACCGCGGAGGCAGCCGTCATCGTGGGCACGGGGAGAGGGAGAGGGTGGTCACAGCGCCCCGACTGTAGCCCAGGGGCGTCGGCGCGTCGGGACGGACCCCGCCCGCCGCACTCCGGGCCGGATCAGCGGTCCCAGGTCTCGCGCGTGGCGGCCACCAGGGCGTCGAGGGAGCCTGCGGTGATGGCCGCCCGGGCCTCGTCCATCAGACCGAGCACGTAGGTGAGGTTATGGATGCTGCACAGCCGCCAGGCGGTCGACTCCCCCACGGTCAGCAGGTGGCGGAGGTAGCCACGCGACCAACGGGCGCACGTCGGGCACGGGCAGGCGGCATCCAGCGGCCCGTCGTCACGGGTGTGGACGGCGTTGCGCAGATTGAGGCGGCCCGTCGTGGTCCAGATGGAGCCGTGGCGGGCCGCCCGGGTCGGGGCCACGCAGTCGAACTGGTCGACCCCGAGGGCCACCGACTCCACCATGCCCACCGGGTCCCCCACCCCCATCAGGTAGCGGGGTCGGTCGGCCGGCAGCAGCGGGACGGTGACGGCCAGGGCATCCAACATCTCCTGGCGCGACTCCCCCACCGACAGCCCGCCGATCCCGTACCCGTCGAACCCGAGCGCCACCGTGCGCTCGGCACTCTCGGCCCGTAGGCCGGGATCGGTGCCGCCCTGGACGATGCCGAACAGGGCCTGTCCCTCGGGACGGGCCCCGACCCGGTCGTGGTGGGCGCGGGCCCGGGCGGCCCAGTCGGCCGTGCGGTCGACGGCTACCCGAAGGACCTCGTGGGTGGCCGGCAGGGAGGCGCACACGTCGAGCACCATCTGGATATCGGCCCCGAGCAGCCCCTGGACCTCGACGGCGGTCTCCGGGGTGAGCCGGGTGGCGGCTCCGTCGTACACCGAGGCGAAGGTCACCCCGTCGTCGTCGACCCTGGGCCGGAGCGAGTGGACCTGGAACCCGCCCGAGTCGGTGAGGGTGTGCCCGCCCCACCCGGTGAAGCGGTGGAGTCCGCCCAGTCGGGCCACCACCTCGGCGCCGGGCCGCAGCATCAGGTGGTACGTGTTGGCCAGCACCACTTCGGCCCCGAGCGCCTCGAGGTCGGCACTGTCCAGGCTCTTGACCACCCCCCGGGTACCCACCGGCATGAAGGCCGGGGTCCGGTACGAGCCCCTCGGGGTCACCACCCGCCCGGTCCGGGCCGAGCCGTCCGTGGCGTCGATCTCGACCAGCAGTGGATTCATCCGGATCCAC
>DATCCR010000049.1:0-11609 GCA_036511155.1 Acidimicrobiales bacterium
CCGTTGCCCGTCGGGCTGGCTACTTGATGTGCACGCCGGAGATGGCACGGCTGATGATGAGCCGCTGGATCTCGCTGGTCCCCTCGAAGATGGTGAAGATCTTCGAGTCGCGGTGCCAACGCTCGACCGGGTACTCGCGCACGTAGCCGTAGCCGCCCAGGATCTGGATGGCCTCCTCGGTCACGTACACGGCGGTCTCGCCGGCGTAGAGCTTGGACATCGAGCCCTCGCCCGAGGTGAACTCCTTGCCGTTGGCCCCCATCCACGATGCCCGCCACACCAGCAGGCGGGAGGCGTCGATACGGGTCTTCATGTCGGCCAGCTTGAAGGCGATCGACTGGTTCTCGATGATGGCCCGGCCGAAGGCCTTGCGCTCCTTGGCGTAGTCGAGCGAATACTCGAAGGCGGCGCGGGCGATGCCGAGGGCCTGGGCGCCGACCGTCGGGCGCGAGCCCTCGAACGTCTTCATGGCGGCCTGGCCACCGCTCTTCTTGCCTTCCTTGGCCCGGGCGATCTTCTCGTCGAGCTTGTCCTTGCCGCCGAGCAGGCAGTGGCCCGGCACGCGGCAGTCCTCGAGGACGACCTCGGCGGTGTGGGAGGCCCGGATGCCCATCTTCTGGAACTTCTGGCCCTGGGAGATGCCCGGCGTGTTGGGCGGCACGATGAAACTGGCCTGGCCACGCGAGCCGAGCGTGGAGTCGACCGAGGCCACCACCACGTGGATGTCGGCCATCCCTCCGTTGGTGATCCACGTCTTGGTGCCGTTCAGCACCCACTCGTCCTTGGCCTCGTCGTAGACGGCCTTGGTGCGGAGCGAGGAGACGTCCGAGCCGGCGTCGGGCTCGGACACGGCAAAGGCTGCCGTCTGGATCTTCTCGGGGGTGCCGAAGCATTGCGGGCCCCACTCCATCAGCTGCTCGGGGGTGCCGTTACCGGCGATGCCGGCCAGTCCCAGCGTGCTGCCCAGGATGGCCAGGGCGATGCCGGCATCGCCCCAGGCCAACTCCTCGGCGGCGATGGGCATGAGCAGGCCGCTCTTGTCCAAGAAGGCGTTGGCGATGAACTCGAAGGAGTACAGGCCGATGTTGGCCGCCTCCTGGATGATCGGCCAGGGGGTCTCCTCGCGCTCGTCCCATTCGTGGGCGGCGGGCCGGATCACGTTCTCCGCGAAGTCGTGGACCCACTTCTGGAGTTGCAGCTGGTCCTCGTCGAGGTCCAGGGAGAATTCAGACATGGTGGACTGCTCCGTTCTGGCCCGAGGGCCCCTCATGCACTGCGTCGACCGGTGTCGGCGCTGTGGCCGCACGCGCGCCGTCCCCGGCGGGTCTCTGGTAGTTACTCAATAGTAACCACGATAGTGGGCAGGGGGCAACCATCCGCCCCTCCTGCAACCACAGGGCCCCGGCCCAACAACCACAGGGCCCCGGCCCACTAACCACATGGCGCGGCAGACCTGGGGCCTGCCCCGTGCGGCCGCGGCCATGGAGCCGGCGGACCGGACCCGGCGGAGCCAGGCCGGGTGGAGAGGGGGGCTACGCCGGGACGGCCCGCACGTCGACCGCCTGGAGGCCCTTCGGGCCCTCCTGCAGTTCGAACTCGACGGCCTGTCCCTCCTCGAGGGAGCGGAACCCGTTCATCTGGATGGCCGTGTGGTGCACGAACACGTCGGCACCCCCGTCGGGCTGGGAGATGAACCCGAAGCCCTTCTCGGCGTTGAACCACTTGACTGTTCCGGAAGCCACGACGGCGTTCCCCTTTCCTCCACCTGCATGGTGCTCAGCGAGCTCCCACCGGCGTACGGGGGTCGACCACCCCCCTCGGGGCGGGCCGACTGCCACCCGCCAGCGGGGACTCTCCGACCCGAAAAACGCTACCAGTCGCGTTCCCTGCGACAGCTCGAGAATCGGCCCGAAACCGGTCTGTTCACACGGTGTTCATGACCGACGACCGGTGGGTCCGCGACGCCCGTTCACAGCGCGCGACCACCTACCGGCGACGGATGCGGGTGCCCTCGGAGCTGTCCTCGACCAGCCAGCCGGCGGCCTCGAGCTCGGCCCGCAGGGCGTCGGCCCGGGCCCAGTCCTTGGCCGCCCGGGACTCGTCGCGGGTGCGCACCAGGTCGGCCGTCGCCGCGTCGACCTCCTCGCCCGCGTCGCCTCCGAGCCGGAGGCCCAACGCCCCCGCCAGAAACGCGGCGGTCCTGGCCGCGGTGGTGGCGGCACCGGCGTCGCCGGCGTCGGCCGCGGCGTTGGCCCGACGGGCCAGGTCGAACACGGTGGCCAGGGCACCCGGAGTGTCGAGATCGCCGTCCATGGCGACGATGAAGGCGGCCACCGCCTCGTCGTCGACAGTGCCGGACGGTGAGTCGGGTCCGGTGAGGGGCCCGTCAGCCAGCGGGTCGGCCAGTGCGAACCGACGGGCCAGCTCGTCGAGACGGGCCAGGCCGGCCTCGGCCTGGGCGATGGTCTCCGGGGTCACCTCGATGGGCGACCGGTAGTGGGAACGCAGCACCAGCACCCGGTACGCGCGGGCGTCGCTGCGCTCGAGCAGGTCGGACAACGAGGTGAAGTTGCCGAGGGACTTGGACATCTTTTCGCCGCCGACCGTCACCCAGCCGTTGTGCATCCAGTGGCGGGCGAACTCCTTGCCGTCGGCCACGGCCTGGGCCCGCTCGTTCTCGTGGTGGGGGAAGGCAAGGTCCTGGCCGCCACCGTGCAGCTCGAACCCTTCGCCGAGGAGGTCCAGGGACATCACCACGCACTCGGTGTGCCACCCGGGCCGGCCGCTTCCCCACGGGGCGTCCCAACTGGGCTCGCCCGGCTTGGCCTTCTTCCACAGCACGAAGTCGAGCGGGGACCGCTTCTCCTCGTCCGCCTCGATCCGGGCACCGGCCCGCAGCGAGTCCAGGGGTTGGCGGGCCAGCAGGCCGTAGCCGGGGACGTCGAGCACCGACAGGTACACCCCGGTGGCCGTCTCGTAGGCGACCCCCCGGCGCACCAGGTCGGTGACCAGGTCGATCATCCGGTCGACGTAGGCGGTGGCGTGGGGCGTCTCGTCCGGCCGCAACACGCCCAGGGCATCCATGATCTCCCACCACAGGGCCTCATTGGCCGCCGTGAACTCGGCGATGGGAATGCCCCGGTCGGCGGCCCGGTCGATGATCTTGTCCTCGATGTCGGTGATGTTCGACACGTAGGTGACGTCGAGACCGCTGAACAGGAGGTAGCGGCGGAGCACGTCGAACACCAGCGAGAACCGCCCGTGTCCGAGGTGGGGCACACCGTCGACCGTCGGGCCGCACACGTAGAGCGAGACCTTGCCCGGCTCGCGGAGGCGGAGCGGGGCCACCTCGCCGGTCGCGGTGTCGTGGAGCGTGAGCACGCAGGGTACGGTAACCCGATCATGCCGGAGCAGACGAACGGACCCACCAGCCACGCGGCGCCCTCGGGCCAGCCCCACGGGCGGGGCATCCCCGACAAGCCCGGCCTCGAGGGCCTCGAGGCCACCTGGGCGGCCCGGTGGGAGGCCGAGGGCGTCTACGCCTTCGACCGCACCGCCACCCGCGACCAGGTGTTCTCGATCGACACCCCACCGCCCACGGTGTCGGGCTCGCTCCACATCGGCCACGTGTTCTCCTACACCCACACCGACGCGGTGGCCCGGTTCCACCGCATGCGGGGCCGCCAGGTGTTCTACCCGATGGGCTGGGACGACAACGGCCTGCCGACAGAACGTCGGGTGCAGAACTACTTCGGGGTGCGATGCGACCCGAGCCTCCCCTACGACCCCGACTACGTGCCGCCGACCGAGCCACCGAAGGACCCGGTCGCCATCTCCCGACCCAACTTCGTGGCCCTGTGCCACCAGCTGACCCTGGAGGACGAGCAGGTCTTCGAGCACCTGTGGCGCACCCTCGGGCTGTCGGTCGACTGGTCCCACACCTACGCCACCATCAGCGAGCGGGCCCAGCGGGTGTCCCAACGCGGCTTCCTCCGCCTGGCGAAGCGCGGCCAGGTCGTCCAGCGCACCGCCCCCACCCTGTGGGACGTCGACTTCCGCACGGCGGTCAGCCAGGCCGAGCTCGAGGACCGTGAGCGGCCCGGCGCCTATCACCGGCTCCGGTTCCCCCGGGTCGGTGCCGAGGGCGGCGTGGAGATCGAGACCACCCGTCCCGAACTGCTGGCGGCCTGCGTGGCGCTGGTCGCCCACCCTGACGACGACCGCTACCGGCCCCTGTTCGGCACCTCGGTCACGACCCCGCTCTTCGGGGTCCGTGTGCCGGTCCTGGCCCACGAGCTGGCCGACCCCGAGAAGGGCTCGGGCATCGCCATGATCTGCACCTTCGGCGACACCACCGACGTGGTGTGGTGGCGCGAGCTCTCCCTCCCCACCCGGACCGTCGTGGGCCGTGACGGCCGGCTGCTGCCGGTGGAGTTCGGTGCCGAGGGATGGGAGGCCGACGACCCGGCGGCGGCGGACGCCGCCTACGCCGAGCTGGCCGGGAAGTCCGTCAAGCAGGCCCAGACGCGGATCATCGAGCTGCTGGCCGCCTCCGGCGACCTGATCGGCGAGCCCCGTCCCATCACCCATCCGGTCAAGTTCTTCGAAAAGGGCGACCGCCCGCTCGAGATCGTCTCCTCCCGCCAGTGGTTCGTCGAGACCCTCCCCCTTCGCGAGGCCCTGCTGGCCCGGGGCGAGGAGCTGCAGTGGCACCCGCCCTACATGGCCCACCGCTTCAAGGCGTGGGTGGAGGGCCTGAGCAGCGACTGGAACATCAGTCGCCAGCGGTTCTTCGGCGTGCCCCTGCCCGTCTGGTACCCCGTCGACGCCGACGGTGAGGTCGACTTCGACGCCCCGATCCTGGCCGACGAGGGCCGCCTGCCGGTCGACCCGTCGACCGACGTGCCCGAGGGTTTCACGGCCGAGCAGCGTGGCGAGCCCGGCGGGTTCGTCGGCGACCCCGACGTCATGGATACCTGGGCCACGTCGTCGCTCACCCCGCAGATCGCCGGCGGATGGGAGGACGACCCCGACCTGTTCGCCCGGGTCTTCCCCATGGACCTGCGGCCCCAGGCCCACGACATCATCCGCACCTGGCTGTTCTCGACCGTCGTCCGCTCGGAGCTCGAGCACGGGGCACTGCCGTGGTCGGACACGGCCATCAGCGGCTGGGTGCTCGACCCCGACCGCAAGAAGATGTCGAAGTCGAAGGGGAATGTGGTCACCCCGCTGCCCCTGCTCGAGCAGCACGGGGCCGACGCCGTGCGGTACTGGGCGGCCAGCGGCCGGCCCGGCACCGACACCGCTGTCGACGAGGGCCAGATGAAGGTCGGGCGGCGGCTGGCCATGAAGGTGCTCAACGCCTCCCGGTTCGCGCTCGGCCGGCTGGCCGACGAGACCGGCGCCCTGGTGGTGCCGCCACTCGACGCCGTCACCGCCCCGATCGACCGGGCCATGCTCGGCCGGCTGGCCGTGGTGGTGGGCGAGGCGACGGCCGCCTTCGAGGCCTACGACTACGCCCGGGCCCTCGAGCGCACCGAGGCGTTCTTCTGGGCCTTCTGCGACGACTACTTGGAGCTGGTCAAGACCCGCGCCTACGGCGAGGCCGGCGACCCGGGCACCGCCTCGGCCCGGGCCGCCCTGGCCGGAGCCCTGTCGGTCCTGCTCCGGCTGCTCGCCCCGGTGCTCCCCTTCGTGACCGAAGAGGTGTGGTCGTGGTGGCAGGTCGGATCCATCCACGCAGCCAACTGGCCGACGGTGGAGGAGGTCGGCCCCGGGGGCGCATCGGCCGACGGGGTGGACCCGGCGACCGATGCCGTGCTCGAGGTGGCCGCCGAAGTGCTCGGCCTGGTCCGGCGGGCCAAGACGACGGCCAAGCGCTCGATGCGGGCGCCGGTGGCTGTACTCACGGTGACCGACTCACCGGCCCGGCTCGCGGCGCTGGCTGCGGCCGAGGGCGACGTGCGCGACGCCGGAGGGGTGGTCGAGCTGGTGACACGGACCGGCGACGAGGCCGGCGTCGAGGTCGAGCTGGCCGAGGAATAGTCGGGCGGCACGACCGAAGCCGTCCGGGATGAGGGTCGACTCCGTCGCTCCCGGGGTCGTCGACACACCCCGGTGGGCCAGGAACGGCGAGCTACCGGGTGTCGTGGGGACCATCGCCGGACCGAGACATCGCCGACGGCGACGGGAGGGCCCTACGCCAGGTAGATGCTGAGGGCGGCGTCCGCCATCTCTGTCGGTGTGCCCTCCTGCTCGATGCGCCCGTGGACCATGATCGCCGCGTGGTCGGCCACGGACAGCGCCGTGGTGACGAACTGCTCGACCAGGACGATCGTGATGCCCTGGCGGGCCAGCTTGCCGACCAGTTCGTAGAGTTCGGCGACGATCAGCGGGGCGAGGCCCATGGACAGCTCGTCCAGGTAGAGCACCCGTGGCTTGGTCACCAGGGCACGCGAGATGGCCAGCATCTGCTGCTCGCCGCCCGACATGGTGCCGGCCATCTGGCGGCGGCGCTCCTTCAGGACGGGGAAGGTCTCGTAGGTGTGCTCCTCGACCTCCTTGATGGAGATCCCGCCCCGGTAGGTCCAGATCCGGAGGTTCTCCCGCACGGTGAGATTGGGGAAGATGCCTCGGCCCTCGGGCACGGCGCACACGCCATGGCGGACCAGCTTCTCGGCCGGGGTCTTGCCGATCGGGGTGTCGCCGATCAGCACGTCGCCGGCGGTGGGCCGCATGCGGCCGCTCATGACCTTCAGCAGCGTCGACTTGCCGGCTCCATTGGGCCCGAGCAGGGCGAAGACGCTGCCGGCCGGCACCTCGAGGTCTACGCCGTGGAGCACCTCGATGCGCCCGTAGGAAGCCCGCAGCCCGCGGACGCTGACGCTCGGCGGCAGCTCCGTGGTGGCGGCCTCGGTCGACGGCGCGGTGGACTGGTCGCTCATGCCCCGGCCGCCTCGTCGTCGATGGTGCCGGGGGCCGCGGTCGCCGGATCGACCACCCCAGGTGCGTCGAACTTCTGGGCCGCGGCGTCGGCGTCGGCGTCGTTGACCGTGCCGAGGTAGGCAGCCTGGACCATCGGGTCCTTCCGGATCTCCTCAGGGGTGCCCGAGGAGATGATGTCGCCGAAGTCGAGCACGTAGATGTAGTCGCAGATCCGCATGACGAGCTCCATGTCGTGCTCGACCAGGAGCACGCCCATGCCGCCCTTGGCCAGGGTGGTGAGCAGTTCGCCCAGGGTCTGGGACTCGGCGTCGTCGAGACCCGAGCCGGGCTCGTCGAGCAGGAGGATCTTCGGGGCCATGGCCAGGGCCCGGGCCAGCTCGACCATGCGGGCCAGTCCGGTGGGCATGGCGCTGGCCTGGTCGCCGCCGAGGCCGGCCAAGCCGACGCCCTCGAGCAGGCGGTCCGACGTGGCCACGGCGATCGACCCGGGGCCGGTGGGCTCGTCAGCGGGAACGCCCTTCTTGACCCAGGGGAACGAGCGCTTCACGTGGCGCCACTGCCACCACTTGACCGACGACTCCAGGCCGACCTGCACGTTCTCGCCGGCCGACAGGGTGCCGAACAACTCGAGGCGCTGGAAGGTGCGGGCCAGTCCGAGCCGGGCCCGGCGGTGCGGCTTCATCCTCGTGATGTCGGTGTCGTAGAGCAGGACCGTCCCCCGGTCGGGGGTCTGGAGCCCGCTGATCACGTTGAACAGGGTGGTCTTGCCGGCACCGTTCGGACCGATGAGGCCGGTGACGGTGCCGGCCTTGACGGTCAGGTTGGCGTCGCTCAGCGCGGCCACGCCGCCGAAGCGGACGGCCACCCCCTCGACGGTCAGGACGGCGACGTCCTGGTCGGTCGGCTGCTCGTCGGTCAGCTCAGCTTGCGGCACGTCAGCCCTCTCCCTCGAGCGCCAGACCACTGAAGGATGCGGCCTGGACCGGTGCACTCGCCCCACCGCTTCGCTTCACCCACGGCAGTCGGACGTGGAGTGCCTCGATCCCGAGGATCCCGTTGGCCGCCCGACCGATGAGGATGACGCCGAGGCCGGCGAAGATGCCGACGCTGCTCGGCCAGATCTGGTTGAGGGCGACGAAGGTCAGCGCGGCCAGGAAGGCGCCGGACACCGTGCGGATGCCCCAGATGGTGACGAAGAGGACGAAGATGATTCCGGGGAAGATGTCGAAGTCGGTGGTGCCCACGATCTGCTGCACCGTCCCGTAGAGGGCGCCGGCCATGCCGGCCATGCCGGCGGCGATGGCGAAGACGGCGACCTTGGTGAAGCCGATGTTGAGACCGACGGTGGCGTAGGCGGCCGGCGAGTCGTTGACCGCCACCAGTCGGCGCCCGAACAGGCTCCGGCGGATCGCCAGTACCAGCCACGCCGACAGCACGAAGAACACCGTGACGAGGAGGAACTCGGCGGTGTCGCCGCCGAAGGACAGGCCGGGCAAGGTGATACGGGCGATCTGCAGGCCGCCCCCACCGTAGACGTGGCCGTCGGCGAAGAAGCCTTGCGCTACCGCGTCGGCGAAGGCGAACGTGGCCAGGGCCAGGTAGAGATCGCTCAGACGGATGGTGGGGAGGGCGATCAGTGCCCCGACCGCCGCGCAGATGGCAGTGGCGGCCAGCAGTCCGACCAGCGACCCGCCGCCGGCCACCTTGCCCATCACGAAGGCGCCGATGCCCATGAAGGAGAACTGGCAGAGCGAGACCTGGCCGGAGTAGCCGGTCACCAGGACCAGCGAGAGGCCGACGATGGCCAGGCACATCACCATGCCACCCAGCGTCAGCAGCGTGGTGCCCTTGATGTTCGTGTCGGTGAAGGCAACGGACACCACGACGGCGAGCACCAGGAAGGCGACTCCGCCGAGGAGCGACTCCCGGCCGCTCGCCACCCGGGGCGCCCGCATCGAGGTGAGCCTGCCGACCGCCCGCAGCCGGACCGACGGCAGGGTGACGAGGGCGATGAAGAGGAAGATCATCGGAAGCGCCACGTCCAGGTCCCGCGCCAGGCCCTGCGACAGGTGGGGCTCGACGTAGTTGAGGATGTAGTTCTCGGCGAGACCGATGGTGATGGCGGCGGCGAACGTGAGCGGGATGCTCTTGAGCCGGCCGACGATGGCCGCCGCGTAGCCGCTGACCACCAGCAGGGTGAACGACTCGATGCTGATCCCGGTGGTCTGGGTCGGGGCCAGCAGGACGCCGGACAGTGCGGCCATGAAGAACCCGAGGATCCACCCGTACTGGCTCATCCTGTTGGGCGATACCCCGGCCATGCCGAGCAGCTCGGGGTCGTCGACCACGGCGCGCAGGGCGTACCCGGTGCGGGTGGAGTAGAAGAGCAGACGAAGCCCGGCGGCGACAGCGGCGGCCACCCCGATGATCAGGACGTACTGGTACTGGATGTTGATGCCGACCAGGCGGAACTGGCCGCTGATCTGCGGGTTGACCGAACGCTGGACGGTGGGCGACCAGACCACGGTGGCCATGCCGGTGAGGATCACCATCAGGCCGAGCGTCACCATGACCGGCCGCTCGGCCGAGGCGCCGTGGAGCCTGCGCATCAGGACACGTTCGACGAAGGCCCCGGCGATCGACGCCCCCAGGATCAGCACGATGAGCAGGGCGGCCCAGGTCGGCTGGTGGTGGTCCGAGACGAGTTCCCAGTAGCCGAAGGCGGCGATCATCCCGACCGCGCCCTGGGCGAAGTTGAAGACGCCCGACGTGGTGTACGTGACCACCAGGCCGGTGGCCGCTATGGCATAGCCGGCACCGAGCATGATCCCGAACACCGTGAACTGGAGAAAGTTGCTCATGCCACCTCCTTCATCTCCATCGGGATCCCCCCCGGGACCATTGCACTAGTCCTTGTCGACTTGCCGTGCGCTCAGGTGCCGGGCTTGACGATGTACGAACCGTCGCACCGGAAGCCGCCGGTGCTGCTGGAGGTCGGCGGGTTGTCCGGCGAGCGCACGAACTGTCCGCCGGTCACCGTGGCGATCAGGTAGCAGTTGGGCGGCGTCTTGGCGGCCGGGTTCGACGGGGCGTTGAAGCCGTCGCCGTTGAACGACGTGATCTTGGACAGGGACTGGAGTAGCGAGCCCCGGCTGGGGTTCGATCCGGCGTGCTTGAGGCCCTGGACGAAGAGGTTGGCCGAAAGCCAGCCGTACGCCGTGAACAGGTCCGGGTTGAACCCGGGGGAGGCCACCTGCACCCAGTGCAGGAAGGTCGCCACCGCCGGCACCGCCGCCTGGTCCGTCCCCAGGTAGAGGGCCAGGTTCTGCGACAGGTAGGCGCCGTTCACGTTGGCCGCCCCGCCCGACTGGGCGACCAGCTGGTTCGAGTAGGTGGCCGCGCCGAGGAGGACCTGGGGGTGGTAGTTCTGCTGGGCCAGGGCCTTGAGGACCGACGAGGAGTAGTTGGAGGGCATCTGGTCCATGAAGATGATCTTCACGCCGGCGTTCTTCATGGCGATCACCTGCTGGCTGAAGTCCGTCTGCGTGGTGGCGTAGGTCTGCTCCGACACGAACTTGAACCCCGCCCGTTCGGCGACGTACTTCTCCCCCGCCCAGGTCTGGGCCGCCGAGGGCGAGTCGGCCAGGAAGGCTCCGGCGTGACTGGCTTCGGCGGTGAACTTGTTGTGGTAGTAGTTCATCGGCCCCGAGGCCCAGCCGTCGGCCAGGGGGATCGGGCTGTAGACGTTGGGCAGCTTGTTGGTGGCGTTGTCCAGGACCTGGGACACGTCGGGGAACCCGGGGTTCGTGGCCAGCACTACGCCGCCGAAGCTGTCCTCGAGCGAGAAGTTCCCGACGAGGGCGAAGTCGTTCTGCTCGGCGTTCTGTGTGGCTTGCTTGTTGCCGGCCCCGGTGAAGGCGTCGTCGGCGTTGTTGAGGACCAGCTTCCGGCCGTTCACGCCGCCGGTCGAGTTGACGTAGTCGAGGTAGGCCTGGGTGCCGACCTGGGCGCCCTTGAAGAGCCCGAGCGAGAGCGTCGACACGTTGGCGACCTGCACCGTGCTGGACGTCACGCCCGTGTGGTCGGAGAAGGCGCTGGCCGGGATCGGTCGGGAGGCGCTGCCGGTGGTCGACGAGCCGCCGCCCGCCGCCGTCGTCGTGGTCGACGACGAGCTGGTGGAACTGCAGGCTGCCGCGCCAAGCCCGACCGCCAGCACCATCGTCAGCGCGGTCGTACGACTCTTCCAAGAACCTGAGCGCAAGGCTCCCCCTATGTCTTCCTTGTGTTCGGACGGTCGCCGTGGTCCCCACAAGACGCAGGACCCGGCCGACACGGATATGTGACTCTACGTCAGAAACTCGGCCCCGTGTCCAGAGTTCCCTGCCATGTCGCAGGCGGTTCCGGACGACGCCACACGGCGGAATCTAGTGAGCACCGGTGCCGGAGTCCGCACGGCCCGGGGCTGGGCGCGGCACCTGCGCCCGCACCCCTTCGAGGAAGCGCACCACCCCGAGCGTCGTGTGGCGGGACCGGATCGAGAGCAGGAGGTCGAAGGCGTGCTGGGCCCGGGGCAGCTCGAGGTAGGCCACCGGAGCGAGGGACGTCTCCCGCAACCGCTCGGCGAAGCGGCGGCCGACCTGGGGCGGCACCAGGGTGTCGTTGGT
>DATCCR010000050.1:0-2624 GCA_036511155.1 Acidimicrobiales bacterium
CGGACGGGGTTGGCGAACCAGCAGTCGGAGGTTGCCGTGGCTCCCGGCGAGACGCTCCCCGAACTCCAGGTACTCGAAGGACTGCTCGTCGCTTCGGGCAACGACATGGCCACCATGCTCGCCGATTGGGACGCGGGGGGCACCGATGCCTTCGTGGCCAAGATGAACGGCGCGGCGCAGACCCTGGCCCTTCACTCCACCCACATCACCGATCCGAGCGGCTTGGACTCCGGTACGGTGAGCACGCCGTCCGACCTGATCCGTCTGGGCGAGGCAGCCATGGCCATCCCCACCTTCCGGCAGGTCGTCGCCATGCCGCAGGTCACCCTTCCCCTGGCCGGGCTCGTCTACAACCTCGATTACGACGTCGGCCACGATGGGTTCGTCGGCATCAAGACCGGTTCCGACGCGATGGCGGGGGGATGCTTCCTTTTCGCCGCCCAGCGCACGATCGGCGGGAGGAACGTGACACTGATCGGGGCGGTGCTCGGCCAGCAGGGGATGAGCTCCAATTCCGCCGCGGTGGACGAGGCCGACGTGCTCGTAACTGCTGGATTCGCCTCCATCCGCCCGACCCCCGTCGCCCCGGCCGGCCACCTCGTGGGTCGGATAGTGACCCCCTGGGGCTCCACGGCTCCGGTTGCGGCGTCAACATCGCCGAACATCATCGGCTGGCCCGGGCTCAGCGTGCCGGTATCGGTGAGTCTCGACTCCATACCCTTGCCCCTCCCGAACGGTGCCCGCGTCGGAGTCCTCAGGGTCGACGAGGGTGGACACGTCACCGTCGTGGTCCTGCGAACCGAACGCCCGCTGCCGGGACCCTCCGCGTTGTGGCGCTTGACGCGCCCCTAGGGGGAGTCCTGGCAGCGCTCGACTTGCAAGTTGGACCACCATCCGAGGCGACAGGTCAGCGACGTGCCGAAGCGACAGGGAGCGACGTGGGCCGACGTCAGGTCCGACGCCTCAGGTCCGACGCGGAGGCTACCGAGCCCCGAGCCCATGGAAACCTTCGGGCCCTCGTGCAGACCCAGGCGCGAACAGGGGAAACGTTGGAATTTCGACAACATCCGTGGACGCCGGGCGACTCGAACTCAGCTCAAGGACGCGAACGGCCCGGCGGGTCGCCGACAAAGGTGAGGTTTGAAAAAGGGACCAAACCTACCCGAGCGATGGGACACGCGACCTATGCCCTGAGTAGGACAAATGTTGTAATTCTGACAACGTGTGGGCGCTAGAGGACTCGAACCTCCGACCTCAGCCGTGTGAAGGCTGCGCTCTAACCAACTGAGCTAAGCGCCCGGACAACACGGTGCGCGGCACCGCGACAATGCAGATCAGCATGCTAGCCCGGGCGGACCACCCCATCGGCTCTACCGGCCGGTCACCCGCACCGACCATCGATCGCGGACCCAGCCGACTCATCCCGCCGGGTAGGGGGCGACCGCGTCGAACCCGAGTGCCGCCTCGAGGGCTGCCGCTGAGCGCAGGACCACCAGGTCGGCGTGCTGCGGCCCGACCAGCTGCAGCCCCACCGGCACTCCGGCCGACGTGAGCCCGACGCATACGGTGGCCGCCGGCGAGCGGGTCATGTTGAAGGCATAGGTCATCTTGACCCAGTTGAAGTCCTGGGTCCCGTTGATCATTCCGGCCCCGCCGAGCGACCTCGGGGGCGGCGGCGCAGCCATCGTCGGGGTCACCAACAGCCGCACGTCGTGAAACAGATCGACGAGGCGGAGGTTGAGCGTGTGGCAGGCGTCCTCGGCCCGGACCACATCGAGCGGGCCTGTTGCGGCCGCCCCTTCGATGATCATCCGCAGTACCGGGTCGACCCGGCTCCACGCCTCGGTGCCCATCAGCTCGTGGTGGGTGCGCAGGTTGTAGACGCCCGACAGGGTCAGCCACGAGTCAACCGGGTCCTCGTCGAACACCGTGTCGACCTCGACCACGTCGGTGCCGAGGTCGGCCAGCACGTCCATCGCCCGACGGCACAGTGCCAGGACCTCGTCGTCGATCTCGGCGTAGCCGAGCGTGGGCGACCAGGCCACCCTGGACGGCGGGTGCGGGTCTTCCAGGGCGGCCAGCCAGGAGGCCTCGGGCCGGGGCAACGACCGCAGGTCGGTCGGGTCGGGACCCACCACCACCTCGAGCGCGGCGACTACGTCGGACAGCCGGCGGGCCATGGGTCCCTTGGTCGACAGGTTCTGCCAGTCCGGCGGGTGCGGGCCGCCCGAGGGGACGCGGCCGAGTGATGGCTTCATGCCCGACAGACCGCAGGCCGACGACGGGATCCGCAGCGACCCGCCGCCGTCGGAGCCGGTGGCGAGGGGCACCATGCCCGAGGCGATGGCCGCCCCGCTGCCGCCCGATGAGCCGCCGGCGGTGTGCTCGAGGTTCCAGGGGTTGAGCGTCGCCCCGAACAACGGGTTCTCGGTGTCCGGCTTCCAGCCGAGCTCCGGGGTGTTGGTCTTGCCCACCACCACGCACCCGGCGGCCACCAGGCGGGCCACCAGCACCGAGTCCTCCGTCGCCCTCGGGCTGTCGGCGTAGGCGACCGACCCGTGGGTGGTGACGTAGCCGGCGGCGTCTTCCAGGTCCTTCACCCCGAGCGGGATGCCGGCCAGCGG
>DATCCR010000051.1:0-6949 GCA_036511155.1 Acidimicrobiales bacterium
ACCCCGAGGACCACGGTGGCGCCGGGACCGGCGGCGGCCGTGACCGGGCCGAGGGCGGCCATCAGGGAGGCCTTGCAGTGGTAGCAGCGGCTGCCGTCGTTGGCGGTGTACGCCGGGTCGGCCAGCTCGTGGGTGGTCACCTCGAGGTGGCGCAGGCCCCACTCGGCGGCGAGCGCCCGGCAGTCGTCCCGCTCCTCGGGTGCGAGGGAGGGGGAGACGGCGGTCACACACAGCACCCGGTGGGCACCGAGGGTGTCGGTCGCCACCTTGGCCACGAACGCCGAGTCGGCGCCGCCGCTGAAGGCCACGACGACCTCGCCCAGCGAGCGGAACGTGTCGCGGAGGGCGGTGAGGCCGGCCGGCCCCGTCGTTGCCGCCGGCCCCGTGGTGCCGGTCGCCGGGCCGGCCACGACCACCTCGCCCGCCGCCGCGGTCATGCCTCGGGGACGATCTGGGCCAGCACGTCCTCGACGGGCGCCACCATGCCGGTCAGGAAGGGGCCGAACTCGGCGAACCGGGCCGAGCCCTCGTCGAAGCGCATGGTGTACACGCACTCCTTGAGGTCGTCGGGGTGCACGGCGAACAGGGTGACGCCCCATTCCCAGTCGTCGATGCCGGTCGAGCCGGTGATGACCTGCACGATGCGCCCGGCGAACTTCCGTCCGACCGCCCCGTGCCCGAGCATCATCTCCTTGCGCTCGTCGAAGGGGAGGGTGAACCAGTTCGAGCCCGCGACGTCGCCCCGGCGCTTGGACATCGGGTAGAAGCAGAAGGCGGTCATCCCCTCGGGCGGGAGCTGGGGGTAGAGGCGCTTCTGCTTCATGTCGTCGGGCACGCCGGCGGCGTACTCGGACACCTCGGTCAGCGACACGTAGGAGTCGACCATCACCAGGCCAGCGGCCTGCAGGTCGGACTGGAGCCGCCGCAGGCGCCACAGGTCGGCGCCGAGGGCCATCACGCAGAGGTCGGCCTTGTGGCCCAACATGGCCACGGTCACCACCTGGACGTCATCGGCCTGGGCGTCCTTGACCGCCTGGACCACCGACTCGGTGGCGCAGCGGGGGCTGGCGCCGGGGCCCGAGGCGTCGGCCAGCTTGCAGAAGAGGTGGAGCACACCCCATCCGACGGTGGGAGCGAGGAGATCGGTCACGCCGCCCAGTGTAGAGAAACAAACGGAGGGCGCCCCCCGTGGGGACGCCCTCCGCCGGATACCGCTGGTCGAGGTGTCGACTCAGAAGTCGATCGACTCCCCGGTCGACTCAGAAGTCGTCCATGCCTCCGGGCATCGCCGAACCGCCCTCATCGGGCTTGTCCACGATGACGGCCTCGGTGGTGAGGAACAGGGCGGCGATGGAGGCCGCGTTCTGCAGGGCCGACCGGGTCACCTTGACGGCGTCGATCACGCCCTCCTTGAACATGTCGACGTACTCGCCGGTGGCGGCGTTGAGGCCCTCGCTGGGCTTCTTCAGGTTGCGCACCTTGTCGACGATGACGCCACCCTCGAGGCCGGCGTTCACGGCGATCTGCTTCAGGGGCTCCTCGACGGCCCGGGCCACGATGCGGGCACCGGTGGCCTCGTCGCCCCCGAGCTTGTCAGCAGCCTCGAGCACGGCGGCCTGCGAGCGGAGCAGGGCCACCCCACCGCCGGGCACCACGCCCTCCTCGATGGCGGCCTTGGTGGTGGAGACGGCGTCCTCGATGCGGTGCTTCTTCTCCTTGAGCTCCACCTCGGTGGCGGCGCCGACCTTGATGACGGCCACGCCGCCGGACAGCTTGGCCAGGCGCTCCTGGAGCTTCTCGCGGTCGTAGTCCGAGTCGGTGTTCTCGATCTCGGCCTTGATCTGGGCGATCCGACCCTTCACGTCGTCGTGGCTGCCGCCGCCCTCGACGATGGTGGTCTCGTCCTTGGTCACGACGACCTTGCGCGCGGTGCCCAACAGCTCGATCCCGACACTCTCCAGCTTCAGGCCGATCTCCTCGGTGACGACCTGGCCGCCGGTGAGGACGGCGATGTCCTGGAGCATGGCCTTACGACGCTCGCCGAAGCCGGGGGCCTTGACCGAGACGCTGCGGAAGGTGCCGCGGATCTTGTTGACCACCAGGGTGGCCAGGGCCTCGCCCTCGAGGTCCTCGGCGATGATCACGAGCGGCTTGCCCGACTGCATGACCTTCTCCAGGATCGGCAGCACGTCGCGCACAGCGGTGATCTTGGAGCCGACGAGCAGCACGTAGGCATCCTCGAGGACGGCCTCCATGCGCTCGGGGTCGGTCACGAAGTAGGGGGAGATGTAGCCCTTGTCGAAGCGCATGCCCTCGACCAGGTCCATGTCCATGCCGAAGGTCTGGGACTCCTCGACGGTGATGACCCCGTCCTTGCCCACCTTGTCGATGGCCTCGGAGATCATCTCGCCGATCTCGGTGTCGGCGGCCGAGATGGACGCCACCTGGGCGATCTGGCCCTTGGAGTCGGTGTCCTTGGCGATGCCCCGGAGAGATGCCACGGCGGCCTCGACACCGGCCTCGATGCCCTTCTTCAGCCCCATGGGGTTGGCACCGGCGGCCACGTTGCGCAGGCCCTCGTGGACCATGGCCCAGGCCAGCACGGTGGCGGTCGTCGTGCCGTCACCGGCGACGTCGTCGGTCTTCTTGGCGACTTCCTTGACCAGCTCGGCGCCGATGCGCTCGAACGGGTCCTCGAGGTCGATGTCCTTGGCGATGGACACACCGTCGTTGGTGATGGTGGGGGCGCCCCACTTCTTGTCCAGCACGACGTTGCGGCCTTTCGGGCCGAGGGTGACGCGGACTGCGTCGGCGAGCTTGTTCATGCCGCTCTCGAGGGCCCGGCGGGCCTCCTCGTCGAACGTGATGAGCTTGGCCATCAGGTGTTCCTCCGTGATCGTTGGCACTCGTAGGTGTCGAGTGCTAATAGCAAACCACGTGAGAGGCCCCGGCGCAACACCGCCCCCGGCGCCCGGGACGGCCGCCGCGCCGGTCCGCAGGCGTCAGCCCCGGGCACCCGCCCGGTCGAGCCAGCCCTCGAACAGGGCCCGGGACAGGCCGTCCGGGCCCCGGCCCCGGGCGTCGAACCCGGAATGCAGCGCGTCGACGTCGGCGTCGGTCAGCCCGGCCTGCTCCCGGGCGTCACCGATCCAACCGTCGACCACGGCGAGGGTGACCTCGGGATGGAACTGGACCCCGGTGTGGGGGCCCTCGACGAAGGCGTGGAGCGAGACCTCGGTAGTGGCCAGCGGCTCGGCCCCCGGGGGGCACGTGAAGGCGTCCTCGTGCCAGTCGAGCCACGGCCCGGCCGGCATCCGGGAGGCGTCGGCGGTGTCGAGCAGCCGCCAGCCGATCTCCGGTCTGGACGCCCTGGTCACTGTCCCGCCGAGCACCTCGGCCAGGAGTTGGCCCCCGAAGCACACGCCGAGCACCGGCACGCCCGCTTCGACGGCCCGGGCCACCAGGCGGCGTTCCGGCTCGATCCAGGGGACGTCGACGTCGGTCACCGACTCGATCGACCCCATGACGACCAGCAGGTCGAACGACGCGGCACCGGGCAGCGCCGATGGCCCGTGGTCGGCCCGGTGGGCGGAGACGTCGAGGCCGAGCCCGGTAGCGAACGCGCCGAGCACGCCCGGCACGTCCGTTGCGCTGTGCTGGAGGAAGGCGATCCGGCGGGACACGAGGCCCATCCTGCCCGGTCGATCCCGGTGGGACCAGCCCCGAGCGGGGCGATCGGCGACGCCCGCTCAGCCGGCCCGCCTCCGCGGCGGGTTCCGTTCGGCCAACTCGGGCCACCGGTCGCGGGCCTCCTTCAGGTAGCGACTGGCCAGCTGTCTCGAGAACGCGAAGGCCTGCCCAATCTGGACGGCGGTCATGCCGTTGTCGAGGGCGACGGCCACGAGGGCCATCCGGAACCGGTGCCGGGCCGACTCGAACTCACTCAGGGCGTCACTCATGCTCCGCCGGGCCGATCCTCCGACCCCTGGCACCAGGAGGTCCACGGCCAGGCCGGCGCGGACGCCGGCCATCCCGCAGTCGTACTGGGCGACGTCATCGGCCAGGATCTGCTGGAGTTGGACGGCCGAGTCCCGCCGGGCCGTTAGGGCATAGCAGAGCTCGACCTCGTAGGCGCTGAGCGCCGGGGACCCGCCGCCCACCGCGTCGGCCTGCCGCGTCTGGAGGTCCCGGGCCCGTTGTCCGATCCCGGCCACCTGCTCCTTGACCTCGTCGTCGAATCCGGCTGCCGCGGCTCCCGTGGAGAGGATGAATTGGTCCTCCGAGTGGGTCCGACGGTAGGGAGATGCGGCCTCGAGATCGGGTAGCCCGTCGACGGCGCGGAAGCCCCAGGGTCCGTCGTCGTGGAGCACGATAACGGCACCTTCGTCGTCGACCGGGCGCTCGTTGCGCCGGCAGGTGGCGACCTTCTTCATCGGGGATCGTTCCCCCGGGTGATCGATGGGCCCTGGCACCTGCTCGTCATGGCATCCTCCGCCTGGTCTCGCCGTCTCGCCGTCTCGCTGTAGGACAGGATCCCCCGGTACGCTGGGACTCCCGCAGTGGACATTGATGACGTCCACCTGTTGCAGGGCTGTTGCAAGACCAGTTGCGAAACCGTTCGGCCGGTCGGCGGGTCGGGATGCGGCGGACGTTGTGTGGAGTGCGAGGCGGGCGAACGGGACGGCGGGTACTGACCCCCGACGAGGCGGAGATCGAAACGGGGACGATGGACTTCCGACTGCTTGGGCCCTTCGGCGTGGAACGGGACGGGAGTGACGTACCGCTCGGCGGGCGTCGCCAACGGGCTGTCCTGGCTCTCCTCACCATCCACGTCGGTGAGGTCCTGTCGACGGATCGGATCGCCGAGGAGATCTGGGCCGGTGATCCTCCGCCGTCAGCCACCCGGACGATCCACTCCTACGTGTCCCGCCTGCGGTCGAGCCTGCGCGGATCGACGGGGTCCGGGGACGTGCTCGTCCGGCGGGATCCGGGCTACGTGCTGACCGTCGACCCGTCGACGGTGGACGCCGTCCGGTTCGAGGACCTGGTCGAGCGGGCGGTCTCCAGTCTGGCCGCCGGGGACCCGGAGGGCGCCAACACCGAGCTCTTCGCCGCACTCGGCCTCTGGCGGGGGGAGGCGCTGTCGGATTTCGCCTACGAGGTGTTCGCGGCGACCGAGTCGCAGCGCCTCGACGGACGGCGCCTCGAGGCCCTCGAACTCCGCATCGACACCGATCTGGCCCTGGCCCGGCACGCCCAGGTGGTGGCCGAGCTCGAGAGCCTGGTCGCCACCCACCCGCTGCGCGAGCGTTTCTGGGCCCAGCTCATGGTCGCCCTCTACCGCTGCGGGCGGCAGTCCGACGCATTGGCCGCCTACGGCCGTGTACGTCGGACGCTGGTCGACGAGCTGGGGCTCGAGCCCGGCCAGGAGCTGCAGGTGCTGGAGCGCCAGGTGCTCGAGCAGTCGGCGGGGCTCGTCCTTCCCGGTCTCCCACCGGGAGCCGGGCAGTTCGCCCGTTCGCGGGCACCGGGCGACCGGGCGACGAACCGGGGGATCCCCCTGCCCGACCGGCTGCGGATCCGTCCGGACGTCGGCGTGATCGGACGGACCGACCAGACCCGGGTGATGGCCGTGGCCGCCGGGCGGGTCGCCGCCGGCGCGGGTAGGGCGGTGCTGCTCGTCTCCGGTGAGGCCGGGCAGGGCAAGAGCACCGTCGTGGCCGAAGCAGCCCGCGCCGCGTTCGACGACGGTGCCTGCGTTCTGTCCGGGCACTGCGAAGAAGACGTCACCAGCCCCTACCAGCTCTTCGTCGAGACGCTCGGCCACTATGCCGCCCACGCCGCGGACGACGAGCTCGTCGCGGTGGTAGACGACCACGTCGCCGAGCTGGCCGCCCTGCTGCCGTCCCTGGCCCGACGGGTCCCGAGCGTCCCTGCGGCTCGGGTGGTCGACCCGGACACCGAGCGCTTCAAGTTGTTCGCCGCCGTCGTTGACTTCGTGGCCCGGATCGCCCAGGACCGGACGCTGGTGCTCGTCCTGGACGACCTCCAATGGGCAGACCTGGGCAGCCTCCAGCTCCTGCACCACCTGGTCGCCTCCGACCGTCCGATGCGCCTGGTCGTGCTGGCCACCTACCGCGACAGCGAGCTGGCCGCCTCCGACCCGCTGGTGGAGACGCTGGGCGCCCTCCGGCGGGCGAGCCGGGTGGAGCGCATCGAGCTCCCCGGGTTCGAGCCGGGCGAGGTCGTGTCGGTCATGGAGGCGGTCGCCGGACAGGCGATGGACGAGGGCGGCCGGGCCCTCGCCTACGCCATTCACCGCGAGACCGACGGCAACCCCTTCTTCGTGGACGAGGTCCTGCGTCACCTGTTCGAAGTCGGTGCGTTGCGCCGTGACGCCGACGGTAGATGGGTGACGCCGGGGTACGTCGGCGACGTCGGCCTGCCGGCCGGGGTCCGCGAAGTCATCGACGCCCGCGTGGTCCGCCTCGGCCGGGCGTCGGCCGCCAATCTGGCCCTGGCTGCCGTCATCGGGCGCGACTTCGACCTCGACCTGCTGCTGGCCGCCTCCGACACCACCCCGGACGAGCTGCTCGACACCCTCGAGGAGGCGGCGACGGTGGCGCTGGTCCGGGAGCCGGCGGACCGGCCGGGTTGGTACAGCTTCAGCCACGCCCTGATCCAGCGAACGCTGTACGAGGGCATCGGGGCGTCCCGCCGGACCCTGTACCACCGCAAGGTCTTCGAGGTCCTCCGTCAGTGGAGCGAGCACGGACCCGGCTCCCGCTCCGGGTCGGTGGCGGCGAGCGAGCTGGCCCGCCACGTGGTGGCCTCCGCCGGGCCCGACGAGTCCCGCACCGTGGCCCACTACGCGCGGCAGGCTGCCGAGGAGGCGCTGGCCGCCCTGAACCCCGACGAGGCCGTCCGCTGGTACTCGACGGCGCTCGAG
>DATCCR010000052.1:0-3322 GCA_036511155.1 Acidimicrobiales bacterium
CACCCCTTCGTGCAGGTCCTCGATCACCGGACCGGTGCGCCGCTCGCCCTCGGGGAAGAGGATGAGCACCTCACCGGCGTCGAGCACCTGCTGGGCCCGCCGCAGGGCCTCCCGGTCGGCCGACTCGCGGTGGACGGGGAAGGCGCCGAGCGGGGGCAGGATCCGGGCCAGCAACCCGTTCTTCCACAACGTGTCCTTCGCCATGTAGTGGATCTTGCGGTCGGTCACCTCGGAGGCGACGAAGAAGTCGATGAACGACCGGTGCACGGGGGCGATGATGACCGGTCCCTCGGCCGGCACCGTCCCCTTGGGCGTCACCGTGACGCGGAAGACGATGCGGTTGACGAGGTGGACCACCACCCGCAGCAGGCGGTAGAGCGGGGAGGGGCTGGTGTCGACCCGCACGTCGAGATCGAAAGGTACACCTTCGGCCCCGTTCCCCTCGTCCGGGGTGTCCGTCGTCCCGTCGGGGCTCACAACCATGCCACCACCTCTTCCACGATCTGGTCGACGCTGAGCGCGCCGGTGTCGATGACGCGTGCCCCTTCGGGCACCTCGAGGGGCGACGCCGCCCGCGTGCTGTCCAGTCTGTCCCGCCGGGCCACCGCCTCGGCGCCCTCCTCGGATCGCCGGGCGGCGCGGACCTCCGGCGAGGCCGTCAGGTAGAGCTTGAGGTCGGCGTCGGGCAGGACCACGGAGCCGATGTCGCGGCCCTCGACCACCCCTCCCCCGTGGGTGGCGACCCACCGGCGCTGCCGTTCGACCATGACGGCCCGCACGGCCGGGTTGGCGGCCACCGCCGAGACGGTGGCGCTCACCTCGGGCCCGCGGATGGCCTCGGTGATGTCGGTGCCGTCGGCCACCACCCGGTCGTCGACCTCGATGGCGAGACCCCGGGCCACGTCGGCCACCGCCTCGCGGTCGTCGGTGTCGATCTCCCGCTGGAGCACGGCCCAGGCCACCGAGCGGTACATGGCGCCGGTGTCCAGCCGCTCGAGTCCCAACCGGGCGGCCAGGGCGCGTGACAGCGTGGACTTGCCCGACCCGGCCGGCCCGTCGATGGCCACGACCACGGCCCCGCGCAGCTGCCCGGTCACCGGTCCTCCCCGGCCAGACGGTCGAGCGTCTCAGCGAATCCGGGGTAACTGGTGGCGACCGCCTCCCACCCGTGGATGACCGTCCGGCCGGCCGACGGCACGGCGGCAGCGGCCACCGCGGCGGCCATGGCCATCCGGTGGTCGCCCTCGGCGTCCACGGTCCCCGGCGCAGGCACGGTGCCGCCTTCGACCACCAGGTCGTCGCCCTCCACCGTGGCCACGCCCCCGAAGGCCCGCACCAGGCGTGCCGTGCCCTCCAGGCGGTCGGACTCCTTGACCCGGAGCTCACCCAGGTCGCGGAACCGGGTGGGTCCGTCGGCCACCAGGGCGGCGACGGCCAGGATCGGTACCTCGTCGAGGGACGGGATCTCGGTCGACTCGACGGTGGTGCCCGTCAACCTGGAGTACGAGGCGGTGATCGACCCGACGTCGCCCCCGATGTCGCGCAGGGTCACGTCGGCCCCCATCCGGATGAGCACGTGCAGGAAGCCGATGCGCTCGGCACCGAGGTGGACCTGGTCGACAGTCACCCGGCTGCCGGGCACCACAGCCCCGGCCACCACCCAGAAGGCGGCCTGGGACGGATCGCCCGGCACCTCCCACGACCGGGCGCGCAGCGTGCTGGGCCGGAGGCGGACGACCCTCCCCTCGCCCCAGGGCTCGACCTCGATGTCGGCACCGGCCTCGGCGAGCATCTCCTCGGTGTGGGCCCGGGTGGCGACCGGTTCGCGGACCACCGTCTCCCCATCGGCAACGAGCCCGGCCAGCAGTACCGCGCTCTTGACCTGGGCCGACGCCATGGGCGGGGTGTAGTCGATCCCGTGGAGGGCCCGTCCGGTGATGGCCAGGGGTGGCAGGCACCGCTCACCCTCCCCCACCACCGTGGCGCCCATGAGGGCCAACGGGTCGGCCACCCGGTCCATGGGCCGGGAGCGGAGCGAGTCGTCGCCGGTCAGCCGCGTGGTGCCGGGGACGGTGGCCACCACGCCGGCCAGCAGGCGCATCCCGGTGCCCGAGTTGCCGAGGTCGATGGTGGACGCCGGGGCCGACAGGCGGGACCGGCCGCCCTCGACCGTCACCAGGGCGCCGTCCTCGGCCACGATGGCCCCGAGGGCCTCGACGGCGTGGCGGGTCCGGGTCACGTCGTCACCGCCGGAGAGTCCGGTGATGCCGGAGGTCCCCTCGGCCAGGGCCGAGAGCAACAGAGCCCGGTGGGAGATGGACTTGTCGCCGGGCACGTCGACGGCGCCGACCAGCGGCCGGGCGCCACCGACCTCGAGGACCTCGGGCGATCCGCTCATCGGGATGCCTCCTCCGGTCCGCTCATCGGATCGTGCCCACCGGCGACGTGCTGGAGCGGTGGCCCCGGGCGGCGAGGGCCTCGGTGAGGGTGGGCGCCCCCTGGGCGTCGATGACTACGACCAGGACGCCGCGGTCGCCCTCGACCGAGTGGGCGATCTCGACGTCGAAGATGTTGATGCCCAACTCCGTGGCCAGCACGGCCACCTCGGCCAGCGTGCCGGGGCGGTCCTGGACGGGGATGCGCACTTCGACCAGCTCCTCGGGACGGGGCGCACGCTCACTCAGCGCCCGTCGGGCCGTCGCGGCCCGCTCCAGCTCGACCAGCAGGGAGTCGAGGTCCCGCTCGGCCACCCGGCGCCGCATGGCCCCGAGCGAGTCGATGAGCAGGTCGAGGGTGGCGACGATGGCTTCGGCGTTGTCGTCGCAGATGCCGGGCCAGATGGTGGGCTGGCCGGCGGCGATGCGGGTCATGTCGCGGAAGCCCCCGGCGGCCAGCTGGAGCAGCGCCCCGTGCTCCTTGCCGAGATCGGCGGCCAGGGCCATGAGGGTGGCGGCCGTGAGGTGCGGCACATGGGACACCACGGCGACGAGGCGGTCGTGCTCGAGCGGGTCGAGGGCGACCACGTTGGCGCCGAACTCGGCCAGCACCGACCGGACCTGTGCGTAGGCGTTCGGGTCGGTGGACGGCGTCGGGGTCAACACCCACGTGGCCCCGACGAACAGCTCGGCCGAGGCGCCGTCGATCCCGACCTGCTCGCTGCCGGCCATGGGGTGGCCCCCGACGAAGCGCGGGCGGTCCACAGCGGCCACCAGTGGGCCCTTCACGCTGCCGACATCGGTGACCACGGCGCCCGGGTTCCAGCCCGGCGCGGATAGTACGTCGGCGATGACCCCGGCCGCCACGTGCACGGGCGTGGCCACCA
>DATCCR010000053.1:0-9690 GCA_036511155.1 Acidimicrobiales bacterium
GGCGGCCGTCGGTGACCCGAACCTCTGGGCCTGGGCCGCCGTCTCGCCCGATCGGCTGTCCGAGCCGATGAGCAGCAGGTTGTAGGGGGCGCCGTTGGCGGCGGCCACACAGGTGGCGCACGGCGCCGAGCCGATCTGGCCCCACTGGTAACGGAAGTAGCCGTAGCCGAGGCCGACGACGAGCAGGAGGAAGGCGACGAAGACCACCAGCGTCCGCAGCAGGCGCTCGCCCCGGCTGCGCCGGCGTCGCTTGGACTTGCGGAGCTCCCGTTTGGTGGGGATGGCCACCTCGCCGCCCAGGATCGGGCCGGCGAACCGGGGGTCGTAGCCGCGGTGGCCCGAGCCCGGGGTGGTACCCCGCGGCCGACCGGTGGGCTGGGGCGCGGGACGGCCCGACGGGCGGGACGAGCGGGGAGGTGTGGGGTCGTCAGGGGTCACGATGGTGGGGGAGGGCGTGGCGGGCGTGGCGCCCGGCTGCCGTGGTCGGTGGGGTCGACCCGGTGGGGGGACAGTTTCCCATGGCGGGCCGTCGACCTGGTGTCACCTGCGCCGGAGGCGGCGCCCGCAGCCCGCGGACCGAGGCGGTGCAGTGGCCCGTGCCCCTACGAGTCAGTGGGTACCCATGACCCGTGGAACCCGAACGGGACCCGGGCGGGCAGGTGCACCGTCGCCACCGGGGGCCCGGCGAACGACGTGGCATCCAGGATGACCAGGTCGCTCCGGTCGCGGGCGGCGTCGTAGACGACCGACAGCACCCAGCCCTCGTCCTCGCCCGATCCGTCGATCGCCCGGACGAACACCGGCTCACCCGGGGCACGGCCCTCGCCCGGATCGAACCGCTCGGCCTCGTCGCGGGCGAAGTCGTACTTCACCAGCCCTTCGAAGCTCGGTTGGTTCGGGTCGGTGCCGATGCGGGCGCAGTAGCCGTAGCGCTGCCGGGTGCCCGCCACGGCCGGGTCGATCCGGGGGAATTCGACCGGGGTGTCGTCGAGCATCTCCTCGCGCACCCGGTTGGCCGCGGGGTCGATCGTCCACCGGTGCAGCGACGGGAGGCTGCGGGAGACGGGCTCGCCGGGAGCGGTCTCGAAGACTGCGTCGTAGCGGACGACGTCGAGCACGGTGCGCTCGCCGTCGTCGAAGGCATTGAGGACGTGGAACACGTAACTCGGGTCCATGGTGATCCACCGCAGGTCGTCGGCGCTCCCGTTGCGACGCATCACCCCGATGCGCGACCCGGCCTCGGGCATCCAGCGGAAGGGGAGGGCGCGGCCCTGGGCGGCCAGTGCCAGGTCGAAGACGACCGGCTGGTCGAGGAACACGGCCCGGGTGGCGGTCACCCCGAAGTCGTGCATCATCACGGCCCGGGGGATGTCGAGGTCCTCGGTGGTGGTCAACTGCCCGGTGGCGTCGACGACGTGGTAGCGGAGGAACGGCGGCCCGAAGGGGTCGACCCCGAAGAACACCAGTTCGCCGGTGACCGGGTCCAGCTTGGGATGGGCGGTCATCGGCGACGACAACGTGCTGTCGAAGTCGTGCACCCGGGCCCGGCCGAGATCGGGGGAGAGGGCGTGGGGAAAGCCGGACTCCACCAAGGCCAGCGTGGTCCCGGCGTGACGGATGACGTGGGTGTTGGCCGGCCCGTCGATGGTCTCGGACGGCCCGGTGGGTGGCACCGTCGCCACCTTGTCGGCCAGAGCGCGCGTCCGGACCCAGCGGTTGCGGTAGCCGGTGGCCTTGCCGCCGGACAACGAGATGGCGTGGACCATGCCGTCGCCGGAGAACCAGTGGTAGTCGGCCGGATCCTCGGGCAGCGAGACCGGGTTGGGCCCGTTGCGCAGCAGGCGCCCTTCGAGGTCGGGCGGGACCACGCCGGTCACCTCGAGGGCACGGTCGTCCGACTTCTCCTCGAAGACGGGGGCGAAGTTGCCTTCGAGATACGGGTTCACCATGGTCCATGCCCTCCGGTAGGGGTCCCGGTGGTCGGGCCGGCAGGGCGATCGTAGCGTCCGGTACCCGGCCATCGGCATGCCGGTACCCGGCCATCGGCATGGCAGGCTGTGGCATGGCCGACTTCGTCGAGGACCTCCGCTTCCGGGGGTTGATCCACCAGATGACCGACCCCGAACTGGGCGCGCGCCTGAACGGTGACCGCATGACCGGCTACGCCGGCTTCGACCCGACGGCCGACAGCCTCCACGTCGGCCACCTTCTCCAGGTGTGCACGCTTCGTCGACTCCAGGAGGCCGGGCACCGGCCCGTCGCCGTGGCCGGCGGCGGCACCGGGTTCGTCGGCGACCCGGGCGGGAAGTCCGAGGAGCGGTCGTTGCTCACCGAGGAGCAGCTCGAGGCCAACCTGGCCGGCATCCACGGCCAACTGGCCAAGTTCGTGGAGTTCGACTCGTCCGGCGGCGACGCCACGGCCCTGTTGCTCAACAACGCCGACTGGCTGACGCCGATGACCATGTTCACGTTCCTGCGCGACGTCGGCAAGCACTTCACCGTCAACCAGATGGTGGCCAAGGACTCCGTCAAGTCCCGCCTGTCCCGTCCCGACCAGGGCATCTCGTACACCGAGTTCAGCTACATGCTGCTGCAGGCCTACGACTTCCTGAAGCTCTACGACGATTTCGGATGCACCCTGCAGATCGGCGGGAGCGACCAGTGGGGCAACATCACCATGGGGATCGAGCTCATCCGCAAAGTCCGCCGGGCAGAGGTGTTCGGCCTGACCACGCCGCTGGTGCTGAAGGCCGACGGGACCAAGTTCGGGAAGACGGAGGCCGGGGCGGTGTGGCTGGACGCCGCCCGCACGTCGCCGTATCAGCTGTACCAATTCTTCCTCCGCAGTGAGGACGCCATGGTGGGCACCTACCTCCGCTATTTCACCTACCTGCCCCACGACGAGATCCTGGCCCTCGACGCAGCCACCGCCGAGCACCCCGAGCGGAGGGAGGCCCACCGGGCCCTGGCCCGCCAGGTCTGCACCCTCGTGCACGGCGCCGACGAGACCGAGCGGGCCGAGCTGGCAGCCGCCGCCCTGTTCGGCGGCGACCTCTCCGGCCTGGACGAGCGCACCCTGCTCGACGTGTTCGCCGACGCCCCTTCGACCGATCTCCCGACGGGGCGCCTCGACGGTCCGGGCGAGCTGCTCGTCGACCTGTTGGCCGAAACGGGGCTGGTCAAGTCCAAGAGCCAGGCCCGGACCGCCGTCAGCCAGGGCGGGGCCTATGTGAACAACGGGCGTGCGGACGACGTCGAGCGCCGGGTGACCGGTGCCGACCTGGTGGCCGGCCGCTACCTGGTGCTCCGCCGGGGCAAGAAGGACCACCACCTGGTCCGCTTCGCCTGACCGACGGACCGGACGGCCGGCCCGGCGCCGTCCCGCGGGGGCGTGCCGCGGGCCGGGTCCTACACTGACGGCCATGACCGCACCCGGTAGCCACCAGTCCGATGTGTCCGCCGTCCGGTTGACCACCGGTCTGCCCGAGACGGTTCTGCCCGCCGAGTCCGGGTCGCTCCGCGCCGCTCTGGCCGACGCCCTGGCCCAGCCCGGCGAGCGCCGCCGCCACGCCGTGTCCGATGTGGTTCGGTCCGCGCCCAAGTCGCTCGACGCCTGGGCCGCCCTCGGCTCTCTGGCCCGTGACGACGTCGAGGCCTACGCCTGTTTCCGGGTCGGCTACCACCGAGGCCTCGACGCCCTCCGGGGTGCCGGTTGGAAGGGCTCCGGACTGGTCCGGTGGTCCCACGAGGAGAACCGCGGCTTCCTCCGTTGCCTCGACGGACTGCGGTCGGCCGCCGGTGCCATCGGCGAGCAGCCGGAGGAGGAGCGGTGCGCCCAGTTCCTGCGCCAGCTCGACCCGGCCTGGAGCCCGGACTGGACCGGCTACCCGGCCTGATGTCGCGCCCCCGACACCGGGGTGCGACCGCGCTGGTGCTCGGCTCGCTCGCCCTGGCCGTGGCCGTCGGGGGGTGCGCCGGTCAGGAGCAGTCGGGCCCGCCCGCCCAGCAGGTGTCGACCTGGCTGCGTGACGGCGGCGGTGGGTCGGGCATCGGCAACGTCGAGGTCGATTCGAGGAACGTCGACCTGGCCCTTTCCCAGCACAACAAGCCGACGGCCATCAAGGAGGTCTGCGCCCTGCTGAGCAACGATGCCCAGAGCGCGATCGGCAACCTCCCGACCCCCGACGACCAGCTGACCACGGCGCTGAACGCCGCCTACGTGGACGCCACCGCGGCGGGCGACGACTGCTATCACGGGGCCGACGGCGACGCCCGGCTGCTGGCCCGGTCGGCCGTCGAGCGGGTGAAGCTGTTCACCCTGCTGGCCGCCGCCATCCAGCGGGCCGCTGACGTGACCGGGCACACGCCGACGACCAACACCAGCGTGCCCCCGACCGGAAGCGGCGACCCGTTCGCCGGCGGACAGTGAGCGGCACCGGGACCGTGGGCGACCCCGAGGAGTTCGACCGTCTCCGCCGACGGGTCCTGTGGGCACTGCCCACCGGCCTGTTCGTCGTGGGCAGCCGAGCCGGCGACGACCGCAACCTGATGACATGCAACTGGGTCATGCAGATCGCCACCTCACCCAAGCTGGTGGCCGTGGCCGTCGAGACCGGCTCCTCGACCCGGGACCTGATCGAGCGGGGCGGATCGTTCAGTGTCAGCCTGCTGGCCCGTTCCGACCGGGGCCTGGTGCGGCGGTTCGTGAAGCCGGTGCGTGATGTCGAGACCGACGCCGACGGGGTGGCGACCTCGATGCAGGGCGAACCGGTCGTGGAGGTGGGCGACGGTCTGCCCTGCCTCGCCACCGCGGTGGCCTGGTTGGCCTGCTCGGTGCGGTCGGTCACCACGTGGGACGCACTCCTACCCGACGGGGCGGAGCCGCCGGTGGCCAGTCATGTGCTGGCGGTCGGGGAGGTGGTGGCGGCGGGGGAGTCCGACCGTCTGGACAGCCCCGGTCCCGACGACACCATCCTGTCGATGACCGACACCCGGATGCACTACGGCGGCTGACCGGCCGATCCCCACGACGATGGGGCGGGGCCGCCGGGCCCGTCGTTCAGGCGGTCGCTCAGTCGGGGGAGGCCCCGTCGGACGGGCGCAGATCGATCCGGAAGGTGAGCACGCCGTCCTCGATGGAGGCCTGGGAGTCGCCCAGCATGGCGTAGTCCATGAAGTCCACCTGCGCCTGGTCGATGAAGCGCTGGCGGTCCGGTCCCTCGATCGGCGGGAGGCCCCGGTTGCGGACCGCCTCAGCCCGGGCGCGGAACCGCGCCACCATGTCCTGGGGATCGAATTCGTCGGCCACGGTGCGACTGTAGCGGCCGCCGGGAGGGGGCCGGTGGTGCCACGACAAGGTGGAGGTCGCACTACACTGGTGGCATCGTTCTTAGGTGGTGACCCTGGCGCGCCGTGCGCCGGGAACAGTCCACCTCTGGTGGGGCAAGGAGTTGGTCTCGTGAAGAAGGGACGCCATCGCCGCTTCGAAGAAGCGCGGAGCCTGAAGCGGTCGGTCGCCACGGCCAACCGGAACTGTCCGGAGTGCGGCGCGGAGCCCGACGACAAGCACGCCTCGTGGTGCCTGGCCACCGAGGACGACTACGACGAGATCCTGGGCACTACCCCGCGCGTCACGGCGACCGACGAGTACGACCCCCTGGCCGAGTAAGCCTTATGGGGCGGAGTCGGGCCCAGTGGCCCTTCGGGGGGCCACCGGTCGCCCGTGCTGCGGCCGCGTCGTCCGGCTCAGAGGCGGAGTGTCGGGTGGGCCAGCAGCGTGACCGTGGCCGCAGGTGTGGTCCGCTCGTCGAGATAGGCGGCCAGCCGCTTGTAGACCTTCTTGCCGGCCATCGTCTCGAGTTCCGTGCGCATGGTCCGGTAGACCGGGTCGTGGCCCCCGAAGGCCGCCGGGTCCTCGGTGCACCACCAGTGGAACTCCGCACCGCCGTCGCCCCAGTGGCGCCGGTCCCACTGGCGGACGACGGAGGTCACCCGACCGTCCGGTGACGTCTCGTCCTCGCGGCGCAGCGGCAGCTGCCAGCACACCTCGGGTTTCAGCTCGACGTGGCTGACGCCCCGGGCCTCGGCCTCGACATGCAGGGCGCAGCCCGGCCCGGCCGCAAAGCCCGGACGGTTGAGGAAGATGCAGGCGCCGTCGACCAGCTTGGTCCCGAGGTCGCCGTCGGCCAGCTTCTTGACCACGCCCTTCTGTCCTTTGGTGTGGAACTGCCAGACATCGGGGCCGAGCGTCTTGGCCGCCGCCGCCACCTTGTCGGCGTCCTCCTTGCCGGTGAAGTGGGCCCCGTAGGAGCAGCAGCCCTGGACCAGCTCGGGGGACGGGCCGGTCAGCACGCCCTGGCAGCCGTTGCCGAAGATGCAGGTCCAGCCGCTCGCCAGGAAGGTCACGTCGAACAGCCAGGTCCGCTCCTCGTCGGGGTCGTCGAAACTGACCCATTCGTGGGCGTCGCCGGGCACGTGCTTGTGGGAGGGGGACACGCCCTTATGATGACAGGCATGAGTGAAGACCGTGAGGACATCGCCCCCGTGCTGACGATCACCGAAGAGGCACGCGCCACCGTGCTCGAGGTGCTGGCCAACGAGTCCGAGTCCGACACCCTCGCGCTGTGGCTCGAGGTGAGCGGCGAAGCTGCCGGCGCCTACACCTACGACATGTACTTCCAGGCCGTCGCCGACGCCGGCAGTGGCGACGTGGTCCAGACCGACGAGGTCCTCCCCGTGGTGGTCCCCTCCGGCAGCGTGGGTCGCCTGCAGGGCGCCTCCCTCGACTTCGTGACCGACGCCTCGGGCGAGGGCGGTCTGGTCATCGTGAACCCGAACACCCCGAAGGCCCCGACGCTGGCCGGCCTCGGCTCGATCCCCGAGGTCGACCTGTCCGACCCGTTCGCCCAGCGCGTGGTGACGGTGCTCGAGCAGCAGGTGAACCCCAGCATCGCCTCCCACGGCGGCCGGGCCGACCTGGTGGCCGTCGAGGACTTCTCGGTCTACCTGCGCCTGAGTGGTGGGTGCCAGGGCTGCGGCATGGCCAAGGCCACGCTGTCGCAGGGCATCGAGGTCATCCTGCGTGAGGCCATCCCGGAAATCGGCAACGTCGTCGACGTGACCGACCATGCGGACGGCACCAACCCGTACTACGAGCCGGCCCACAGCTGAGCCGCACCGGGCGCCGGAACCACGGCCCCGATGACCACCCCTCGGGCGATGCCGGCCCCGGGCCGATGATCCGTGACGCCACGCCCGGCGACCTACCGGCGCTGCAGTCCGTCTTCGAGCGGGCCTCCTTGTCCAATCCCGGTGACCGTGCCGCCCTGTTGGACCATCCTGCGGCCCTGGTGTACTCCTGGCCGGACGATCCGACGTCCCGGTGCCGGGTAGCGACGGACGACGCCGCGGGCACCCTCGTGGGGTTCGTGACCACCACCCGGGCCGACGACGTCCTCGAATTGGTCGACCTCTTCGTCGACCCCGGCCGCATGCGCCAGGGGATCGCCCGGGCGCTCCTCGGCGACGTGGTCGTCCACGCCTGGGCCACCGGTGCCCGTCGGCTCGAGGTCGACGGCAACCCGCATGCACACGCCTTTTACGAGGCGGTCGGGTTCGTCGTCGAGTCGATGGTGGTCACCGAGTTCGGCCCGGGGCTCCGGCTCGCTCGCTCTAGCCCTTCGGGGCCAGGGGTCGAGGCCGCACGGCGGGGCAAGCCGGTTCAGCCGACCCGGGTCAGGTGGTCGTCGAGCCACTCCAGTGTGCGACGCCATCCGTCGGTGGCCGCCGCCGCGTCGTACGAGTCGCGCACGTCGCAGTGGAAGCCGTGCTCGGCGCCCGGATAGCGGACGACGGCGGTGTCCACGTCGGCCGTCGAGTTGAGCTCGTGGCGCAGGCGCTCCACCTCCTCGACGGGGATCGACCCGTCGGCGTCGCCGAACAGGCCCAGCCACGGCGTACGCATGCCCGGCACCAGGTCGAGGAGGGCCGGCATGGTCGCCGTGCGCCCGGTCACCACGCCGCCCCCGTAGAAGGCCACCGCCGCGCCCAGTGCCTCGTGGCCGGCGACGAGGAAGGCGACCCGGCCGCCCAGGCAGAAGCCGACGACGCCGATCTGCCGGTCCGCCCATCCCGCCACACCCAGGTGGTCGAGAGCGGCCCGGACGTCGGACAGCAGACCCTCGTCGGTCAGCGCGAGGACGTGGGGGATGACGACGGTGAAGTCCTCGTAGCCGTAGGCCGGCGACCCGGTGCGGTGGAACAGGTGGGGCGCCACCGCGTGGTAGCCGGCGTCGGCGAACCGCCGGGTCACGTCCTCGATGTGTCCGTTGACGCCGAACGCCTCCTGGATCACCACCACCGCTCCCCGGGCCACGCCGTCGGGCACCGCCTCGTACAGGGGCATGGCGCCGTCGGGTGTGTCGATGGTGAGGCTCCGGGTCTCCATAGGCCTGTCACGATGCCCCGTCGGCCGGTGTGCGTCCAGTACGTTGCGTGTGGTGGACGCCCTCTTCGTCGCAGCCTGTGGCGTTGCCGGCGTGGCCGTGGGCGCGTTGCTCGACCCCGTCAGCCAGAAGCTGGCCGACCGGTCCCGGGCGGCCGAGGAGCGGGACCGGGCCGAGCGGGAGGCGACCCGGGAGGCGGTGTCGCCCGACGGATCGGGTGACGCCGGGCCCCGAACCGTCCCCGAGCTCGCCACGGAGGCGCCGGCCGCAGTGCCTGAGCTGGCTCCTGATGCGACGGCGGCCGTCGCCGCATCCGAGGAGACGCCGGATGCCCCATCCGAGGTGCGGCACCTCCTGCCGTCGGGTCGCTCGACAGGCCGCACCGTAGGTGCCGCGATCACCACGGGGGTGCTGTGGGCGGCGATGGCCCACCACTTCGGGGTCCACCTCGTCGTCGTGCCCTACCTGGTGTTCGTGGCCATGGCCGTCGCCGTGTCGGTCACCGACCTCAGCCACCGGCTGGTGCCCCGGAATCTGATCTACGGGGCGCTCGCCCTCATCGTGCCGTTGCTCCTGGCGGTGTCGGCCGTAGACCACACCTGGTCCTTCCTGGTGCGTGCGGCCGTCTGTGGCGCGGTGGCCTTCGCCGTGTTCTTCCTGATCTGGTTCCTGGTCCCCCGGGGGATGGGCTTCGGCGACGTGCGCCTGGCCGGCGTCATCGGGCTGACCGTCGGCTACCTGGGGCCGGTCCACGTCTATCTGGCATTCCTCTGCGGCTTCGTGCTCGGCCTGCTGTTCGGCCTCATGCTGATGGTCGGCTCGTCGGCGGGCCGCAAGACGCGTATCCCGTTCGCCCCGGCTCTGGCCGCCGGCGCCACCATCGCCATCCTGTGGGGTGGAACGCTCGGCCAGCACCTCTTCCACACCGGGTCCTGAGTGCGTGCGCCCGTGGTGAGCACCGGGATGGCGCCCGGCCACCGGGACCCCCGGTCGCCCCGAGTAGATTTGTCCGGATGCTGCGCTACCTGACCGCCGGAGAGTCCCACGGACGTGCCCTCGTGGTGATCCTCGAGGGCGTGCCGGCCGGCCTGCTGGTCACCGCCGAGGACATCCAGCGCGGGCTGTCCCGCCGCCGGCTGGGCTTCGGGCGCGGCCCGCGGATGCGCTTCGAGGTGGACGAGGTGAGCCTGGTCGGGGGCATCCGCCACGGCCGCACCCTGGGCTCGCCCATCGCCATCGAGATCGC
>DATCCR010000054.1:0-10819 GCA_036511155.1 Acidimicrobiales bacterium
CGACCACCGAGATCGCCATGCAGCGTTCCCCGGCCGAGCCGTAACCTGCACCGATGATCGCCTCGGTCGCGAAGTCGAGATCCGCGTCGGGCAGGACCACGGCGTGGTTCTTGGCGCCGCCGAGGGCCTGCACCCGCTTGCCCGATGCGTGGCCCCGGTCGAAGACGTGCTTGGCGATGGGGGTCGAGCCCACGAAGGACACGGCGGCCACCTTGGGGTGGTCGAGAAGTGCGTTGACCGCTTCGGCGTCGCCGTGGACCACGTTGAACACGCCCGCGGGCAGCCCGGCCCCTTGCCACAGTTCGGCGACGAGTTCCGAGGCCGAAGGGTCGCGCTCGGACGGCTTCAGTACGAACGCATTGCCGCAGGCGATGGCCACCGGGTACATCCACATCGGGACCATGACGGGAAAGTTGAACGGCGTGATGCCGGCGACCACGCCGAGCGGCTGGCGGATGGAGGAGGCGTCGACCCCGGTCGACACGTCCTCGCTGAACTCGCCCTTCAGGAGGTGCGGGATGCCGCAGGCGAACTCGATCACCTCGATACCCCGGGCCACCTCGCCCCGGGCGTCCTCCAGCACCTTGCCGTGCTCGGAGGTGATGAGCCGGGCCAGGTCGTCGCGGTGCCGATCGGCGAGGTCGCGGAAGGCGAAGAGGATCCGGCTGCGGGCGGTCAGCGACGTATCCCGCCACAGTGCAAAGGCGTCGGCGGCGGCCTCGACGACGTGGTCGACGTCCTTGGCGGTGGCGAGGACGACCTCGGCCGTCTGCGCACCGGTGGCCGGGTCGAACACGGGTGCGGTGCGGGCGTTGGCGCCCTCGAGTGATGTTCCGATCTGCTTCACGGGGTGACGCTCCTCGGGGAGCGGTGCTCCCCCTTGTAGTGGTGGGTGCTGCGGGTGGGGCCGTGCCGGTTCGGATCCGGCGGGCGGAGTACGGAGGGCCGTGCGAAGTGGCGTGCAACAATCGTCGCATGCCTCCCATCGAAGCCGGACGCGGGACCGACGGCGATCCGGGACCGGGGACCGACCGGGTCCGGCTGCGGCGCCTGGCCGACCAGGGCTCGCACCGACGGGCCGACCTCAAGGCGGTGCTCGATGCCGGGTTCATCTGCCACCTCGGCCTGGACGTCGACGGCTGGCCCATGGTGGTCCCGACCACCTATGGGCGCTCCGGCGGCCACCTCTACCTGCACGGGTCGGTGGCCAGCCGCAGCCTGCGGACGGCCAAGGCTCCGGTCCCGGTGTGCGTGACGGTGACCCTGGTCGACGGCCTGGTGCTGGCCCGGTCGGTCTTCAACCACTCGGTCAACTACCGCTGCGCCATGGTCTACGGGCTGCCCCAGCTCCTGGTCGACCCGGACGAGAAGCTGGCCGGTCTCGAAGCCATCAGCGAGCACGCCGTTCCCGGCCAATGGGCCTATGCCCGCTCGCCGTCGGCCAAGGAGTTGGCGGCCACCACCGTGCTCCGCATCGCCCTCGATGAGGCGTCGGTCAAGGTGAGCGAGGGCCCGCCCGACGACGACGAGGCCGATCTGGCGCTCGACGTGTGGGCCGGCGTGTTGCCGCTGCGGACGGTGCGCCTGGAACCGGTGGCCGCACCGGACCTGGCCGACGGCACCGCACTGCCGGAGCACATCGCCTCCGGCCCCCTGGCCCCGGGTTCGGACGCGCTCCGCGACCTCGGCTGACAGGGAGCACTCCATGGGATGACGAGGCGGCGAGGGCGTGGCCGCTCAGGCCACGAACTTGGACAGGGGCCGGTAGTCCATGCCGTGGGCCTCGGCCACCGGCTCATAGACGACCGTGCCGTCGACCACGTTGACACCCTCGGCAAGTGCCGGGTCCTCGGACACGGCGTCCTTCCAGCCGTGGTTGGCGATGTTCAGGACGTAGGGCAGCGTGGCGTTTACGAGGGCGTGGGTCGACGAGTGGGGCACCGCACCGGGCATGTTGGCTACGCAGTAGAAGATCGACCCGTTCACCTCGAACGTCGGGTCAGAGTGGGTCGTCGGACGGGTCGACTCGAAGCAGCCACCTTGGTCCACCGAGATGTCGACGAGCACGGAGCCGTCGCGCATCGTGCCCACCAGGTCGTCGCTGATCAGCTTGGGGGCCTTGGCCCCGACCACCAGCACGGCACCGATGACGATGTCGGCGTCGATGCAGACCTCCTCGATGGCATGGGTGCTGGAGGCCACCGTCTCGAGGCCGCCGCGGAAGTGGTGGTCGACCTGGCGCAGCCGCTCGAGGTTGCGGTCGAGGATGTAGACCTCGGCGTGCATGCCGACGGCCAGCGTGGCCGCCGCCATCCCGGCCACGCCGGCGCCGAGGATCACGATCTTGGCGCAACGTACGCCGGGCACGCCGCACACCAGGGTGCCGCGCCCGCCGCCCGGCCGCATGAGGTGGTGGGCGCCCATGAGCGGGGCCATCCGACCTGCCACCTCGCTCATCGGGGTGAGGAGCGGGAGCGAATTGTCGGCCAGGCGCACCGTCTCGTAGGCGATGGCGGTGTTGCCCCCGGCGATCAACGCCTCGGTGCACGGGCGTGAGGCGGCGAGGTGCAGGTAGGTGAAGAGCACCTGGTCCTTGCGGGCCCCGAGCCGCGGGTACTCGACGTCAATGGGCTCCTTCACGCCCAGCACCAGGTCGGCAGCGGACCAGATGTCGTCCGGGTCGTCGAGGATCTGCGCCCCGGTGGCCACGAAGTCCTCGTCCGGGATGGACGAGCCGATACCGGCCCCCTTCTCGACGTACACGGTGTGGCCCGAGGCGGTCAGCTCGCGCACACCCGCCGGGGTGATGGCCACCCGGTACTCGTCTGCCTTCACTTCTTTGGGGACGCCGACGATCACTTGTTGGACCTCACTGCTCGGATCTACTGGTTGATGGCTGGTGCTGGCCTGGCGCGTGGAACTCGGACGGGGCGCGCCACCGACCCCGGTCGACCGACGTGGCTAGTCGCCGATGTCGGTGTACGCGATCGGCTTGATGTTGAAGAACGGGCCCTTCGACCGCACCTTGGCGATGATCACCAGCGGGATTCCGAGGCCGATGACCACGATCGCCGGGGCCATGTGCGAGGACCAGTTCTGCTTGATCACCTCGAATCCGACCCAGAACATGAACAGCCCGGCCAGCGCAGGAAACAGGATGCCGGTGAAGAAGAAGGACGTCTTCTGGAAGGCGACCTTGCGGAACGCCCACGCGCACGCCAGTCCGGTGGCTCCGTAGTAGAGGGCCACCAGGACGCCCAGGTCGGTGATGAGGTAACCCAGGATGTTGGAGACGTTCGTGGCACTGTCGAAGGTGACGATGCCGTACATGCCGATCAGGGCGATGAAGGCGAGCACCAGGGTACCGGTGGCCGGCGTCTTGAACTTCGGGTGGATGGTGCCGAACAGCTTCGGGAAGACGCCGTCCCGGGACATGGCGAAGCTGATCCGGGCGGCCGGCAGCAGCGTGGTCTGCGTGGTGGCGATCGTCGACGAAATGACGGCGAAGATCATCACGTACTTGGCCCAGCTGCCGGCGAACTGCTCGGCGAAGTAGAAGAGCACGTTCGAGCCCTGGTTGTTGATCTGATCGGCAGGCACCAGCATCTCGACCGCCACGAAGTTCAAGATGAACACGAAGAGCAGCAGGAACATCGAGATGATGGCCGCCTGTCCGGGGATCTTGTTGGACGACTTCGACTCCTCGCTGAGGTTCACGGTCGTGTCCCAGCCCCAGAAGAAGAACACCGCCAGGGCGGCACCACCCGCCAGCGCCGCGTAGCCGTGGATGTTGCCCGGCCAGAACCATCCGGCGTTGAAGTGAGTCGACCCGTGCGGGTGGGAGGTCGCCACCTTGATGATGCCGCCGATGGAGAAGACCAGCACGGCGATGTACTCGATCATCACCAGGACCCACTGCAGGTTCGTCGTCCACCGGATGCCGTAGACGCAGATGAAGGTAACCACTGCCAGGAACAGCGACGCGGTGAACGTCGTGTACCAGACGTCATTGGCCGCCGCGTCCGAGATCCACCCCAGCGAGTTGAACAACTGCAGGGTGTACTGCCCGGCCAGGAACGGGGCGGCCACGCAGAAGATGACCGACGTGGCCACCTGGATCCAGCCGTTGTACCACCCGGCCGTGGGATGGACGATCTTGGCCAACCAGGCATAGGAGGCACCCGCGTGCGGGTGCTTCCGGTTCAGGTAGAAGTAGGCGACGGCGATGAACAGCACCGGCACGAACGAGACGATCAGCACCGCCGGACCGGCATAGGCCACCCCGGCGATGGCGAAGACGAATGCCAAGGTCGAGGCCAGCGAGTACGCCGGAGCCACCGACGACACGGCGACCGCCGTCGAGTCGAAGAGGTTCAACGTGTCGGCCCGAAGGGTCGTACCCTCTTCGGTTTCGGGTACCGGGGCCCCGAAGGGTCCCGGGATCTCGGTTTGTTGGCCTGCGCCGTCCTCGATGTCCATGGTCATGTGGTCTCTCCCCTTTGCTGTCCGTCCTGGCTGGCTGTCTGAATCCCCTACCGGGTCCTGCCCACCAGTCCCCCCGGTGGTCCTGCACCTGCACTTGCACTGCGCCGACCGCCGGGTGTCCCCGGAGGTCGGTACTGGAACAATTCAGCTCCCGATGAAGCTCATGACGTGCTTGATCCGGGTGTAGTCCTCGAAACCGTACGAGGACAGGTCCTTGCCGTAGCCCGACTGCTTGAACCCGCCGTGAGGCATCTCGGCGACGATCGGGATGTGGGTGTTGATCCACACGCAGCCGAAGTCGAGAGCCTTGGCCATGCGCATGGCCCGGCCGTGGTTCTGGGTCCACACGCTCGAGGCCAGGCCGTAGCGGACGCCGTTGGCCCAGGCGACGGCCTCGTCCTCGTCGCTGAACCGCTGGACCGTGATGGCCGGCCCGAACAGCTCCTCCTGGATGACCTCGTCGTCCTGGTGGAGGCCGGCGATGACCGAGGGGGCGAAACAGAAACCGCGGTCACCGACCGGCGCCCCGCCGGTCACCACCTCGGCGTGGCTGGGCAGGCGCTCGAAGAACCCGCCGAGGCGCTCGAGCTGGGCGGCGCTGTTGAGCGGGCCGAAGTCGGCGTCGGCCACGTCGGTCCCGCCGACGGTCTGGGCCCTGGCCTGCTCGGCCAGGGCGGCCACGAAGTCGTCGTAGATGCCCGGCGCGGCCAGCACCCGGGTCGCCGCCGTGCAGTCCTGGCCGGCGTTGAAGTACCCGGCGATGGCGATCCCCTCGGCCGCGGCCTCGAGGTCGGCGTCGTCGAACACCACGACCGGGGCCTTGCCCCCCAGTTCGAGGTGGACCCGCTTCACGTCATGGGATGCCGCCTCGGCGACCTGCATGCCGGCCCGGACGCTCCCGGTGATCGACACCATGGCCGGCGTCGGATGCTCGACCAGCATGCGACCAGTGTCGCGGTCGCCGCAGACCACGTTGAATACGCCGTCGGGCAGGAACTCGGACATGATCTCGGCCATCAGCAGGGTGGAGGCCGGGGTGGTGTCGGACGGCTTGAGCACCATGGCGTTGCCGGCGGCGATGGCCGGCGCCCACTTCCACACGGCCATCATCGCCGGGTAGTTCCACGGGGTGACGGCTGCGCAGACGCCGATCGGCTCACGGCGGATCATCGAGGTGTGGTCGGCCATGTACTCAGCCGCGGACTTGCCCTCGAGGTGGCGGGCGGCACCGGCGAAGAACCGGATCTGGTCGACCATCGGGGGGATCTCCTCCGCCATCGTGACGGCCAGGGGCTTGCCGGTGTTGGCGCTCTCCACGGCGACGAGGTCCTCCGCCCGGGCCTCGATGGCATCGGCGATGCGGAACAGGGCCAGGCTGCGCTCCGAGGGGGTGGCGTCACGCCAGCCCGGGAAGGCGGCGGCGGCGGCGGCCACGGCGGCGTCGACGTCTTCGGCGCCCGACACCGGGGCCTCGAGGTTCACCTCGCCCGTGCTCGGGTCCACCAACGATGCCGACGCGCCGGACTTGGCGGCGACATGGGAGCCACCGATGAAGTTCGACAGGCTCGTGATGGTCAACGTTCCTCCCCAGGATCTCGTCTGGTCGTCGACGGGCCACCCGTCGAGCGTGCGCGGCAGGTCGGGCCTGCCAAGTGGATGTCATCGTGGCCCAAGTTGCCGGATCTGACAAGTGATTTCTGAAAACTCTGCGTTAACTGCTACGGAAATCGCTTGTTTTTCCCGATGAATCCACGTTAACTGTGCGTTAACTGCTAGAACTGATCGGGTATGAGAATGCACAACGACCACCACGCAGCGGCATTGCCCACCCCGTCTTCCACGACGCCGGGGGGCCGGCGGTGACCGGTCCCGTGTCGGCCTCGTCGGTCTCGGGCCTGCTCGATGACGTCAACAAGGCCATCGTCGAGCAGCTCCAGCAGGACGGCCGCCGCACCTACGGCTCGATCGCCGAGGCCGTCGGGCTGTCCGAGGCCGCCGTGCGCCAGCGGGTCCAGAAGATGCGCGATGCCTCCATCATGCAGATCGTGGCCGTCACCGACCCGCTCCAGGTCGGCTTCCGGAGCCAGGCCATGGTCGGCATCCGGGCCGACGGCGACGCCCGCGACGTGGCCGACGCCCTTGCCGCCGTCGACGACATCGACTACGTGGTGATGGTGGCCGGCGAGTACGACATCCTCGTGGAGCTGGTGTGCGAGGACGAGGACCGGTTGCTGGAGCTCCTGAACGGCGTGATCCGCCAGATCCCCGGTGTGCGGGAGACCGAGATGTTCATGTACCTGAAGTTGAAGAAGCAGACCTACACATGGGGGACCCGATGACCGAGTACTCGAACGAAGCCCTGCAGGAGAGCGCCCACCGGCACCTGTGGATGCACTTCACCCGGATGTCGGATGACACCAAGCATGAGATCCCCGTGATCACCCACGGCGAGGGCGTGTGGGTCTACGACCAGCACGGCAAGCGCTACCTCGACGGGCTGTCCGGCCTGTTCACCAGCCAGCTCGGCCACGGCCGGATGGAGCTGGTCGAGGCGGGCGCCGAGCAAGCGGCCAAGCTGGCCTACTTCCCGGTGTGGAGCTACGCCCATCCGACGGCCGTCGAGCTGGCCGAGAAGATCGCCGACCGCACCCCCGGCGACATCAACCGCATCTTCTTCACCACCGGCGGCTCCGAGGCCGTCGAGTCGGCATGGAAGCTGGCCCGCCAGTACTTCAAACTGATCGGCCAGCCCCAGCGCTACAAGGTCATCAGCCGCGACATCGCCTACCACGGCGCCACCATGGGCGCCCTTTCCATCACCGGCGTCACCGAGATACGCACCCCGTTCGAGCCGCTGGTGCCCGGTGCGTTCAAGGTCCCGAACACCAACTTCTACCGGGCCCCCTACTTCGAGGACGACATCGAGGCCTACGGGCGCTGGGCGGCCGACGCCATCGAGCAGGCCATCTTGTCCGAGGACCCCGAGACGGTGGCCGCGGTGTTCCTGGAGCCGGTGCAGAACGCCGGCGGCTGCTTCCCCCCGCCTCCCGGCTACTTCCAGCGGGTGCGCGAGATCTGCGACCGCTACGGCGTCCTCCTCGTCTCCGACGAGGTGATCTGTGCCTGGGGCCGCCTCGGCCACTTCTTCGGAGCCGAGCGCTTCGACTACGTGCCGGACATGATCACCATGGCCAAGGGCCTCACCAGCGGCTACTCGCCCATGGGTGCCCTGGCCGTGAGCGACCGGATCATCGAGCCGTTCCTCGCCGGGTCGAGCTTCCTGCACGGCATCACCTTCGCCGGGCACCCGGTCAGCGCCGCGGTGGCCCTCGCCAACATCGACGTGTTCGAGAAGGAGGGGATCCTCGAGAACGTGCGCGACCACGAGGCCGAGTTCAAGGCGTCCCTCGACACCCTCAAGGACCTGCCCATCGTGGGCGACGTCCGCGGTGCCGGCTACTTCTACGGCATCGAGATGGTCAAGAACAAGGACACCAAGGAGACCTTCAGCGACGACGAGGCCGAGCGCCTGCTGCGCGGCTTCCTCTCGGGCGCCCTCTACGAGTCCGGACTGATCTGCCGGGCCGACGACCGGGGCGACCCGGTGATCCAGCTCGCCCCACCGCTGACGTGCGGGCCGGAGGAGTTCGACTACATCACCACCCGCCTGCGGTCCGTGCTGACCGAGGCGTGGAAGCAGATCTGACCCCGCCATCGGGCGAGCGCTACCGGCGGCTCTCCCTGTGGTGGGACGGGCTGCCGGGTGACCTCACGGTCCGACCCGGCGTGCCGGGCGACATCGAGGTGGACGTCGCCGTTGTCGGCGGTGGGCTCACCGGCGTGTGGACGGCCTACTACCTGAACCAGGCCGACCCGGGCCTGCGCATCGCCGTGGTCGAGCGCGACGTGGTCGGGTTCGGGGCGTCGGGCCGCAACGGCGGCTGGTGCTCGGCCCTGTTCAGCGTGTCCGAGGCCACCCTCGACAAGGCGTCGGGGCCGGGCGCCGGCCGGCGCCAGCACCTGGCCATGCAGGAGACCGTCCGGGAGGTCGGCCGGGTGGTGGCGGCCGAGGGAATCGAGTGCGGATTCGTACGCGGCGGCACCGTCGTGTTGGCCCGCACGCCGGCCCAGCTCCAACGGACCCACGCGGAGATCGCCGAGGCCCGGAGCCGGGGCATCGGCGAAGACGACCTGGCCTTCCTCTCCCCCGCCGAGGCCAGTGTCCGCGTCGGAGCCACCGACGTGCTGGGCGGGACGTACACCCCGCACTGCGCGGCAGTCGACCCGGCCCGGCTGGTCCGGGGACTGGCCGAGGTGGTCGAGCGCCGAGGCGTCACCCTCTACGAGCAGACCGAGGTGCGCACCATCGCCCCCGGCGTGGTGACCACGGCACGGGGCACCGTCCGGGCCGGCACCGTGGTGCGAGCCACGGAGGGCTACACGCGAACGCTGGCCGGGCACGAGCGTGACCTCGTTCCCGTGTACTCGCTGATGATCGCTACCGAGCCCCTGCCTGACGCCTTCTGGACCGAGGCCGGCCTCGCCGGTCGGGAGACGTTCGCCGACCACCGGCACCTCGTCATCTACGGGCAGCGCACCGAGGACGGCCGTATGGCCTTCGGGGGCCGCGGCGCCCCCTACCACTTCGGCTCCACCATCCACCCCGAGTACGACCGCGACGCCGGGGTCCACGAGGCGCTGCGGCGCACCCTGGTCGAGCTGTTCCCGGCCCTGGCCGACGCAGAGGTCACCCACGCCTGGGGCGGCCCGTTGGGGATCGCCCGTGACTGGTTCTCCTCGGTGGGCATCGACGCCGCCACCCGCATGGCCTGGGCCGGTGGCTACGTGGGCGACGGACTGTCGACCACCAATCTCGCCGGCCGCACCCTGCGCGACCTGATCCTCGGTGCCTCGACCGAACTGACGACCCTGCCCTGGGTCAACCACCGGTCGAAGAGGTGGGAGCCCGAGCCCTTTCGCTACGTGGGGATCAATGCCGGGCTGCGCCTGGCCGGCACCGCCGACCGGGCGGAGGACCGCAAGGGACGGGCCACCTGGCACGCCACCGCGCTGTCCAAGCTCGTCGGAGGTTGACCACCATTCCGGCCCCCTGTCGGGCCGGGGACCTCAGGCCTTGCCGGGCCGGGTGATCTGCGGGTTGATGATGCCCTGGGCCGCCAGCGAACCGGACTTGCCGCCACCCGGCCCCCGCAGCAGGAACGCCATGCCTGTGGCCAGCACCGCCCCCAGCAGCGGCCCCGCCAGGTAGACCCACCAAGCAGTGAAGTCGGCCGCCACGATGTCGGGCCCGAGGGTCCGCACCGGATTCATCGAGGCCCCGGTGAGAGGGCTCGCCCACAGGCCGGCCAAGGCGATGTAGCCCCCCACCCCGATGGCGCCGAAGAGGCCCACCTGCTGGGCGCCCGACGCCGTGCCGAGGATCACACTCACCAGGCCGAGCGTCAGAACCGCCTCCATGAGGAGGGCGTCGACGGTCGTGACGTGCACCCCGGGGTAGTTCGAGCCGTAGCGGGCGGACACGTGGACGACGGCCTGGAGGAACCCGGCGGCCAGGAGGGCGCCGACCAGCTGGGCGACCAGGTAGGCCGGCACCCGCCGCCACGGGAAGTCCCGACGGAGGGAGAAGGCAAGGGTGACCGCCGGGTTGAGATGGGCGCCCGACACCTTGCCCATGAAGAGGATGATCGACATGACCATGAGGCCCGGGGCCACCACGGCGGCGGCCCGGCCCACCGAGCCGGGAACGGCGTGGTCGATCATCGGGCCCCCGGCCGCCACCAGGACCAGGAAGAAGGTGCCGAACACCTCGGCGCAGAGTCGGCGCCACTCCTGGGCCGGATCGTCGAAGTTGTGGACCATCAGCGCCATGCGCTGCTCGGCCGAGGCCATCAGGGGCGTGGTGTCCGAGTGGCCGGGTGCCTCCGGATCGTGGAAGTCGCCCCTCGGTCCCCTTCCGTCGGTCATCGCCGCATCGGACACGACGCTACCAACTCGGAATGGGAGGCCCGGTGACAGCCGAGCCCGCCGCTACCGGGGCGGCGTGCAGGAGGCGGTGATCAGCCGGCGCCGTAGAAGCCGGCACCGTAGGCGTAGACGCCACCGTCGGCACCGGTCAGCCAGTAGCCGCCCGTCGCCGGGTCGGCCGTCACGGCTTCGATCGGGGCATTCGGGTCGAGCGCGGCGTTCGGGCCCTGGAAGGCGGCATCGCCGTAGGCGTAGACGTTGGCGCCGCGGGTGACCTCCCAGAAGCCCTTGCCGTCGGCGGTGGCGGTGACGCCGATCACCGGGGCGACTGGCAGGGAGGTGGGCAGGG
>DATCCR010000055.1:0-10249 GCA_036511155.1 Acidimicrobiales bacterium
AAGTCGTCGGGCGCCAGTTGCGTGGCCCGGTCCACATGGCGTCGGGTGACCTCGTCGAGACCCTGGCGATGGGCTTCGGCGGCCACGCGGAAGTGCAGCCGGGCCAGCACCTCGTCCTCGGACAGGTCGGCGACCGCCGCCTTGCACTCGTCCTCGTCCATCGGCAGCTCGCCGTGGCGGACCCAGCGCCGCACCAGCTCCAGGTGGGGCGACGACTCGGCTCCCGTGAAGTCGGCGAACGTGTCGGTCCCGAACGCCTCGGCGTTGGGCCGGGCGATCCGCCCGGCTTCGTCGATCCACACCACCGTGGGCACATTGGAGATGGCGTAGAGCTCGGTGAGCAGGTGATGGGGGTCGTGGAGCACCGGCATGGTCAGGCCCTCGGCGAATGGCCGGACGTCCGCGGCACTCTGGTCGATGGCCACCGCGATCACCGTGAACCCGGCGTCGGCCAGTTCATCGTGGAGATCCTGCCAGCCCGGCAGGTCGTAGCGGCAGCCGCACCAGCTCGAGAAGGTCACGAGGAGGCGCTTGCGGCCCGCCCAGTCCGAGAGCGAGTGGGGCGCGCCGTCGAGGTCGGGGAGGGTGACGTCCGGTGCGTCGAGATCGCGTAGCGCACGGCGCCGGCGCTCGGCCGGCAGGGCCACGGCCATGATCCCGGCATCGAGGTCGACGACCGACGGCTGGCGGACGGCCTCGGCCACGGCCACGAGGTCGAGCCGGTCCCCCACCCGCACCGCATCCAAATCCCGGACCGGCACGCAGACGTCGCCCTGGCACAGCCCGGAAGGCTTCAGTTCCCACCCGAGGGCGAGGGAGAGGTCGGTGGGATCGACGAGGAAGGTCAGGCGCTCCGCGTCGGCCCGGCCGTCGACGGTCGCCACCCGGTCGGTGATGACAGTGATCTCGGACACGCGCTCCCCTTTCGTCGGCGACACCGTCACCGAGGCCCGGAGGAGGGCCACGGCCGGCAGCGACGTCCGGGACGACGATACCGGTCACCGCAGGCTCCCGGGCGTGGACCGTCCGATGCCGCCCGAAGGGCGGTACGAGGACACCTCCGATGGGTGGTTCGAGGACTCCTGTGGGGAGTACCGGCATCAGTGGCGCTCCGGCAGTCGACCGGTCGACTTCGTCCGAGACGGCAACGTCGAGTCCGGCGAAGCACCACCGGACCGGGAGTCGACCCGTCCTCTGGTTGCCGCGCCGATCGCGTCACCCCCGCCGCCGCTCACGGCCCCGTCGGCTGGCTACCGGTCGTCGGAGGCACCGCCACCGCCACCGACGCCGCCTCGCCGCCCTACCGCTCCGGCAGGCCCGCCGCTCCGCTGAACGCCTGGCTGCGCGCCCGGTAGCCCCCGCCGCCCTCGGGGGTCGGCGCACCGGGAGAGAAGAGGACCACGCCGCCCGCGGGGGTGAGGTCCTCGGCCACGAGCACCGCTTCGGCGAGGTCGGCCACCGGCGTCACTCGGGCCGCAACTACGGCGAGTGCCGTGACCAGCCGATGCGGATCGGGGGGCAGCACGACGACGACGGCCGTCGGCCGGTGGGCGGCCAGCGCTGCCACCAGCGGGCCCGGATCGATGCCCCGGTCGGCCCCACCCACGATCACGGTGAGCGCCCGGCCGTCGAAGGTGCCGATCGAGGCGGCCGAGGCGAACGGGTTCGATGCCAGGGCGTCGTCCACGTAGGTGATGCCGTTCCGCTCGCCCAGCACGTGGCACCGGGAAGGCAGGCCGGCGAAACCGTCGACCGCCGACCCGACCGCCTCGGTCGACGGCACCTCGCCGGTCAGCAGCACGATCCCGGCGATCGCCCCGCACAGGTTCCAGGCGTTGTGGCGGCCCGGCACCCGCAGGCGCCCGGCGTCCACCAGACGGGTGCCGTCGACCACGACCCAGCCGTCATCGTCCACCCGCACCCGGCCGGCGGGACCGAACAACGTCCGGTCCGGGTGCCCGGCCGTCCGGGCCACCGCCTCGTCGTTGCCGGCGCTCACCGCCAGGTGGCCGACGGGTCCTACCTCGACCAGGCGCAACTTGTCCCGGTAGTAGGCCTCGACGCCGCCGTGCCAATCGAGGTGGTCGGGGGCCAGGCTGGTCAGCACCACGACGCCCGGCGACCGGGTCACATCGGCGGCCTGGTAGGACGAGATCTCCACCACGTAGGCATCGGGTCGGGGATGGCCGTAGGTGTCGAGCACCGGCACGCCGATGTTGCCGATGAGCTCGACCTTTCGACCGTCGGCCTCCAGGATCGCCGCGGCCAACGCGGCGGTCGTGCTCTTGCCCTTGGTCCCGGTGATGGCCAGCACCGGCGCGTCGGCATGGTCCACCAGCCACAGGGCCATGGCCGTGGTCACCGTCACCCCGACGGCCTCGGCGGCGGCCAGCTCCGGACGGTACCGACTCACCCCGGGGGCGCGGACGACCACGTCCACCGATCCCCAGTCGACGTCGGCAGGCAGGAGCACCGCCCGCTCCCCAACGGGGGTGGCGGCCACCCGCTCGGCCGCCTCGGCCGGATGGTCGTCGATCAGGACCGGCACGACCCCCCGGCCGACAGCCAGGGCGGCGAAGGCCAGGCCCTCGGCACCCATGCCCCACACGGCGACCCGCCGAGCCAGCACCGCGTCGAGGGACCCCCGGTCGAGGGTCACCGGCCCTCCGCCAGGAGGGTGGCCACGGCGGTGGCCACCACCGGGTCGCCAAAGGCCAGGCCCGGGTCGGGGGTCAGCAGCCGGTCCATGTCGTGGTCGCCCACCAGGGCCTCGGCCACCGGAGCCAGCGCGGCCACCACGGCCGAGTTCCGCCACTCCGGACGGGCGGCCAGCAGCCGGAGGGCAACAGCCGACTCGCGCTTCTCCCCCACGCACTCGAACGGCTTCTCGGTGTCGCTCATCAGGGCGGCGAACCCCTCGATCTGGGCGGGGTCGGCGAACATGTCGGTCCCGATGATGGCGGTGAGCCCGGCTGGCTCCAGGAACGGGGCCAGCATGAGGCCGACGAAGCGGCACTTCGGGCAGTGCCCGCACCACCGGTCGTCCGTACCCGCCCGCTGCCGGTACGCCGAATTGCAGCTGCAGAACGTCGGGTGGTAGCGGTCCAGGCCGGCGAAGGCGCGGGAGATGGCCAGCTCCGAGTAGGGGCGTAGTGCCGACCCGTAGGTCAGCTCGGGGGCCACCGAGGTGCGGACCACGTCGGCCAGCAGCAGCTCGAACCCTCGGCTCTTCGAGTACTGATGGTTGACCGGTACTCCGTCGACCGTCACCGTCTCCTCACTCGCCGACCGCTCGACGGCCATGGCCACCGTGTCGTACCCGTGGACGAAGGCGCCCACCACGGCGATGAGCGAGACGATGGCGGTAATCGGCACGTGCCCGTTCATCGCCCCCGCCTCGTGGAGACCGGCCAGTCCCGGGTCGAGACGGCGGCGGACCACGAGGAGTTCGAGCCCGGCTTCGGCCGCCAGCTCGTGGACCAGCGGGTGGGGATTCACGGCAAAGAGACGCGGCCCGAGGTGGCGCACCGCCTCGATCAGGACCATGGAGTCCTTGCCGCCACCGATGGGGACCAGCAGGCCGGGGCGCAGCGCCCCCTCGGGCGGCACCGCGTGACCGGCCACCCCGCGTCCCGGCACCACGGTCACCGGCCGGGGCACGGGCAGGGCATTGGTGACGGCGAACTCGCGCAGGCCGTCGTCGTAGAGGTGGCGGTGGAGGTCGAGCTCGGCGTCACTCAACGACTCCCCCTCGATCACGACCTCCGGTGGCGCCGCCGTCTTGTAGTAGCTGGTGCCGGCGGCCACATGGAGGTGGAGCAGGGCCCGTTCGAATCCGGGGCCCATGGCCTCGAGGGACGGGGGGTCGACCGGCTCGGCCGGGGCCGTCTCGAAGGTGATCGTTTCGGTGAAGGCCACCCGGTCGTCGAGGCCGTAGCGGAGGGTGACCGTGCGGGAGCCCGGGTCGTAGGCGCGGCCGACGATCCGGAAGGTACGGAACGACTCCGGGTCGAATCGGAGGGGGGCGCTCATCGGGCGGTCAGCGTAGTGGTCGACAGCCCTGTGCCCGGCCGGGGCTCCGGCGGGCACTGCGGCACCGGGTCACCGCCGCGGGTCCTGGCGCAGGTGGTCGACGATCTCCAGGGTGTCGCCGGTCGACTGGATGACCCAGACCTCCCCCTTGAGCAGGCGGAGCTTGTAGCGGGCCTTCCTGGTGAGCCCCGGGGTGAGGGCGTCGAGCACCTCGTCGGCGATGTCTCCGTGGGTGCTGAGCACCGCCGTCTCGCCGGCCATACGGTGGAGCAGGTGCAGGGCGGCCGGTCCGTTCCCCTCGGCCAGCTCGCCCACCGACTCGATGGGCAGGTCGAGCGACTCGGCCAGCGGCCGGACCGTCTCGAAGCACCGGACGGCGGGGCTGGCCAGGATCCGACGGGGTCGGTACTCGGCCAGCAGTGGCACGAGGGCTTCGGCCTGGGCCCGCCCCCGGGGGGACAGGGGACGGGCTGCGTCCTCCCCCTCCCAGGTGCTCCGGCGACCGGCGTGAGCATGTCGGACCACGAGGAGCGGCATGCCCCGATGCTCCCACGCCGACCCGGTCCGGTGGCTGATGCGCCTGGCCTCCGACCGGCTCCGACCGGGTCGTTCAGGCCCCGGCGCCGGGCACGGTGATGCCCGGGTCGGTGGGAAGGGGGAACACGTCGAGCACCTCGCCGTGCCGGGCCAACGAGTGGTAGCGCCGCTCGGCGAACCACCATCGACCATCCTCCAGTGCGTACCGGTCGTGGTAGAGCCCGAACGCGGTGCTGAACCGCCCGGTGTCGTCCTGGCGGAGTTCGCACATGAACAGGCGGCACACCGCGGTCCCGGCCTCGGGCCCGTCGGGAAACACGATGTGGGCGTTCAGGATGACGAACTCGAAGAACGAGAAGTGGGCGATCGCCGACCCGATGAACGCCCCCACCTCGTCGCCGCCCACCAGACGCAGCGGGTCGCCGGCCCGCCGGTCGATGACCACGTCGGCATCGGGCCGGAACAGCGCCTCGAGCTCCGGCCACGCCCGACGGTTGACCACGTCGGCGTAGGCGTGCTGGAGGCGGCGCACCGCGGTGTCGTGCACGGCCTCTGCGGTCATCCGGTCGTCGCTCACCCCGGGGACGCTACCTCCGCCGGGCCGGACGAGGCCGGGACGGACGCCGGACGACCGGATCCCCGGACCGGGCCGGACTTTCCAGTCCCATTAGGGTTGCGACCGTCCCCCTGAATCTCACCCGGAGGTGCCCATGCAGTACGTCAATCTCGGTCGCACCGGCCTGCGCGTCTCGCGTGTGTGCCTCGGCATGATGAGTTTCGGCAACGACTCCGACCGGCCCTGGGTCCTCGACGAGGACGCCGCCGAGCCCATCGTCCGAGCCGCCGTGGAGGGCGGCATCACCTTCTTCGACACCGCCGACGTCTATTCGGGCGGGGCCAGCGAGGTGGCCACGGGCCGCCTGCTGCCGAAGTTCCTGACGCGGGACGAGTTGGTGGTGGCCACGAAGGTCCGCATGCCGGTAGCACCCGGGGAGAACGGCGGCGGGCTGTCCCGCAAGCACGTCCTGTCCGGCATCGACGCCTCACTCACCCGGCTGGGCATGGAGTACGTCGACCTCTACCAGATCCACCGGTGGGACGACCGGACGCCGATCGAGGAGACCATGGAAGCCCTCCACGACATCGTCAAGGCGGGCAAAGCCCGCTACATCGGTGCCTCCAGCATGCATGCCTGGCAGTTCGCCAAGGCCCAACACGTCGCCGAGTCCCACGGGTGGACGAAATTCGTCTCGATGCAGAACCACTACAACCTCGTCTACCGCGAGGAGGAGCGGGAGATGCTCCCCCTCTGCATCGACCAGGGCGTAGGGGTCATCCCGTGGAGCCCGCTGGCCCGCGGCGTGCTGGCCGGCAACCGCACCCGCACCGGCGACAAGCTGACCACCCGGTCGGACACCGACGACTTCACCAACTACCTCTACAGCCAGCCCACCGACTTCGACGTGGTCGAACGGGTGGCCGACGTGGCCTCGGCACGCGGCGTGCCGGCGGCCCAGGTGGCGCTGGCCTGGCTGCTCCACAAGCGGGGCGTCACCGCGCCGATCGTCGGGGCCACCAAGGCTGGCCACCTCGAGGACGCCCTGGCCGCCGAGGGTCTCGCCCTGGACGAGGCCGAGATCGCCCGGCTCGAGGAGCCCTACGTCCCCCACCCCGTGCTCGGGCACTTCTAGCGGGGCCTCCTCGCCCGGACCCGGAGCTCACGTCAAGGCTCGTCCCCCGGGCTCCTCCGGGGTCCGCTGGAACCCGGAGGAGCCGTCCATCACCAGGAGGAGGGCGAGCGGGGCGGTCGCCACGGCGAACACCCCGGCGCCGAAGGCCTCCGTCCGCCCGCGGTTCGTCCCTCAGGCGAGTGTACGGTTCGAAGGAGCGCCCGGCGCCAGTCCCCGGGCGGTGCACCTGCACCGAGACGAGCACGCGGAGGATGCCATGGGCAGCACCAAGCGGGTCCGGCCCTCCGGGGTCGACTTCCACTTCGACATCATGTGCCCCTACGCCTACGAGACCTCCCGATGGATCCGGAACGTCCGGGACCAGACCGGCCTCGACATCCGCTGGAAGTTCTTCAGCCTGGAGGAGATCAACCGCCAGGAGGGCAAGAAGCACCCGTGGGAGCGCGACTGGTCGTACGGCTGGTCGATGATGCGCATCGGCGCCCTCCTACGCCGCCAGGACATGGCCCTGCTCGACCGGTGGTACGCCGAGGCCGGAAAGGCCCTCCACGAGGGCGGGCGGAAGCCGCACCGCCCCGAGGTGGCCGAGGCCATTCTGGGCGAGATGGGCCTCGATCCGGGCCTTGTGGCCGAGGCCATCGCCGACCCCACCACCGCCGACGAGGTGAAAGCCGAGCACGACGAGGTCGTGGCCCGCGGCGGTTTCGGCGTGCCGACCCTCGTCTTCGACGACGACCAGACGCTGTTCGGGCCCGTCCTCGTCTACCCCCCGGAAGGCGAGGCGGCGGTGCGGCTGTGGGATCTGACGATCGGATGGCTCGAATTCCCACACGTCTACGAGGTCCAGCGGCCCAAGTCGGCGGCCGACATCGACGCCATCGCCACCGCCTTCACCCCGTACCTCGAGGCCCGGGACTGGTTCTCGGTGCAGAACCCGACGCCGTGACACGGGTGGCGGTAGGCACGCAGCGAGCGACGAAGGGCGCACCGTGCTGATCGTCGTCGAACCTCTGGCCGCGGGCGAGCACAGCCATCCCGGCCACCCCGAACGCCCGGCCCGCGTGGGGGCGGCCATGCGTGGTGTCGCAGACCTCGACCTCGGCACCGACCTGCTGTACGTGGCGGCCACCGCGGCGCCGGCCGAGCGCCTGGTCCGGGTCCACACCCCGGCCCACCTGCAGCGGCTCGAGCAGTTCAGTGCGGCCGGCGGCGGCAAGCTCGACCCCGACACCTACGCCGGGCCCACCTCGTGGGAGGACGCCCGCATGGCGGCCGGGGCCGGGCTCGTCGCCATCGACGCGGCACGGACCCACCGCTCCCCCGTGTTCGTGCCGGCCCGCCCGCCGGGCCACCACGCACCGGCCGACCGGGCCATGGGCTTCTGCCTACTCAACAACGTGGCCGTGGCCGCGGCCGCCCTCACCGACGCCGGCGAGCGGGTGCTGATCGTCGACTGGGACGTCCACCACGGCAACGGCACCCAGGACCTGTTCTGGAACGACCCCGACGTCCTCTACGTGTCCACCCACCAGTGGCCCTGCTACCCGGGCACCGGGAGAGCGGCCGAGGTGGGCGGGCCCGGGGCCCGGGGTACCACGGTCAACGTCCCCCTGCCCCCCGGCGCCACCGGCGACGTACTGCGAGCGGCCTTCGACCGCGTCGTGACCCCGGCCGTCGAGGCCTTCTCCCCCACCTGGGTCCTGGTGTCCGCCGGCTTCGATGCCCACCGCGACGACCCCCTGGCCGAACTCGCGCTGTCGGCCGGCGACTTCGCGGAGCTGGCGGGGACGGTGGCCGGGTACGCGCCCGAGCCGGGTCGCCTCATCGTCTTCCTCGAAGGCGGCTACGACGAGGCCGCCCTTCGCGCCTCGGTGGCCGCCGCCCTCGGGCGCCTGGTGGGTGCACCGGGCCCCGGCTCCGACGAGGCCCCCACGTCGGGGGGCCCGGGTTCGGAATTCGTGGACGCCACCCTCGCCCGGCGGCATGCCGCCATGTGGGGGGACGCGCACGGCCACGACGAGCCGGAGGAGCGGTCGTGAGCCCGTCCGGCCACAGCCCCATGATCCCCGAACGCTACGCTCGGAGCCGCAGCTCGCGTTCGGCGGGCGACGCCGTCTGGAGGGACAACGTGACCGAGGACCAGGACCATCCGAGCGACGCCGTGGTCGTGGGCTTCGATGGCTCCGAAGCGGCCGGCTCCGCCGTCGAGTGGGCCGCAGCCCAGGCCGAGCGCACCGGAGGCCGGCTCGAGCTGGTGAGCGCCTGGGAGTACCCGACCAGCTGGGGCAACGTCATCCCGCTGCCGAGCGACTTCGACCCGGCGGCCGACGCCCAGGCCATGCTCGACCCCGTCGTCGAAGGTCTCGCCACCGGGCACCCGGGGCTCCGCGTCCACGCACACGTCGTCGAGGGCCGCGCCGGCGAGGTGCTGGTCGAGGCCTCGCGCCATGCCGCCCTCCTCGTGGTGGCCAGCCGCGGCCACGGCTCGTTCTCCGGGCTGCTCCTCGGTTCGGTCAGCCAGCACTGCGTGACCCACGCCGCTTGCCCGGTGGTCGTCCACCGTCGGCCCACCGCCGACTGAGCCGCACGCCGGCCCGCGGGCGCGGCACCGGGCTACCAGGTGTCGATGCAGCTCCGCTTCTTGCCTGTCCGGGCAGGCGGGGGCGGCGAGGCCCGCAGGGCCTCCACGATCCGGGACCGCGACTCGATCGGGTCGATGACGTCGTCGATCTCGTAGGCGGAGGCCACGTTGAGCGCCTTGCCGTGCTCGTAGGCGAGGTCGACCATGGAGGCGAAGAGTGCCTCCCGCTCGACCGGATCCTCGACGGCCTCGAGCTCGCGCCGGAATCCGAGGCGCACCGCCCCCTCGAGTCCCATCCCCCCGAGTTCGCCGCTCGGCCAGGCGACGATGAAGAGCGGTGACCGGAAGCTGCCCCCGGCCATGGCCTGGGCACCGAGGCCGTAGCCCTTGCGGAGCACGATGGTGCAGAACGGGACGGTCAGGCTGGCCCCGGTCACGAACATCCGGCTGACATGACGCACCAGCCCCGTCCGCTCGGCCTCGGGTCCGACCATGAAGCCCGGGGTGTCACACAGGAAGACCACCGGCAGGTCGTGGGCGTCGCACAGCTGCAGGAACCGGGCCGCCTTGTCGGCGCCGTCGGCGTCGATGGCGCCGCCGAGGTGGGTCGGGACGTTGGCCACCACGCCCACCGGCCGCCCCTCGATGCGGGCCAGGGCCGTGACCATCCCGGCGCCGAAGCCCCGCCGGAGCTCCAGCACCGAGCCGGTGTCGGCCAGGACTTCGAGCAGGGCCCGGATGTCGTAGGCCCGGAGGCGCTGCTCGGGCACGGCCGAGCGCAGCAGCCGCTGGTCGGCGCAGGACCAGTCGTCGACCGGGCCCTGGAAGTACGCCAGGTACCGGCGGGCCAGTTCGACCGCCTGGGCGTCGTCGGCGGCCACCAGGTCGACCACCCCGTTCGGGACCTGCACGTCGAGCGGGCCGATCTCCTCGGGCCGATAGGCGCCGAGTCCCCCGCCCTCGATCATGGCCGGGCCGCCCATCCCGATGGAGGAGCCCTCGGTGGCGATCACGACGTCGCAGCACCCCAGCAGGGCGGCGTTGCCGGCGAAGCACCAGCCCGAGGCGATTCCCACCAGGGGGACGAGACCGCTGAGCTTGCCGAACAGGGCGAACGCCTGGGTGTCGAGTCCGGTGATGACCGCGTAGTCGGTGTCCCCGGGACGGCCGCCGCCGCCCTCGGCGAACAGCACCACCGGGAGGCGCAGCCTCTCGACCAGCTCGAACAGGCGGTCCTTCTTGCGGTGGTTCTGCTGGCCCTGGGTGCCGGCCAGCACGGTGTAGTCGTAGGACACCACGGCGCACCGGGCCCGCTCGTCACCGAACCGGTCGCCGTTGACCCGGGCCGTCCCCCCGACGAGGCCGTCGGCCGGCGTGCGCTCGATCAGCTCGTCGAGGTCGCGCCGGC
>DATCCR010000056.1:0-15236 GCA_036511155.1 Acidimicrobiales bacterium
GAAGGGGGTGATGTCGGCCCCGGCGTAGGCCGGCTCGGAAAGCAGGGCCTCCTCGGTGAAGGTGCCTTCGGGCCCGAGGAAGCCGATCCGCACCTGACCGTCCCCGGGCGGCACCGGAGATGCGTCGTGGGCCATGGACAGGCAGGATAGTGAACATCATGGACGAACTCGCGCTGCAGCGCCTCCTGGACGACGTGCGCACGGGGGTGTGCTCCCCTGACGACGCCGTGCTCCGCCTGCGGCGCCTCCCCTTCGCCGACCTGGGGTTCGCCAAAGTCGACCACCACCGGTCGCTCCGCCAGGGGCTGCCCGAGGCCGTCTACGGCCAGGGGAAGACGGCGGAGCAGTGCTCGGTCATCGTGGGCGAGCTGTTGGACGGCCCCACCGGCGGCCTCACCGGCAGCTCACCGGTCATCCTGACCCGGGCCGACGAGGAGCAGGCGGCTCGGGCGCTGGCCGACCACCCGGGCGGCACCCGGACGGTCACCGGTCGGGCCACCGGGGCCGACCAGGTCCGGGGGGACCTGTCGGCGGTTGTGTGGCGGCCTGCCGGGCCCCGGCTGGCCCGGACCCTGGTGATCACCGCCGGCACGTCGGACCTGCCGGTGGCCCGGGAGTGCGAGGCCACCCTGGTCGCACTCGGGTTGCGGCCCACCTTGTTGGCCGACTGCGGAGTGGCCGGCGTGCACCGGCTGCTGGCCTCGGCCGACGAGCTGGCCGAGACCGACGCGGTCGTCGTGGTGGCCGGCATGGAGGGGGCGCTGGCCAGCCTGGTCGGGGGGATCACTCCGGCGCCGGTGGTGGCCGTGCCCACCAGCACCGGCTACGGCGCCGCCCTCGAGGGGGTGACCGCGCTGTTGGCCATGCATGCCAGCTGCGCGGCGGGCATCACCGTGGTCGGGATCGACAACGGGTTCGGGGCGGCCTGCGCCGTCGCCCGGATGCTCCCGTGAGCCCGGGCCGGACCGAAACCGACACCGCCGGCCGCACGGTCGCCTGGTTCCACTGTTTCGCCGGGATCGCCGGTGACATGGCCCTCGGAAGCCTGATCGACGCCGGCGCCGAGCTCGACGAGGTGCTCCGCCTGCTCGAGCGGCTGCCGTTCGGCGGGTGGGCCCTCGAAGTCGAGCCGGTGCTGCGGGGCGGGATCGCGGCCAGCCGGGCCATCGTGACCGTCCAGGACCACGTGGTGGTCCGAACCTACGCCCACATCGTGGGCCTGGTGGAGGAGGCCCGGCTCCCCGAGCGGGTGGCGGCCCGGGCGCTGGCCACGTTCGCCGGCCTGGCCGAGGTGGAGGCCGCCCTGCACCGCCGCCCGGTCGACCAGGTCCACTTCCACGAGGTCGGCGGGCACGACACCATCATCGACGTGGTCGGCACGGCGGCCGCCCTCGAGATCCTCGGGGTCGACGAGGTGCGGGCCAGCGCGGTCGCCACGGGCACCGGCATGGTCCGGGCCGCCCACGGCATGCTGCCCAACCCGGCGCCGGCCGTGGTGGGGCTGCTGCGGGGCATCCCGACGTGGGGGCGGGACATTCCGGTGGAGCTCACGACACCCACCGGTGCGGCACTTCTGGCCGCCCTGTCGTCGGGGTTCGGGCCGATGCCGGCCATGGAGGTCGTGACCCAGGGTTTCGGGGCCGGGAGCCGTGAGCTCGAGGAGCTGCCCAACTGCACGCAGGTGGTGGTCGGGACCGGCATCGGAGCGTCAGGTGGCCCCGACGCCGATGCCGGGCAGCCGGTGGCCGTGCTGGAGGTGACGGTCGATGACGTGACGGGCGAGCAGCTGGCCCACACCGTGTCCGCCGCGCTCGAGGCAGGGGCCCACGACGCCTGGCTGTCGCCCGTGGTGATGAAGAAGGGGCGTCCGGGCCACGTGGTGCACGTGCTGTGCGACCCGGTGCGGGTGCCCGGACTGCGGGCCCTGCTGCGGTCCGAGACCGGGTCGCTCGGCGTGCGGATGACCGTGGCCGAGCGGTGGCCGGCCGCCCGCACGGTCGACTCCGTGGTGGTCGAGGGACAGCTGATCCGCATCAAGGTCAGCGCGGCGCGGGTCAAGGCCGAGCACGACGACGTGGCCGCCGCGGCCCGGCGCACAGGCCGGCCGCTGCGGGAGTTGGCCCTGCGGGCCGAGGCGGCCTACGCCGCCGCCAACGGGGGTGAGGCACCCGACGGGCGCGACGCTGACGACAACGTCGGCGGGGACGAGTCGGCCTAGGGGTAGGGCGTCAGCCCGACCGCAGGATGTGCTTCGGAACGACGGGTGGGTCGTCCGTGGCGATCCACCGCCACGCCGGACCGTCGGGGCCGTCGACGGCGCCCCGCTCCAGCAGGTGCCCGTGGTGGGTCTTCAGGTAGTGGTGCCAGTGGCACAGGCGGGCGAGGTTGGCCAGGCTCGCCGGCCCGCCCTCGGCGAACGGCCGGAGATGGTCGATCTCCAGGTCGTTCCAGGTGTCGCACCCGGGGACCACGCACACCGGGTCCCGTTCGGCCAGGGCCCGGCGTAAGGCCTCCGGGATCCTGCGGCCCGAGTGGGCCACCGTGGTGACGTCGACGCCGTTGGTGACGAGGACGTTGAGCACGGAGTCGACGGCCAGGCGACGGGCCACCTCGACCGGGACCGGCCCGACGCCCGGGATCTCACACAGCTCGCCCGGCTCGATGTGGCCGCGGACTAGGGCGGCGTGATCCACCCGCACGTGGACGGTGGCCACCGGTCCTCCGGTCCGGCACGACCCCGGAGCGCCTCCGGCCCGGTCGCCGGAACCGACGTCCGCGGACGCGTGGCAGGCCAGGGCCACGAGGGCGTCGGCGGCCACCGCCTTGCGGGGCTCCTCCAGGCCGGCCTTGCGGGCCGCGGTGGCCAGGCGTTCGGTCTCGCCGGCCACCGCGGCCAGTAGCCGGGCCCCCTCGTCCGGGGTGAGCCGGGCGTCGAAGCGGACGGCGCCGTTGTCCTCCACCCAGTTGCGCAGGTAGCGGCCTCTGCGGATGGCGTCGTAGGTGGCCCGCTGGTCCTGGCCGGCGGCCCGGACCCGCTTGCACCGGAGCTTCAGTACGCTGAGCGGCTGCTGCCCGGCCGCCTCGACCAGTGCGAGCTCGGCGTCGGGCTGGAGGATCGCCGCCCCGGCGATCTCCTTGGCCTGGGTCTCGGAGAGCCTGCCCTGGCGTACAGCTTCGTCGGTGGCCGGAAGCGAGCCGAGGTGGCGGGCCGTCTCCAGCGCCGAAATGGCCGGCCCGATCCCCGTACCCGTGGCCTCGGCGACGTGGGCAGCGGCCGACCGGTGGCCGGAACGCCGCCAGACGTTGGAGGACTCGACCCGGCGGGCGGACAGGAGCCTGCCGGCGGAGGCCAGGCGCTCGATCTCGGCGAAGGCGGCCAGGAGCCGGGCGGCGTCGGCGCCGCTCAGGGTCTCGGGGTCGAGGTCGGTCACCGACGACCGGAGCTGGGCGGTGACCTGTGCGAGCCGGTCGAGGAGCATGACCAATGGTCGCAGGGGGGTGTGACGCCGGCGATCGCCCGGGTGGCCGCCCGCCCCCCGATGCGCCGGGCGGCTACCGTTTCCTCCCGGGACGGCGCCCGCCGACGGCACCGCATCCCCTGCACGAAGCCCCTCGAAAGGACTCCTGACATGACCCGCCTCCGTACCTGGACCCTCGTGGCCCTGGCCACCTCCAGCCTGGGGCTAGCCGCCTGCGGGAGCTCGTCATCGAGCTCGACCACCACCACGGCCCCGTTCAAGACGGGCATCGGTACCATCGCCCACCCGTCTGCCGCCGGCACCATCGGCACCCAGCCGACCATCACCGTCCCGGCGGGCACACCGCCGAATCAGCTCCAGACCAAGGACCTGATCGTGGGGACCGGCCCGGCGGTCAAGGCCGGGGACAAAGCCAGCGTGCAGTACGTGGGCGTCGCCTACTCGTCGAAGAAGATCTTCGACTCCTCGTGGAGCCGGAACCAGCCGTACCCGTTCACACTGGGGGTCGGCGCCGTCATCCCCGGGTGGGACCAGGGCGTGGTCGGCATGCAGGTCGGGGGCCGCCGCGAGATCATCATCCCGCCGAGCTTGGCCTACGGCGCCCAGTCACCCGGTTCGGGCATCGCCGCCAACGACACGCTGGTCTTCATCGTCGACCTGGTCAAGATCAACTGAGCGGTGGGCATCACCGCCGTCCAACTCTTCTCGTTGTCCGTCGCCGATCCGGACCGGGCGAAAGCGTTCTACGTTGACGTGCTCGGATTCGAACTGGTCCACGACAGGTCCATGGGACCCGGCATGCGGTGGGTGCAGGTGCGCCCGCCGGGGGCGGCCACGTCGATCACCCTGGTGACCTGGTTCGAGACCATGGCACCGGGCGGCACGAAGGGCACGGTGCTCGAGACCGATGACCTGGAAGGCGACGTAGCCCACCTGCGCAGCCAGGGCCTCGATCTCTCCGGTGACATCGAGACCGCTCCGTGGGGCCGGTACGTGACATTCGACGACCCCGACGGCAACGGTCTGGTCCTCCAGGAGACGGCAGCGCAGGAGTCAGTCGCGCAGGAGCCGGTCGCTCAGGAGACGTCCGGGGGCTGAGCCTCCGGCACCGCCACCGTGGACCGCCACGACTGGGACGAGCGGTACGGGGGTGACGACCTCGTCTGGACCGCGCAGCCCAACCGGTTCCTGGTCGAGCAGGTTGCCGGTCTGACACCGGGCACGGCCGTCGACCTGGGCTGCGGCGAGGGCCGCAATGCGGTGTGGCTGGCCGAGCAGGGCTGGCGGGTGACCGGGGTCGACTTCTCCGTCGTTGGTCTCGACAAGGGGCGGCGCCTGGCGACCGACCGGGGCGTCGAGGTCGAGTGGGTGGCGGCCGCGGCCGAGGAGTACGTCCCGCCGCCGGAGGGGTTCGACCTGGTGGCCGTCTTTTACCTCCAGTTGCCGCAACCGGTTCGCACGGCCGCCCTCGGGGTGGCGGCACGGGCCGTCGCCCCCGGGGGCACGCTGCTGGTGGTGGCACACGACGTCGACAACCTCACCCGGGGAGTCGGCGGCCCGCCCGACCCGGCCGTCCTGTACGACGCGGCGTCGACGGTCGAGGTGATCACGGCGACCGGACTGGTCGTCCAGACAGCGGGGAAGGTGATCCGCACGGTGGAGACCGACGCTGGGCCCCGTGAGGCGGTCGACACCCTCGTCCGGGCCCGCCGGCCGGCTGCCGGCACCTGAAATAGACGCCACCGAGGTGGCGTTGACCTGTCAGTACGAGCAATTGAGGAGCGCACGATGGCAACGGTCGAGCTGACCAAGGACAACTTCGCCGAGGTGGTGTCGACCAACGACACCGTCCTGGTCGACTTCTGGGCGTCGTGGTGCGGCCCGTGCCGTACGTTCGGCCCGATCTTCGAGCAGGCCTCCGAGGACCACCCGGACCTGGTGTTCGGCAAGATCGATACGGAGGCCCAGCAGGAGCTGGCCGCTTCGTTCGGCATCCAGTCGATCCCCACGCTGATGATCCTGCGCGAGCAGGTCATCATCTTCAGCCAGCCCGGCGCGCTCCCGGGAGAGGCGCTCGAGGACCTCATCTCGCAGGCCGTCGGCCTCGACATGGCGGAAGTCCACAAGGAGATCGCCGGCCAGACCGCCGACTGACCCCCGGGGCGGTCCGACCACCGGACGGTCCACCCACCTCCCACCCTCGGACGGTCCACCCACCTCCCACCCCATGGCAGAGCGCCACCGCGCCGCACCCCCGGTGGCACGGCGGTGCCGGCGAACGGATCCCACCGGACGAGGTCCCCGCCGGCGGCGCTCCGGAGCGCGACGATCTCGCGGGGAGTGACGCAGAGGAGTCCGCCATGTGTACGAGTTTCCGGATCAAGGCCACCGACGGGACGGTCGTCGTGGGGCGCACCATGGAGTTCCCTACCGCCATGGGGACCAAGGTGACGGTGCTGCCCCGCGGCTATTCCGGCGCCGGGACCGGCAAGGATGGGCCGGGCAAGGCGTGGACCTCGACCTACGGCACGGTCGGCATGGATGCCTTCGGGCAGCCCGGGTCGCTGACCGACGGGATGAACGAGCGGGGCCTCTACGCCTCGCTCCTCTACATGCCGGGGTTCTGCGACTACACGCCGGCCGAGGGGGCCGACCCCTCCAGCCTGATGTCGGTCATCGACGCCGTGGCCTACGTTCTGGGCGTCAGCGCCGACGTGGCCGAAGCCAAGACGGCCATGGCCGCGGTGACGGTGTGGCCCTATGTGTTCGGGCCCTTCGGCTTCGCCCCACCCGCCCACCTGGTGCTGCACGACGCGTCGGGCGCGTCCGCCGTCGTCGAGTGGCGTGACGGCGCCATCGAGATCACCGACAACCCCATCGGCGTCGCCTGCAACTGGCCCCACATCGACTGGCACCTGACCAACCTGCGCAACTACGTGAATCTGGCGGACAGGAACCCGTCGCCCATCACCATCGAGGGCGTGGCGCTGTCGGCCATGGGCCAGGGCCCGGGCATGCACGGCCTGCCGGGCGACTCCAGCTCGCCGGCGCGGTTCGTGCGGGCGACGGCCTTCACCGCTGCACTGCGGCCGGTGGCCACCGGTGCCGAATTGGAGAAGACCGCTCTGCACATCCTCAACAACTTCGACATCCCGTTCGGGCTCATCCGGGAGAATGACGACCCGGCCCACGACGACCACACGCTGTGGTCCACGGTCGCCAACCTGAAGGACCGGCGCTACGTGATCCGCAGCTACGACAATCCGGTGCCCCAGGCCGTCGATTTGGCCACGGTGGACTTCTCCACGCCGGGCGCCCGGGAGGTGCCGCTGCCCGACGGCACCTTCGCCCCGTTGGCCGTCTGAGCCCGGGTCCCGCCAGCCCCCGTCGTCTCCGTCCTCATCGTCCGTCCGGCCCACGATGCGGGCCAGGACGTGGCGTTCGGCCAGACGCACCAGTCAGGCGAAGACCGTGATCAGCACGATGCCGGCCAACACCGGGAAGAACAGGAACTTGACCCCCTGGGCGTAGGGGTCGATGGCCACGATCAACGCGGTGGCCGCCCCGGGCGGGTGCAGGGCGTGGCACACCCGCATGAGGACGAAGGCCAGGGCCACCGAGGCGCCGGCTACGAAGGCCGTGTGGTTGTGGCCGAGGATCGTGACGCAGCTGAAGCCGGCGAGTGCGCCCAGGAACTGCCCGCCGATCACGTTCCAGGACCGGGCGATGTCGAGTCCGGGCAGCGAGAACAGCACGATGACCGACGACGCGAACGACGCGACCAGGAACGGGAGATGGTCAGGGGCGGCGATCCGGTTGAGCTCGACCATGGCCCCGATCGAGATCCCGATGGCCACGGTGTCGATCAGGGAGATGGTCACGAAGCCCCGCTGCCCGTGGGCGACGAGGCGGCCCACGATCGAGTCGGGCAGGCCCTCCGGGCCGGGGACGCCGGCCGCGGCCGGGCCGCCGCGCTCAGGCACCGGTGACCGCCGCGGGACGCCCCTGGGCGGCTGGGTCGGGCGCTCGCATCCGGTACACGATACGGCTCCGGGCGAAGGTAGGGTCCGGTCGTGGACCCGGTGCTGCATCTCTCGATCGTGGTGGCCGACCTCGACGAGGCCCGTACCTTCTACGTCGACACGCTTGGGTGCACGCCGGGGCGGGTGCAGGACGACTGGGCGGACGTCTGGTTCTGGGGCCTGCAGCTCACCCTCCAGCAGCGGCCCGACCAGGTGCTCCCGTTCGATGGCCAGGGCAGGCGCCACTTCGGGGTCACCCTCGACGCCGAAGGGTTCGCCGCGCTGGTGTCGCGGCTGGAGGTATCGCCCGACGTGACCTGGGTGGTGCCGGTGTCGACCGACCACGCGGGCACCCCGCGCCAACAGACCAAGGGCAAGCTGGCCGACCCGAGCGGCAACGTGATCGAGTTCAAGACCTACCTCGACCCCGGGGCGGCCTTCGCCCCCTGATCCGCCGGAGCCGGGTCGCGCTCAGCCCGCCCGGAGCCAGGGCGGCGGTCCCACGACGACCCGGGGCAGCGACGAGGTCACGGTGCCGAACCGCTCGGAACCGGACATCCAGTCCCGATGGGCGTCGGCCAGCTCCTCCCGGGTCCGGGCCACGAAGTTCCACCACATGGCCACCTCCTCGGCGAAGGGCACGCCGCCCACCAGCAGGGCCCGGGCCGGCCCGGCCGCGGTGACGGCCAGCTCGTCGGTTCCGGGGGCCAGGTAGGCCACGGCCCCGGGGGCGAGGGCGGTGCCGGCCACGGTGAGCGTGCCGGACGCCACGACCAGCCCGTGCTCGTAGGCCCGGTCGAGGGGGAGGACGGTGGTGCCGCGGCGGAGGTCGAGCTCCACGCCGGCGTGGTCGGTGTCGCGTCGGGCCGGCGAGACGGCCCCGCCGAACGGGCCGACCAGCACGGTGGCGGCACCGTTGCCCAGGTCGACCACGGGCAGGTCCCTCAGGTGCTCGAACGAGGAGCTGCCCGCCCGGGTGGCCGACGGTTGGGCGACCCACAGCTGCACGCCGTGGACTGTGCCGCCGGAGCCGTCGGGGTCCTCCTCGGCGTGGGCGATCCCCCGGCCCGCCGTCATCAGGTTGAGCTGGCCGGGCCGGATGAGCTGCTCGGTCCCCAGGCTGTCCCGGTGGAGGACCGAGCCCTCGAACAGCCAGGTGACGGTCTGCAGGCCGGTGTGGGGGTGGGGCGGGACGGCCATGCCGTCGCCCGGCCCGAAGGAGGCCGGGCCCAGGTGGTCGAGGAAGCACCAGGCCCCGATGGTCCGGCGCCCCCGGGTGGGGAGCACACGGCGAACCGACAGAGTCCCGACCTGCGCGGACCGCCCGGCGAGGACCTCGAGGGCCGCACCCCCGTCAGCCACGGACGTCGTCAGCCATGGGGGAGCACCCGGTGCAGGACCTGCCGGGCGTGGGCCACGACGGCCGCGGGTGCGGCCGGTGCACGCTGGTCGGACTCCAGGAGCTCGACGGCCACGATCGCGCTGAAGCAGGTGAAGAAGACCGGCTCCACGAAGGCGCCGAAACGGTCGGTCAGGTAGGCGAACCCGAGCACCGGGTACGCGAGGACCAGTGCCCGGGCGGTCCACCGCACCGTGCGGGTGACGGCCGACTCCTGCGGCCGGGTGCGCTGCCAGGCCAGGTAGACGGCCACCGTGGCGAAGACGAACTCGGCGACGCCGGCCAGCATGTGCACGTAGTGGTGGTGGGGCAGGGCGAGGCGCCACTCGGCCGCCCGGCACGAGGCGCTGAGCCCCTCGGGGCAGGCGTAGGAGAACTGGCCGCCGACGGCGCCGGAGATGGCGAAGGCGAGGAGCAACGGCCACTCGTAGCGGCGGAGGCCCCGGGCGACGGGTCCACGCAGCAGGAGGGCGACCAGGAGGACCAGTCCGGCGGCCAGGTCGAGGTGCTGGAGGAGAACGGCGTCGGGCCGGCCGGACGCCTCGAGGTCGCTGAACAGCTCGTCGGGGGTGGTGACCAGGCGCCCGGACACCGCCACCGGGATCCACCAGTTGTAGATGGCGAGTCCGACGACGCCGACGCCGATGGCCACCGGCCGGCGCCACGGTGCCGGCTGCCGGACCGGCGGGGTGGGCGCGCCGGCCGACGACGCGGACGGCATCCGTGGGAATGACCCGCCGTGGCTCATGGACTTTCCTCCCGTCTGCTCCAACATCGTTCCCACGGCGGTGATTCCCGTCTTCTCGACGACCGGGAATCAGTCGACCTGGAAGGACCGTTTGGCCAGGCCGAACTGGTAGCCCTCCACCTTCGTCCGGACGGGTCGGTCGGGATCGGTGGCGGTGCCCAGGGTGAGGAAGAGCGGCACGAAGTGCTCGACCGTGGGGTGGGCGTAGGGCATGCCCGGCGCCCGGTCGCGGTAGGCGGCCAGGGCGTCGACGTCACCGGCGGCCAGTGCCTCGGCGGCCCACAGGTCGAACTCGGCCGACCAGGCCGGCACCACGTTGTCGAAGAACTGCTCCTGGGTGAGGTAGGGGAGGCCGTGGGTCATGAAGCCCGAGCCGACGATGAGGACGCCCTCGTCGCGTAGCGGGCGGAGGCGCCGGCCGAGCTCGAGCAGGCGGGCCGGGTCGTGGGTGGGGAGACTCAGCTGGAGCACGGGCACGTCGGCGTAGGGGTACATGACCTTCAGCGGCACCCAGGCCCCGTGGTCGAGGCCCCGTACGGCGTCCTGGTGGACGGGCTCGTCGTCGGGCATGAGGGCGGCCACCCGGCCGGCCAGTCCGGCCGCGTCGGGGGTCGGGTAGGTCATGGAGGAGTAGCGCGGGGCGAAGCCGGCGAAGTCGTAGACCAGCGGCACGGCGGCGCCGGTCGCCGACAGGCGGAGCGGGGCGGCCTCCCAGTGGGCGCTGACCATCAGGACGGCGGTGGGCTTCGGCAGCGCCTGCGACCAGGCGAACAGTTCGCTGATCCACAGCGGGTCGTCGAACAGGGGCGGGGCGCCGTGGCTCACGTACAGGGCCGGCAGGGGGCCCGCCCCGGGCGTCCAGAGCGGCTGGTCGTGACTGGAGGGGGCGACGTCGGCGAGGAAGGTGTCGAATGCCGCACCGGGGTGTGCTGCTCGCATCGGGGAGCTCATGGTCGTTCCTGTCCTCTCTGTCGGGCTCGCGGGGGTGATACTTGTGTCCGCAACAACTACTGTACCATATTCAATTGAAGGTTCAAGCAACTAGGATGGTGCCATGACGGAGGTGACCGGGGGCGCGGTTCCCGAGGTGCAGGAGACCGGGCGCACGGCCCCCACCCGCTGGCTCGACGCCGACGAGCGGGAGGCCTGGCTGAGCCTGATGCGGGTGATGGCCAGGTTGCCGCCGCTACTCGACGCCCAGCTCGAGCGCAGCGCCGGCCTCAACTTCTTCGAATACACCATCCTGGCCATGCTGTCGGAGCAGGAGGACCGGGCGCTGCGCATGAGCCGACTGGCCGCCCTGACCGACGCCTCCCCGTCCCGGCTGTCCCACGCTGCCCGCCACCTCGAGGCCCGGGGGCTGCTGGTGCGGGAGAACGACCCGCACGACGGGCGCTGCATCCGGGCCGTGCTGACCGGCCCGGGGCTCGAGGTCCTGGTGGCGGCGGCCCCCGGCCACGTCGACGCCGTCCGGGACCTCGTGCTCGACGCTCTCGACCGCCAGCAACTCACCGGCCTGCGCGAGGCCAACGAGCAGATCCTCCTTCGGGTCGACCCCGGGCAGGCCACCCGGCCGGCATGGTCGGTCGCCACCAGCGCCACCAGCGCCACCAGCGCCACCAGCGCCACCCGATGACCGGGCTACCCGTCCCTCCCACGGCGCGACATCCCGCGGGACGACACGGCATCCGACCATGACGACGGCCGTGACGGACAACCGGGAACGCCAGCGCTATGAGATCGCCGAGGACGGCGAGCAGGTGGGCTTCGTGACCTACCGGCTCGGCCACGGACTGATCGACTTCGTCCACACGGAAGTCGACCCGGACCACGGCGGCCGGGGGCTGGCCGGCATCCTCGTGCGGGCCGCCCTCGACGACGCACGGGCACGCGGCCTGGCCGTGCTCCCGCACTGCCCCTATGTGGCCGCGTTCATCGGCGGGCACCGAGAGGAGTACCTCGACCTGGTGCCCGAGGAGCGGCGCAATGAGTTCGGTCTGGCCGTCTGAGTCCCGGCGTAGGGGCGGCGCCGCCTCGGAGCCCGGCGCCGGGACCACTCCCCCAGACGACCCAACCGCGGACCACCCACCCCCGGACCTACGATCGCCCCATGATCGACCGGAAGCCGCCGCGCGTCGAGGCCGGCGAGCTGGCGACCCTGCTGGCCCTGTTGCAGTACCAGCGCGAGTCGCTGGTCCGGAAGGTCGAGGGGGTCACTCCGGAGCAGGCGGCGTGGAGCCCGGTCCCGACCGGTACCAACCTGCTGTGGTTGGTCACCCACATGGTCGACGCCGAGCAGACCTGGATGGTGCGACGCTTCGCCGGCCTGTCGACCGACGTGGGTGAGGAGCCGCCGGACGCCGACCCGGTGGCCCACGCCGTCGAGCGGTACCGGGCGACCTGGGCGACCGTCGACGCCCTGGCGGTCGGGGCCGACGGCCCGGACGAGCCCTGTCGTGGCGAGGAGACGATCCCGCCGGTCACCCTCCGTTGGGTGCTGGCCCACCTCCTCGAGGAGACGGCCCGCCATGCCGGCCATGCCGACATCGTCCGGGAACTCATCGACGGGACTGTGGGTCGGTAGCCGTGGTGGCCCCGAGGAAGCCGGCCGCCGGGTCGGACGTCCGCGTGTACCTGGAGGTCGGGAGCACGTCGGTCTTCGCCGTGGCCCTGGACTGGCCGGGGTGGTGCCGCCGGGCCAAGACCCCGGACGCCGCGCTCGCAGTGCTGGAGGCCTACCGGGACCGCTACGCCGTCGTGGCCGGCGGCACGCCCCCGGACGGGCCGCTCGACGTGGTGGGCACCGTCGAGGGGAACCGGACCACCGACTTCGGGGCCCCCGACGCCCGGGGCCCGTGGGACGCCGAGCCGCCGACGGGGGCGGAGCTGGCCCGCCAGGTCGGCCTGCTCGAGGACGCCTGGGCCTACTTCGACCGGGTGGTGGCCTCCGCTCCGGAGGTCCTCCGCAAGGGGCCGAGGGGCGGCGGCCGCGACCGTGACGCGATCGTGGCCCACGTCATGGAGGCCGAACGGGCCTACTGCCCGAAGGTCGGGACCCGGGTGCCACCTCGGACCCCGTGGGACGTGCAGCGGGCCGCGGTCACCGCCGCCTTGCTGGCCGGGGCCGACGGGGGCGCCTGGCCGGTCGGCTACGCGCTGCGCCGCTTCACCTGGCACGTCCTCGACCACGCCTGGGAGATCGAGGACAAGAGCGACTGACGCTCCGCCCGTGGACACGGGCGGCCGGCACACGGCTGGGGTAGAACGGCGGTATGAGCATCCCCCTCCTCGGACTCCGCACCGTCATCTACCCGGCCCCCGACCTGGCCGGTGCCACCCGGTGGTGGAGCGACTTCCTGGGCTTCTCGCCCTACTTCGAGAAGCCGTTCTACGTGGGCTTCGAGGTGGCCGGCTACGAGCTCGGCCTGCTGCCCGACGGCGACCCGGCGGACGGGGCCCTGACCTACTGGGGCGTCGAAGACGTGTCGGCCGCCGTGGCCGCCGCCGTCGAGGCGGGGTGCGAGGTCCACACCCCGGCGGCGGAGGTCGGCGAGGGGATCGTGACCGCCACGGTGCGCCGGTCGGACGGCACCATCGTCGGGTTCATCCGTAACCCCCACTTCTCGCCGGGCTGAGCGATCGACATCCCTGCCCGCCCGGCATACTCCTGGAGGCGCCGCTCTACAGTGCAGGTATGGACCTCGACCGCGCGGTGGCGTTCGCCGCAGGACGGCGCAACGCACTGCTGACCACCCTGCGGGCCGACGGCCGGCCCCAGCAGTCGGTCATCTTCTTCGAGGCCGCCGGCGACCGGTTCACCATCTCGTTGACCGACACCCGGGCCAAGACGAAGAACCTGCGTCGCGACCCCCGGGCGGCCCTCTACGTCCCCGGTGACGACGTGTTCACCTGGGTCGGCTTCGACGGCCATGTGGAGCTGAGCCCGGTGGCCGGGTCCCCCGACGACGCCACCGTCGACCAGCTGGTCGACTACTACCGCCGCGCCAACGGCGAGCACCAGGACTGGGCCGAGTACCGCCAGACCATGGTGGACGACCGGCGCCTGGTGGCGACCTTCATCGCCACCTCGGCCACCGGCATCCTGCCTGACTGAGCCGCCGCCCCGAGCAGCCCCGCTCCGAGCCCCTTGCGCTCGGCGGGACCGCTGGTTCACGATGACCGGGAACGATCTGTGTGATTCCGACCGAGGAGGTCCCATGAGCCGGGTCAGCACCTACCTCAACTTCCCGGGGACGACCGAGGAGGCGTTCGCCTTCTACGCCTCGGTGTTCGGCACCGAGCCCTCCGTCCCGCTCCAGCGCTTCGGAGAAGTGCCGGCCGGCCCGGGCGCCCCGGAGCTCCCCGACCACGAGCGGTCCAAGGTCCTCCACGTCGAGCTGCCCATCCTGGCCGGCCACGTGATCATGGCCACCGACATGCTGGAGTCCATGGGCCACGAGCTCCGGGTCGGCAACAACACGACGTTGAACCTCGAGCCGGACACCCGGGACAAGGCCGAACGGCTGTACGCGGCGCTGTCCGAGGGCGGGGCCGACGGGACCGGGCTCAACCACATGCCCTGGGGCTCCTACTGGGGCACGTGCCTCGACAGGTTCGGGGTGCGTTGGATGTTCAACGTCACCGACGCTGTGCAGTAGCGGCCCGGCCGTGCCGCCGACGCCCGATCAGACGGGCGCCGGTCGGCCTACGGTTGTCGCCATGACCGACCATCTCCCGTCGACCAGGGTGTCCCGATGAACCGGCTCCCGGCGTTCGAGATCACGGCCCCGGAGGTCATCGCCCGCCTCATCCGCGACCTCGCCTTCGCCCAGGTCGTCACCCAGGGCGCCGACGGGTTCGAGGCCTCCGGCGTGCCGCTCCTGCTCGACGAGCCGGAGGACGGCCCGTGGCGGCTGCGCGGCCACCTGGCCCGCTCCAATCCCCAGGCCAGGATCGGCGGGGCGGAGGTGGCGGCGCTGGCCCTGTTCCTCGGGCCCCATGCCTACGTGTCCCCCTCCTCCTACGCCACCAAGGCGGAGACCGGCAAGGTGGTCCCCACCTGGAACTATGTCGAGGTCCTCGCCCACGGCAGGCTGCGACTGACGGACGACGCCGGGCGGACGCTGGCCGCCGTGACCGACCTCACCGACGCCCACGAGGCCGACCGGGACGAGCGGTGGCGGGTGAGCGACGCACCCGCCGGCTACGTCGAGGGGCTGGCCCGGGGCATCGTGAGCTTCGAACTGGTGGTCGAACGGATCGAGGCCAAGGCCAAGCTCAGTCAGAACAAGTCCGAGGCCGACCGACTGGGCGTGATCGGGGACCTGACCGGTCGGACCGGTGGCGCACCCGAGGTCGCCCGGCTGATGGAGTCCGGGGAGTTCGACCGCCCCGACCGTTGACCGGTGTCCCACCGGCCGGCACGCCCACCCTCGGATCGGGCCGGACGGCCGGGACGCGCCGGTTCAGAGGGGCGGCTCGAAGGTGAACCGCCGGTAGGCGCCGACGGTGGCGAACCCGAGGCGGTCGTAGATCGGGTAGCCGGAGTCGCTCGCCTGGAGCGCGACCTGGTCGGCACCGGCCTCCAG
>DATCCR010000057.1:0-9242 GCA_036511155.1 Acidimicrobiales bacterium
GAGATGCTGGGAGCACGAGCACCGGACGATCATGGCCCGGGCCTGGGCCGGGGCCAAATCACCTGTCGCCATCCCTGGTCACATGCACGTAATTACGGACGTGTGATACCGTTAAACCGCAGGTTGACCGTGAGGTTCGAGGTCACCGTGAACCTTTGATCGAGGTGGAGGATCCCATGGCCCGTCGCCCCAAGGAGACAACCGAGACCACCGCTCCGGCCGGTCTGTCGACCGGACCGGCCGAGGGCTTCCGGGGCACCCAGGTGTGCGCCATCGTGGGCATCACCTACCGCCAGCTCGACTACTGGGCGAGGACCGACCTGCTGCGCCCCTCGCTGGTCGACGCCACCGGCTCGGGCAGCCAGCGTCGCTACTCGTACGGGGACGTGCTCGAGCTGAAGGTGATCAAGCGTCTGCTCGACGCCGGTCTCAAGCTCCAGCAGGCCCGCCAGGCCGTCGAGTGCCTCCGGGGCGACCTCGGCGTCGACCTGGCCTCGGCGCAGCTGGTGCTGGCCGACAGTCGCTCGATCCTGGCCACCTCCGACGGCGAACTGGTCGACCTCCTGGCCGGCGGCCAGGGCGTGTTCAACGTGCTGCCGCTCTCGGGCGTGGTCTCCGAGCTCGAGGCGGCCATCGTCGAGCTCACCGCTGCGGCGCCTGCCCCGGCGGCGGGCGGGTCCACTCCGGACGCCCGCCACCCGGCGGCCGCCTACCTGGCTGCGGGCGGGTCCGTCCGACGGTGAGTCCGGACCTCGGGCAGAACTCGGCCCGGACCTCGGGCCACGGCGTCCGATTCGCCCACGAGTCGGAGCAACGGTTCGCCCGCATCCTCGACTTCTACGGAGTGGAGTGGGAGTACGAGCCGGTCGAGTTCGTCCTCGACTGGGGCACCGACCTCCGTCCCACCTCCGCCTTCCGGCCCGACTTCTGGCTGCCCCGGCCCGGCCTCTTCGTGGAGGTCACGACGCTCAACCAGCGCCTGGTCACCAAGAAGAACGGCAAGGTCCGGCGCATGGCCGAGCTCTACCCCGAGGTGCGGGTGACCCTGCTCTACCAGCGGGACACTCTGGCCCTCCTGGCCAAGTACGGACTGGCCGGCGAGGGTCTCGGTCGGGGTGCTGTGGCCCGTTCCGCCTGACCCCTTCCGGCGATAGCCTGCACGGGTGGATACCGCTCCCTCTACACCGTCCGAGTCGGGGCACGCGCCCGAAGACGCCCTGAAGCACACCGCCCTCATCGACGTCCACCGGGCGCTCGGAGCGAAGCTGGTCGGCTTCGGGGGATGGGAGATGCCGCTCGCGTACGCAGACGGCACCATCGCCGAGCACCGGGCCTGCCGCCAGGACGCCGTGGCGTTCGACGTCAGCCACCTGGGCACCGTGCGGGTGGAGGGTGCCGACGCCTTCGACCGGCTCCAGGCGGCGCTGACCAACGACCTCCGCAAGGTCGCCCCCGGCCGGGCCCAGTACACCCACCTCCTGGACGAGTCCGATGCCTCGGTGGTCGACGACATCATCGTGTGGTGGGTCGCCGACGGCGTCTTCGACGTCATGCCCAACGCCTCCAACACCGACCGCGTGGTGGGCGCCATCGGGGGCACCGACACCACCTCGGCGCGGTCGATCATCGCCGTCCAGGGCCCGCACGCCCGGGCCCGGGCCTCGGCCGCGCTGCCCGATGCAGCCGATGTACCCCGGTTCGGCGTGCAGCGGTTCGATTGGCGGGGCGTGGAGTGCGTTGCCGCCGGCACCGGCTACACGGGCGAGGACGGCTTCGAGGTGGCGGTGCCCAACGACCTGGCCCCGGCCATGTGGGAGGCGGTGGTCGGCACCGGTGTCGTGCCCGCCGGCCTCGGCGCCCGCGACACTCTCCGTCTCGAGGCGGCACTGCCCCTCCACGGTCACGAACTCGGGCCCGGCATCACCACCCTCCAGGCCGGACTCGGTTGGGTCGTCGGTTGGGACAAGGGCGACTTCCGGGGCCGGACGGCCCTCGCCGCCGAGCGAGACCGCGGCGTGGCCCGACGGCTGGTGGGCCTCGCCACCGAGGGGCGCCAACCACCCCGCGAGGGGGCGACGGTCGTGGTCGACGGCATCCCGGTGGGCACGGTCACCAGCGGCAACTTCTCGCCCATGCTGGAGCACGGCATCGCTCTGGCCCTGCTCGACTCGGCCGTCGACGCCACCCCGGGCCGGGCCCTTGAACTGGAACAGCGGGGCAAGGTCCGTGCCGCCACGGTGGTGACGACCCCGTTCACCAACGCGGGGCAGTGGGCCACCTCCCGATGACGACTTCGCCGGCCCATTGGCCGCTGGTCTACCGTTCACCGTCCGAGAACCGCTGAAGGAGCACGTTGGGTACGTACATCCCCCACACCGATGAGGAGATCGCGAGCATGCTCGCCTTCCTCGGCCTGTCGAACCTGGACGAGCTGTTCGGCGCCGTGCCCGAGGCAGTCAAGCTGCAGCGCGCGCTCGAGCTGGCCGACGGCGCGGGCGAGCCCGACGTCCTCGCCCACATGGAGCACTACGCCGATCAGAACCGCGCCCGTACCGATCGCCTGATCTGCTTCGCCGGGGGCGGTGCCTACGACCACGAGATCCCCTCGGTGACCCAGGCGCTGGCCGGCCGCAGCGAGTTCGTGACCTCGTACACGCCCTACCAGCCCGAGGTGGCCCAGGGCGTACTGCAGGCCGTGTTCGAGTTCCAGACCATGGTCGCCCGCATCGCCGGCCTGCCGGTGTCGAACGCCTCGCTCTACGACGGGGGGAGCGCCGCTGTCGAGGCCGTCAACCTCGGCGTGGCCGCCACCAAGCGCCAGACCGTCTGGGTGTCCGAAGGGATTCACCCCCACTGGCGCCAGATGCTCGAGACCTTCGCGGTAGGCACGGGGCACGTCATCCGCACCGTCCCCCTGGTCGACGGCGTGACCGCCTGGCCCGACGGACCGACCGGGTCCGAGGAGTCGCCCGGCGTGGTGCTGGTCGGCTATCCGAACTACCTGGGCTGCCTGGAGGACCTGGGCGCCGTACGGGCCCTGTGCGACCGCACCGGTGCGCTGATGGTGGTCGGCGCCGACCCGCTGGCCACCGGCCTGCTGCGCTCCGCCGGCGACTGGGGCGCCGACGTGATGGTGGGAGAGGGGCAGGTGTTCGGCACCGCCCTCGGATTCGGCGGTCCCTACCTCGGACTCTTCGCCTGCAGCATGGAACACGTGCGCCGGCTGCCCGGCCGCCTGGTCGGCGAGACGGTGGATGTCGAGGACCGCACCGCCTACGTGACCACGCTGCGGGCCCGCGAACAGGACATCCGCCGGGAGAAGGCCACGTCCAATGTCTGCACCAACCAGACCCTGATGGCGGTCACCGCCGCCATCCAGCTCGGTTGGCTCGGCACGTCCGGCCTGGTCGAGGTGGCCACCCGGTGCGCCCGGGCCACCCGCTACACCCGCGACGCCGTGCTGGCCGTCGACGGGGTGACCCCATGGACGACGGCCCCGGTGCTGCGGGAGTTCGCCGTCCGACTGCCCATCGAGGCCGACACCGTCATCGAGCGGATGGCCGACGCCGGGTTCCTGGCCGGCATCTCCCTCGAGGGAGCGGTCGAGGGCGGCGGGCACGGCTTGTTGATCGCCGCCACCGAACGGCGCACGGCCGAACAGATCGACGCCTACGGCGCGGCACTGGCCAAGGCGGTGGCGTGATGAGCGGGGAGACCATGTTGACATCCACGCGGACCACGACGACCGGCGCCCCCGGGGGCAAGGCCAGCTCGGCCCCGTTGCTCGGGCGTGACGCCGAGCCCACCCTGTTCGAGCTGTCGTACCCCGGCCGGCGCTCCTGGTCGTTCCGCACGACGGGCATCCCCGAGGTGCCGGCCGAGGACCTTGTGCCCGAGGCCCACCGGCGCAGCACGCCGGTCGACGTGGCCGAGGTGTCCGAGCGGGACCTGGTGGCCCACTTCACCCGCCTGTCCCACCGCCAGTTCTCCGTCGACCTCGGGGCCTACCCGCTCGGGTCGTGCACCATGAAGTACAACCCCAAGATCTGCGACACCGTGGCCGGCCTGGCAGGCCTGGCCGGGGTGCACCCGGCCGCACCCGCGTCGATGACCCAGGGCTGGCTGGGCCTGATGGTGGAGCTCGAGGAGACCTTGTGCGAGGTGACCGGCATGGCCGCCGCCACTCTGCAGCCGGCCGCCGGCGCGGCGGGCGAGCTCACCGGCCTGCTGCTCATGCGAGCCTGGCACGAGGCCCAGGGGGCCCCGCGCCACAAGGTGATCATCCCGGACTCGGCCCACGGCACCAACCCGGCCTCGGTAACCCTCGGCGGCTACGAGGTCGTGACCGTGCCGAGCGACGACCGGGGCTGTGTCGACATGGCCGCCCTGCGGTCGGTGCTCGACGAGGACGTCGCCGGCATCATGCTGACCAATCCCAACACCCTCGGCCTGTTCGAGGAGGACATCGCCGAGATCGCCGCCGCTGTCCACGAGGTCGGTGGATTGCTGTACTACGACGGCGCCAACCTCAACGCCATCCTCGGGGTGGTCCGGCCCGGCGACATGGGCTTCGACATCGTCCACATGAACCTGCACAAGACCTTCGCCACCCCCCACGGCGGCGGCGGCCCCGGGGCCGGCCCGGTGGCCGTGTCCGAGCGCCTGGTGCCCTTCCTACCCGGTCCCCGTCCCGTCCGGACCGGTTCGGCCGAGGTCGATGCCGCCTTCGGTTGGCAGACCCCGCCGCGCAGCATCGGACGGGTCCACACGTGGCACGGCAACTCCCTCGTGCTGGCCCGTGCCCTGGCCTACATCCTGGCCAACGGGGGCGACGGGCTGAAGCAGATCGCCCAGGTGGCCGTGCTCAACGCCAACTGGATCCGCCAGCGGCTGCACCACACCTACGACGTTCCCTTCGACCGCCCGTGCATGCACGAAGTGGTGCTGTCGGCCAAGACGCTCAAGGCCGAGCACGGCGTACGGGCCCTCGACGTGGCCAAACGACTGCTCGAGGAGGGGTTCCACGCCCCGACCGTCTACTTCCCTCTGATCGTGGACGAGGCACTGATGATCGAGCCCACCGAGACCGAGAGCCCGCAGACTCTGGAGGCCCTGGCCGCCTCGCTCGAGGCCATCGCCGCCGAGGCTGCGCGCGACGGGGCCGAGGCCATGGCCACGTACCCCCACGGGACCCCGGTGCGTCGGGTGGACGAGGCCCGGGCCGCCCGGAACCTCATCCCCACCTACGACGGCAAGGGCTGAGGCTCCGCTCCGGTGGACGGGATCTTCACGACTCGGTTCGTCGGCCCCTACCTGAGGTTCCACAAGTGGGTCTACGAGTGGTCGGACGGCCGGGTGGGGAAGCACGCCAACCGCATACCGGCGCTGCTGCTCACTTCCACCGGGCGCAAGTCGGGCCTGGCGCGCACCAACGGACTCACCTACTGCACCGACCGGGGTGACCTCGTCGTGGTCGCCTCCAACGGGGGGAGCGACCGGCCTCCGGCGTGGCTGCTCAACATCCAGGCCGACGCCCGGGTGACGGTCCGGGTGGGTCGCCGGGTCTTCGACGCCTCCGCCCGGGTGGCGACGCCCGACGAGCAGGCCCAGCTGTGGCCGAAGGTCAACCGGGCCAACCGGGGGATGTCCCGCCTGTTCCACCCCGGGGTGGCCGGCCGCTACGACGTCTACCAACGCCACACGGCGCGGCCCATCCCGGTGGTGATCATCCGCCCGGACCGACGGACGGCGACCCCCTGACACGTCTTCTCCGGACCTCACCTGCCGGACCCGACTGTCAGGCAGAAGCCGGCTCGGAGGCCAGCGGGCTGGTCGCCTCCGGCGGGGCGCCGGTAGCCAACCACGACCCGAGCAGGATGAGGGGGAACCCGAGGGCGATGCCCCACGTGAACGGCTCGCCGAGCACGGCCACACCGAGCAGCACGGCGACGGCCGGATTGACATAGGTGATGACCGTGCTGCGGGCCGGGCCCACTTCGACGATCAGGTCGAAGAAGAGCACGAAGGCCAGCGCCGTGCAGATCAGCGCCAGGCCGACGACCGCGGCCACCACCTCGGGGGAGATCGACGAGGGCAGGTGGGTGACGGCAAACGGTGCGTAGGCGACTGAGGCCATGGCCAGCGACACGGTGATGACGCCGATGCCGGGCAGGTCGTCGAGCTTGCGGGAGATGATCAGCGGCCCGATGGCGTAGCCCACGGCCGGGACCAGCACCTCGACCACCGGTCCGAGTTCGGTGCCCCGGAAGTCGACCCCCACCAGAACGGCCACCCCGCTGAAGCCGACCAGGAGCCCGAGGATCCGGCGCCGGTCGAAGTGGTCGAACCCGAGCACCCGGTAGAGGACGGCGCCGACCAGTGGCACCGACGCGATCAACAGCCCGGTCACCGAGCTGGTCAGGTGGATCTCGGCCCGTCCCACGAAGAACCAGGGGATGGCCAACTCGGCGGCGGTGAAGGCCAGCAACCAGCGCCATCGGGCCAGGATGCCGACCAGGGCGTGGCGGTGGAGGGCGATGGGCAGGAGCACCAGAGCGGCCGGCGCCGTGCGAAGGAAGATCAAGGTGGCGGGGGAGACCTCGCGTACCGCGATGCGGATCAGCAGGTAGGGGCAGCCCCAGATCAACGACATGGCCAGGAAGAGGATCCAGCCACGCCGCGTCACACCGGCACCGCCCGCCGGCCCGGCACGACCGCTGTCGACCCGGGAGCGCCCCGGGGGCGCCTCACTCGAGCAGGTCGGGCTGCTCGCGGACGATCCGATCGAAGAGGGGCTGGAAGCTGAACCAGCCGGCCATGTGGCTGCCCACCTGTCCGCTGGTCAGCCGGGCCATCTCCGGGTCGATGAGCACCGGCGTGCCGGCCGCCTCGGCCATGAGCTGCGCCTGGCAGGACCGCTCCATGGTGATGAACCACCAGGCCGCCTCGTCGACCGAATGGCCGACGGTCATGAGGCCGTGGTTGCGGAGGATGGCCGCCTTGTTCTCGCCCAGCGCGTGGGCGATCCGCTTGCCTTCCTCGATGTCGATCACCACGCCGGTGTAGTCGTCGAAGACGGCGTGGTCCTCGTAGAAGGCGCACACGTCCTGGGTGATCGGATCGAGGGTGCGCCCGAGGGACGACCACGACTTGCCGTAGACGGAGTGGGCGTGGGCGGCCGCCACCACATCGGGGCGGGCGGAGTGGACCTGGGAGTGGATGGCGAAGGCGGCGATGTTGACCGGGCGGTCGCCCTCGACCACCTCGCCCTGATGATTGACGAGGATCAGATCGGAGGCCCGGATGTGACCGAAGTGCATGCCGAACGGGTTGACCCAGAAGTGGTCGTCCTTCTCGGGATCGCGTGCGGTGATGTGGCCGGCCACGCCCTCGTCGAAGCCGAACTTGGAGAAGAGACGGAAGGCGGCGGCCAGGCGCTGCTTGCGGTGCAGGCGCTCCTCGGCGGGGTCGTCGAACGACATCTGGGGCGGCAACGGAACGATCTTGGACACGGTGACCTCCTCGGCGGAGCCCCGGCGACGACTGCCGGGTGCGGTAGCGATACTACGCACTGTGGTCGATCAGACGCCGCAGGTGCCCACGCAGCGTGGGAAGGCGACCGCGCTGCTCGTCGGAACGGGTGCAGTATCGCCGGGCGCCTGTCGGGGCGCCAATTGCGTGTCGTACAATCAGGCATCCCCCGTCGGACATCAGGCCGGCGGAATTCCCGGATAGTGCCGCCGTGTGGCGTGCCCCGGGCGCACCGCTCCACACCGACTGACTGGGCGACACACTCTGGCGGGTCCGAGGGACCCGGAATCGAGGGCACTATGCACACTCTTCAGACGCCGACGCACCGGGGGCGCCTGCGCGCCCTCCTGGCCACCGGGATCGTACTGGTCGGCACGCTGGGTGCCGTGGGCGCCGCCGGGCTGGCCGCCACCCCCGCGGGTGCCACCTCGACCGTCACCTACGAAGCCAACGTGACCCAGCCCGGGCCCCTTTCCGCCAATTTCGCCCAGGTCCCGAACGGCGACGGATGGGCCATCGCCCTCTCGAGCACCCAGGTGTTCAACGTGGCCCACCATCAGCCGATCCTGACCATCGCCTGTCACGTCCAGAGCAGCGCCTCGCTGTGCTGGCCGTCCTCGCCCACCAAGACGGTCATCAACGGAGCCAAGAACTACGCCACCCCGTCGGGCGCGGGCATGTACCTCGACCAGGCCACCGGCAAGCTCTACACCTACGCCACGCAGCTTCCGGACAACACGGCGGGCGTGGTGTGCATCGACACCAACCAGCCGGTGGCAGCCACCGGGGCCCAGTTGTTCTGTGGTTTCACTCCGCTGTCCGGTGTGGGCGACGCACCGACCACCTTCTTCGGGGGGACGTATTCCGGTATGAGTGCACCGGTCCAGGTCGGCACGAACTGGTACGGATTCAACGAGGTTCCCTTCGTCGGAGCCGCGGCCGGCACCCACAGCACCGAGAACACCTTGCTGTGCTTCAGCCTCACCACCTTTGCGGCCTGCCCGAGCCAGCCCTACACCGTTCCGCTCGGTGGACTCACCGTCTCCGGATTCGCCACGGCACCGCCCACGGGCTCCACCGGCAGCCAGGTGATCATCCCGGTGGCTGGGACGATCGCGTCCGTCTCCACCAATGAGCTCGCCTGCTTCAACGATCAGACCGGGGCAACCTGCACCGGCTCGTGGCCCGTGTCCGTCGCAGGTCTGGCCGGTTCACCGTTCCCTCTGCTCAACGGGACCGGGACCGCTACCGGCGTCTGCCTGCCGATCGTCGGAAATCCCTGTTACTCGCTGTCCGGGGCCCTCGTGACGACTCCCGCACGCATGCCCGCGGCAATCGGGGCGAACGACCTGTACAACGGACCCGCTTTGGTGAACACGGCGACCGACCGGGTGTACGTCGCCAACATGACGACGGCCGCGGTGGACTGCTTCGACTACTCGACCGCCAGGTCGTGCACCAACTTCCCGAAGCCGATCTCCAACATGTACAGCCTGTACACGGTCAACGCCGATCCGTATCGGAACAACTGCCTATGGGTGAACTCCGACCACGGCGCTGCCCAGATCCAGAACTTCGACGAGACCTCCGGGGCGACCTGCGCCCCCGGCCCGATTCGATTCTTCGCCTCGAGTGCAGTCGATCCGACCGCTCCGACGTGTACGCCGACGTCGTACACCTCGATCCAGGTGACGAACCCGGCACACAGCTCC
>DATCCR010000058.1:0-4158 GCA_036511155.1 Acidimicrobiales bacterium
CCCGCCGACGACCTCTCCAGACCGGACGACCGAGTGATGGGACCAGCAGTGGGGACACGGCGATGACGGCGAAGCTGCTGGACGGCGAACTGCTGGCCGCCCGCATCCGGGCCGAGATCACCGACCGGGTGGCCCGCCTACGGGGCGAGGGCGTGACCGTCGGCCTCGGGACCATCCTGGTGGGCGAGGACGGGCCGAGCGCCCGCTACGTGGCCATGAAGCACGCCGACTGCGACGAAGTGGGCATCACGTCCGCCCACGCCCACCTGCCGGCCGACGTGTCCCAGGAAGAGCTCGACACCACCATCGCTCGATTCAATGCCGACCCGACCGTCCACGCCTACCTGGTCCAGCTTCCCCTGCCCGCCGGGCTCGACGAGGAGCGCACCCTGCTGGCCGTCGACCCGGACAAGGACGTCGACGGGCTCCACCCGATCAACTTGGGCCGGCTGGTCATGGGGGCGAACGGCCCCCTGCCGTGCACCCCGGCCGGCATCGTGGAGCTGCTCCACGCCAACGACGTGCCGGTCGAGGGCAAGCACGTGGTCGTCATCGGCCGGGGACTGACCATCGGTCGCCCTCTGGCGCTGCTGCTGGCCATGAAGCGCACCGGGTGCAACGCCGCGGTGACCGTCGTCCACACCGGCGTCGAGGACATGGCCGGGCTGGTGCGCCAGGGCGACGTGGTGGTGGCCGCCGCCGGGCGGGCCGGACTGGTGACCGCAGACATGATCAAGCCGGGAGCTGCCGTGGTCGGCGCCGGCACCTCGTGGGAAGGGAAGAAGCTCTTGTCCGACGTCGACGAAGGTGTGGCCGAGGTCGCCGGGTGGATCACCCCGCGTATCGGCGGGGTCGGCCCCATGACCCGGGCCATGCTGCTGCGCAACGCCGTCCGGGCCGCCGAGCGTGCGTCATGACTGACGGCACGACCCCGGCCGGCCTCGAAACGGACCACCGCCCCTGGGGGAGCTACACCGTCCTCGACGACGAGGCCACCTTCAAGGTGAAGCGCATCGAGGTGCTGCCGGGCAAGCGCCTCAGCTACCAGCGCCACGCCCGTCGCTCCGAGCACTGGTTCATCGTCCACGGCACCGCGGTCGTCACCCTCGACGGCGAGCGTCGCGAGGTCTCGTCGGGGGACGCCGTCGACATCCCCGTCGGCACCGACCACCGGATCGAGAACGCGACCGACGCACTGGTGGTGTTCGTCGAGGTCCAGCACGGCGACTACTTCGGTGAGGACGACATCGTCCGGCTCGAGGACGACTACGGGAGGACCGGCACATGAGGTACCCGGGGACGACGCGCGTTGCCCGCCTGGCGGGGGTGGCCTCCCTCGCCGCCGGCCTGAGTATGGCCGGCCACGCGGCCGCGGCGGGAGCGGCCTCACCGACCCCTGCGACCGCCGTCCTGGTCGCCACCACCACGACGACCGTGCCCGACACCACGACCTCGACGGTGGCCCCGACCACCACCACCGCATCGTCGACCACCACCACGTCGTCGACGACCACGACCACCACGACGCACCCCTCGACCACCACCACGACGGCACCGACCACGACGACGAACTCCAAGACGCCGTGGGGCCTGATCGCCCTGATCGTGGTGCTGGTGGCCCTGATCGGCCTGGTGATCCTGCTCATGGTGTCGAGGAACAAGAAGTCGGCCCTCGACGCCTGGCGCCGCCGGACGCTGCCCGCCCTGAGTGACGCCAAGCTCGCCCGGGAGGCCCTGGTGTCACCCACGGCCGTGTCCGACGACCCCGAACTGCGTGCCGCGGTCGCCGTGCAGGTCGAGAAGGCTTCGGTCGCCCTCGAGCGGGCGGGGTCCAGCGCCCCGGACCCGGCGGCGGGCGGCTCGGCCACCACGGCGGCCGGCTCCTTGCGGGGCCTGGCCTTCGCCATCGAGGCCGACCGCCTGCTGCGCCACGGGGCCGGTGCACCGACCGGCGTGCAGCTCGCCCAGGCCGACCAGGCCCGCCGCGACCGGGACGCCGAACTCCAGGGCGCCCTGTCCCGCCTGCAGGCCCACGTGGTCCCGCCCGACGCCAGACGCTGAGGCGACCCGACCGGGACCCTGACCGGGGCAACGGTTCCGGGGGCGACCCCTGGTCCGTGGCGGGTGCCCGGAAGTAGGCTGGTCCGACCATGACCCGCATCGCCGACCTGCTCGACAAGGGCAAGACCTACTCGTTCGAGTTCTTCCCGCCGAAGAACGACGCCGAGCAGGCCACGCTGGTCACGACGTTGCGCGAGCTCGAGCCGCTGGGTCCCTCGTTCGTGTCCGTCACCTACCGTGGCGGCGCCGAGTCGCGGAAGCGGACGGTCGACCTGGTCACCGGCATGTTGCGGACCACCAACCTGGTCCCCATGGCCCACCTGATCTGCGTGGCCCACACCCGCCTCGAGCTGGCCGAGATCCTGGTCGAGCTGCGCAAGGCCGGGGTGGAGAACCTGATGGCCCTGGGCGGCGACCCACCCACCGACCCCGACGCCGGTGTCGGGGAGCTGGCCCACGCAATTGAGCTCGTCGAGCTGGCCCGGGCCATCGGCGGATTCTCCATCGGGGTGGCGGCCCAGCCCACCGGGCACCCGCTCTCGTCCGACCTGGCGACGGACCGCGACCACCTGGCGGCCAAGCTGGCCCTGGCCGACTTCGGCATCACCCAGTTCTTCTTCGAAGCGCACGAGTACAACTCGCTGGTGGCCGACCTGGCCGAGCGGGGTGTCACCAAGCCGGTGCTGCCGGGCATCATGCCGGTCACCAACCTGAAGTCGGTCCCCCGGATGGCCACCATGGGCGCCGCCGTCCCCGGTTGGATGGTCGAGCGCCTCGAAGCGGCCGATGCCCGGGGCGGGGCCGAGGCGGTGCGCCAGGAGGGGGTGGTCTGCGCCACCGAGCTGTGCCAGGAGCTGCTGGCCTCCGGGGTGCCGGGCCTGCACTTCTACACGCTCAACCGGTCGAGCGCGACCCGCGAGATCTACTCCGCTCTGGGCCTCGGCGAGAACTGAGGACAGGGCGGCCCGTCCGGATCGCCCCGGGTCGGGTGCCGGGCTTCGGGGCGTCCGGCCGACCGTCGATCGGCGGAAGGGTGCCGATGACCGGGAGTCCTGGCGGGCCGAATTCCGGAGGGGCCCCCGGTGGTATCAGATTCGATACCACGCGGCGGCTCTCCGGGAATCCTCCACCGGAGTGCTCCGTCACAGACGGTAGTGGTGTATCCCAGGCGGATCATCGGTGGATGTCCCGCACCAAGATCGATAGCGACGACGGAGACGTCGACGCCTGTCGAGCCGCCATGCCGCGTTGGCGACGGTGGGCGTCTGAGGGCCGGCCAGCCGTCCGCCCACCCCGGTTCGCCCGCCTCTGCCGCCCCGGATTAGCCTGCCCCCATGGCAGCCAAGAACCCCATCCACGTCACCGTCACGGGCGCCGCCGGCCAGATCGGCTACGCCCTCCTCTTCCGCATCGCCTCGGGCGCCCTGTTCGGCCCCGACCAGCCGGTCGTGCTCCGCCTGCTCGAGATCGAGCCCGGCATGAAGGCCCTCGAGGGCGTGGTCATGGAGATCGACGACTGCGCGTTCCCCCTGGTCAGCGACATCGTGACCACCACCGACCTCAACACCGCCTTCGACGGCACCTCGTGGGCACTGCTCGTCGGATCCATCCCGCGTAAGGCCGGTATGGAGCGGGGCGACCTGCTGACCGTCAACGGTGGGATCTTCGGCCCCCAGGGCCGGGCCATCGCCGCCAGCGCCGCCTCCGACGTGCGGGTCCTGGTGGTGGGCAACCCCTGCAACACGAACTGCCTGATCGCCCGGTCGAACGCCCCCGAGGTCCCGGCCGACCGCTGGTTCGCCATGACCCGCCTCGATGAGAACCGGGCCAAGAGCCAGCTCGCGCAGAAGGCCGGCGTACCGGTCGCCTCGGTCACCAACCTGGCAATCTGGGGCAACCACTCGGCCACCCAGTTCCCCGACTTCGCCAACGCCCGGATCGACGGCAAGCCGGCTGCCGAGGTCATCGACGACTCGGCATGGCTGCAGGGTGACTTCCTCACCACCGTCCAGAAGCGCGGTGCCGCCATCATCGAGGCCCGGGGCCTGTCCTCGGCCGCCTCGGCCGCCAACGCCGCCATCGACTCGGTGGCCGCCG
>DATCCR010000059.1:0-6119 GCA_036511155.1 Acidimicrobiales bacterium
CGGCGACCCGGTGGTGGTGCTGGAGCAGGACACCGTCCTCGGCGGGATCAGCCGCACCGTCGAACGTGACGGGTGGCGCTTCGACATCGGCGGCCACCGGTTCTTCACCAAGGTGGTGCCGGTCGAGGAGTTCTGGCACGAGATCCTGCCCGACGAGGACTTCCTGCTGCGTCCCCGCATGAGCCGCATCTTCTACGGCGGCAAGTACTACGACTACCCGATCAAGCTGGGCAACGCCCTGTCCAACCTCGGCATCGTCGAGGCCGTCCGGTGCGGGCTGTCCTTCCTGTGGGTGCGCGTCCGGCCGCCCAAGGACCTGTCGACCCTCGAGGGGTACATCGTCTCCAACTACGGATGGCGGCTCTACCACCACTTCTTCAAGACCTACAACGAGAAGGTGTGGGGTGTGTCGGCCTCCGAGCTCTCGGCCGATTGGGGCGCCCAGCGCATCAAGGGCATGTCGTTGTGGAACGCCGTGTGGGAGCCCATCCGGGCGTCGCTCGGCAGCCGCCGCCACAAGTCGAAGCAGGTGACCAGCCTGATCGAGGAGTTCCAGTATCCGAAGTACGGGCCGGGGATGATGTGGGAGCGGTGCGCCGAGCAGGTCGTCGACCTCGGCGGCGAGGTCCGCATGGAGACGTCGGCCACCACCGTGCACGTGGAGGACGGCCGAGCCGTCGCCGTCACCGTGGACCACGGCGGCAGCACCGAGCGGGTGGCGGCCGACCACGTGATCTCCTCCATGCCGTTCACCGCTCTGGCCCGGGTGGTCGACCCGCCCGTGCCCGCCGAGGTGCTGAAGGCGGCCGACGCCCTCCACTACCGGGACTTCCTGACCGTGGCCCTCGTGGTGCCGGAGGAGCGCGGGTTCCCCGACAACTGGATCTACATCCACTCGCCGGACGTGAAGGTCGGGCGCATCCAGAACTTCGGGTCGTGGTCGCCCTACCTGGTGAAAGACGGTCGGACCTGCCTCGGCATGGAGTACTTCGTGTTCGAGGGTGACGAGCTGTGGACGATGACCGACGACGACCTCGTCGCGCTCGGCACGAAGGAGCTCGCCGCCATCGGGCTCGTCGACCCCTCCGACGTCGAGGCCGGCTACGTGGTGCGGATGCCGAAGGCCTACCCGGTCTACGACGACTCCTACCGGGACAACGTCGACGTCATCCGCCATTGGTTCGAGGAGCACGCCCCGAACGTCCACCCGGTCGGTCGCAACGGGATGCACAAGTACAACAACCAGGACCACTCGATGTACACGGCGATGCTCACCGTCGAGAACATCCACGGTGCCAATCACGACATCTGGTCGGTCAACGTCGAGGAGGAGTATCACGAGACGGCCGACCGGGGCCCGTCCGACGGCTCCACCGGTCGGGACGCGCCGATCCTCCCGCGCCGCGCCGGTTGAGCGGGGGCTCGGGGCGCGTGGGGGACGCCGGAGCCACGTCGGATCCCCCCGACGACGACCCCCCGCACGGGCGCACGGGGGGTGAGGCGGGGCTCGACCTGATCCTCGAGGAGGTCGAGACGGTCGTCGACCCGATCGCCGAGGCGGCCGCATTCGGCCCCGCCATGGGCATCGCCGTGGCCGGCGGGCCCATGGTGCCGCTGCCGCCGGACGAGGTCGCCCCCGGGCTGGTCGGCTCCGACAACACCGTGAAGGCCGGCCTCCTGGCCGCCGGGCCGGTGGCCATCGCCGGGATGGTCGTGAACGTGGCCGCCGCCCTGGTGGTGGTGGCCGTGGCCCGCCTCGTGACGTCGCGCTCCTACGGCGAGATCGCCCAGCTCCTCGGGCTCTTCTTCATCCTGTCGATGCCCGGGTCGGCCGTACTGGTCGGCGTGGTCCGCCGGGTCACCGGGCTCCAGGCCAGTGGCCAGTCCCATCTGGTGCGCCGGTGGGTGGCCCGGGTCCACCGGATCTGCCTGGCGGCCATCGCGGTCGAACTGGTGCTGGTGCTGGTCCTCCAGGGGTGGATCGCCCGCTGGCTGGGCCTGCCCAACGGCGAAGGCGTCGTGCTCATCCTGATGGCGGCCGGCATCTGGATCCTGCTCAGCGTCGACCGCGGACTCCTCCAGGCCCATCGCAGCTACCGTCCGCTGGCGGCCAACCTCCTGGTGGAGGGCGGCATCCGCACGGCCTTCGTGCTCGTGCTGGTGGCCGGTGGAGCGGGGGTCGCCGGCTATGCCCTGGGCGTCTTCGTCAGCGAGCTGGTGGCCACCGCCCACGCCCACTGGCTGGCCAAACGGGCCTGGGCCGACCCGACGACTGCGCCGGTCGTCCGTGACACCGGGGGCGAACGGCCGGTCGCCGACCGACCCCCCGAGGAGCTCCTGGCCCGCCGGAAGCTGCTGGCCGACGTGTCGGCGGCCTTCGTCGGACTCGCCCTGCTGGGCCTCCTCCAGAACATCGATGTGATCCTGCTGGGCCGGCTGAACCACGCCCACGTGGGGCCGTACGCGGCCATCTCGGTGGCGTCCAAGGGCCTGGTCTTCGGCGCCCTGGCCCTCGGCGCCTACCTGCTCCCGGAAGCCACCATCCGGTGGAACGAGGGCGGGCACGCCATCCGCCAGCTCGGGGTGACCCTGCTGTTCCTGGCCGTGCCGGCCGTCGCCCTGTTGGGCATCGCCGTGTTCGTCCCCCGGCAATTCCTGACGCTGATCTTCTCGGCCCGGCTCGCCACCGCGGCGTCCGCCTTCGCCCCGCTGGTGCTGGCCATGATGTGCCTGTCGTTCACCGTGCTGGTGACGAACTACTTGTTCGGCACCGGGTCCCGGTGGATCGTGCTGCTCCTGGCCGCCGGCTCCGGCCTGGCCGTCGTGCTCGTCACCATGGCCGACGGTCGACCGGGAGCCACCGCGTGGGCCGACCTGATCGTCCAGGGACTGCTCGCCTTCGGTATGGGGGTGGCGTTCCTGGCCATCCACCTCCGCCACCGGGGCCAGCACTGGTCGAAGCGGTTCGGCTGGCAGCGGCTGGCAGCGGGGTGAGCCTCCCGTCGGTCCCGTAGGGGACCGGCGGACGAGGGGCGTGCCCCCGGTACCTCGGTCCGGGGTCCGGTACACTCCCGCCATGCAGCACCCGGGGGGAATCGTGGGGGAGGTCGGCCGGTGACGCCGGTCCGCCGGGGGTCCTCCGCCACGGCCGGTCGACCCGCCGAAGCGTCCGTCACCCAACTCAACGCCCCGTGGGAGCCACTCTCGGAAGGGGCCGCTGCGGCTGTCGCCGCCGACCACCCCTCGGCCCAGCGCGCCGCCTCGTCCGGCCCGATGGCATCGGGGCCGGTCCCGATGTTCGCGGGGCTGCCTCTCGGGGAGATCGCCGAGCGGTCCGGGCTCAAGCGGATCGACGTGCTGGCCTGGCGGGACTTCGACGACCCCGAGGCGGGCGGCAGCGAGCTGCACGCCCACCGGATCATCGCCGCCTGGTCCAAGGCCGGGCTGGACGTGTCCATGACCACCTCGTCGGTGCCCGGCGGCCGCCGGGTCGTGCGACGGGACGGCTACCGGGTCATCCGGCGGGCCGGCCGCTACTCGGTCTTCCCCCGGTCCATCCTGTCCGGCGCGGTCGGCCGCATCGGCACGGGCGACGGCGTGGTCGAGATCTGGAACGGCATGCCGTTCTTCAGTCCGCTCTGGTCGCGCTGCCCCCAGATCACGTTCCTGCACCACGTGCACGCCGAGATGTGGAAGATGGCGCTGCCCCGCGGGCTCGCCGAGATGGGCAACCTGGTCGAACACCGGCTCGCCCCGCCCTTCTACCGGAACAGCCGCATCGTCACGCTGTCCCACTCGTCCAAGTCCGAGATCGTGGAGCGCCTCCACCTGTCTCCCGAGCGGATCACCGTGACGCCGCCCGGCGTCGAGCCCCGGTTCTCCCCGGGTGGCGAGCGGTCGGAGACGCCGCTGGTGGTGGCCGTCGGGCGCCTGGTGCCGGTCAAGCGGTTCCCCCTCCTCATCGAAGCGCTGGTGCGCCTCAAGGCCGGCCATCCCGACCTGCGGGCCGTGCTGGCGGGCGAGGGGTACGAGCGTCCGGCGCTCGAGTCGCTGATCCGGACCCACGACGCCGAGGACTGGATCGAGCTGCCCGGCTTCGTCGACGATCGCGCCCTGGTCGACCTGTATCGCTCGGCGTGGGTCCTCGCCTCGTCGTCGCTCCGTGAGGGCTGGGGCATGACCGTCACCGAGGCCGGTGCCTGTGGCACCCCGTCGGTGGCCACCCGCATCGGGGGCCACGAGGACGCGGTGGACGACGGGAAGTCCGGCATCCTGGTCGACGGGACCGACGGGATGGTGTCGGGCCTCGATGCCGTACTGCGGGACGAGGTCCTGCGGCGCCGGCTCGGCACGGGGGCGCTCGACCACGCCGGCAAGTTCACCTGGGATGCCACCGCCCGCGGCACGCTGGCCGCCCTCGGCAGCGAGGCGCTGGCCCGCAACGTCTGAGCCGGGTCGTTCAGGCCGGCCGGGGCGAGTTCCGGCCCGTCACGGCGATCCGGAGGGACCGCCGGGCGCCACCGGGCACACCGATCACCCGCCGATCGAACCGGCCGTGTCGCCCGGGGTGCTGACGGCGACGGGCCGATCGGCCGGACCGGCACCCGGCTCCGGAGTACCGGTTGCCGGTCCCCTGCGGTCGATCCGTCGTTGACGGGCCCGCAGCACGGCGTCCACCACGCCGTCGGCCCCCAGGAAGACGACCCCGGCCCACGCCCACGTGCTGGCCTCGCCGAACGCCTGGGGCCAGGCCCCGTTGTCCGGTACGTGGCCCTGGTTCTGGTGGACGGCCACGTAGACACCGGCGGCCGCCACGCAGCCCACTGCGGCCAGTCCCAACAGGAACCGCAGGCGGGGAACCAGGAGGACCACCAACACGGCCCCGGCCACGCCGAAGCCGGCCACGGGCGAGGCGATGGCCCCGGCGAGCAGCCCGGCGAAGGCGGCGGCCACGACCGCCACCACGACCGACGCCCGCGGCCCCTCGGACCCGAAGGGGATCTGGAGCTTCGGGCGCTCGTCGAGCACGAACGCCCGGTCGGCGGCGGCTTCCTCGGCCGACGGGACCACATCGTCCGCCGCCGCTCCGCCCGCAGCAGCGGTCCCCGGCCCATGGGCGCCCTTCCGGCGTCGACGCCGGCGGGTCGGCCACACGGCCAGCACCAGGCAGGCGATGATGGCCACCACCGACGCCAGCACCGCCCAGTTGGCCGTCTTCTGGGGCGTCCAGGTCAGGGTCACGGCCAGCTGGCCGTTGTGGACGTGCGCGGCCACCGAGGCCGGGTCGACGCGCCATCCGTTGGCGAAGGAGTCGATGAGGACCGGCTTGCCGAGGCCGGGCCCGCCGCCGACGGTCGCCGTCCATCCCCTGTTGATCGACTCGCCCAGGATCAGGTCGAACGGCACGGCCCCCGGCGACGTGTCGAGGCCGCTGATCGTGGCGCGGATGGTGGTGGCCGTCTGGGAGTGCACCACCACGGCGGGGGAGTGGGCCACCGTCGGCGCGGCGAGCGAGGTGGCCGAGGCGAGTGGCATGACGCCGCCGCCCGGCGCTGAGTCGAAGACCAGCTGGTCCACGTCGTAGGCGGCGGTCTGGCCCAGGGCCGATCGGAGGGTGTGGTCGCCGGGGCCGAGGGTGAGCCCGCCGGCGCTCGGTCCGCAGAGGGAGATGGCGAGCGGCTTGCGGTCGAGGGCGTCCGCCGTGGTGCCGGTCACCTGCACCCACACCGGGGTGCCGTCCACGCTGACCAGGTCGTTGCGGCACGACGTGGGTACGTCGGCCGGGAGCGGCGAGGCCGACACGCCGGGGAAGTCGACGGAGGCGATCCCGATGGGCATGGCGATGGGTGTCTGCGAGTAGTAGTTGAGCGTGTTCTGGATGCGCACCTTGTCCACGGCGATGCGGACGCTCGTGCCGTGGAGCGTCGGGAATTCGATCGGCACGTCGACCACGGAGCCGGCCACCGGGGAGTCGGCCAGCCGCGGCAGGGTCACCGTGGCCTGGCCGCTGTCGGCGCTGATGGTCAACTGGCTGGGTAGCGAGTGGCGGCCGTCAGCCACGATCTGGAGGTCGAGACGGCCGAAGGTCACGGGGCCGGCGAACCGGTACTGCAGCCACT